>NZ_JAMYRB010000025.1:7500-63252 GCF_040321165.1 Mesorhizobium sp. M0500
CACCCTTATCACTATGGATGTCTAACCGCGGCCCGTTATCCGGGTCCGGGACAATGTATGGTGGGTAGTTTGACTGGGGCGGTCGCCTCCTAAAGAGTAACGGAGGCGCGCGATGGTGGGCTCAGAACGGTCGGAAATCGTTCGCTGAGTGCAATGGCATAAGCCTGCCTGACTGCGAGACTGACAAGTCGAGCAGAGACGAAAGTCGGTCATAGTGATCCGGTGGTCCCGCGTGGAAGGGCCATCGCTCAACGGATAAAAGGTACGCCGGGGATAACAGGCTGATGACCCCCAAGAGTCCATATCGACGGGGTTGTTTGGCACCTCGATGTCGACTCATCGCATCCTGGGGCTGGAGCAGGTCCCAAGGGTATGGCTGTTCGCCATTTAAAGCGGTACGTGAGTTGGGTTCAGAACGTCGTGAGACAGTTCGGTCCCTATCTGCCGTGGGTGTAGGAATATTGAAAGGATCTGTCCCTAGTACGAGAGGACCGGGATGGACGGATCTCTGGTGGACCTGTTGTGGCGCCAGCCGCATAGCAGGGTAGCTATATCCGGACGGGATAACCGCTGAAGGCATCTAAGCGGGAAACCCACCTTAAAACGAGTATTCCCTGAGAACCGTGGAAGACGACCACGTTGATAGGCCGGGTGTGGAAGAGCGGCAACGCTTGAAGCTTACCGGTACTAATAGTTCGATCGGCTTGATCGTTCTCATTCCTAATGCCCATTTCTGGTGACAATCCTTGGATTGCGCCGAGATGGATGGCACAGAAAACAGCTTCTCGAGCAACGTGCGTTTTGCCGACCTGGTGGTTATGGCGGAGCGGCTGCACCCGATCCCATTCCGAACTCGGCCGTGAAACGCTCCAGCGCTGATGGTACTTCGTCTCAAGACGCGGGAGAGTAGGTCGCTGCCAGGTCTGCCAAGCGCACGTTGTTTAATCTTCTCCTTACGAACAGGCCCGCCAACGGGATATCGGGCCGCGCAAGCGGCCTTTTCATTTGGCGGAAGCTTGAATCCAGTGAGCCAAGGCTTACTTCTAGGGTTGACGCGGGGTGGAGCAGCCCGGTAGCTCGTCAGGCTCATAACCTGAAGGTCACAGGTTCAAATCCTGTCCCCGCAACCAAATTCGAAAACGGCCCGCCTTGTGCGGGCCGTTTTCGTTTTGCTGGCCGATTGGTTCGATCCCCGTCAGGGACTCGCACGAAGCAGACACAGCGAGACACCAAGGCAGGTCCAGCCCCCGCAAAAACCCCGGTAGCCTTACAGCGCCGGGGTTTTTTTGTTTTGGGGCGTGCTGCCAAACACCGAAGCTCGCGCGCCGCGACGAAGTTCCACGTCCTGCCGGCACCTGAATGTGCTGCATGGATGCAGCTCTAGCCGGCATCCCGGTTGGTCAAGGCGATGTGGCAGCAGCCGGAACCGTGGCCCGGCGTCCAGGTGACGTTGTCGAAGCGCACTCCGGTGGCCTCGAACAGGCCGCGGTCGAAGGCGCCGGCGATTCGGCAGAGCGTGGCGAGCTTCTCGTCGCCGACGCCGGCTTCGACCCAGGCGTCCTTCAGCGGACAGCGCTTGACCTTGAAGGCGATGCGGCCTTGGCTGCGTTCGACGTCGGTCGGATACATGCGGCCGCCATCCGGGCTGACGGCCAGGAACGCCTCGCCGATCGCCGGTGCATCGTTCGGGCCGAAATCGGCAAAGGCCGCCGCCGCAACCTCCTTGCCGCGTTGTTCGATTATACGGATCATAATCGCCTCGGCTTTTTCCGCGCCCAACTCCGCGGTTAGCTCGTCGAGGAACAGACGATAGAGATCGGCGCGGTTGCGGAAGGCGGAATCGAGTTCGCGCGACAGTTTTTCGGCTCGGGCTTCGGCGTCGGTCATGATGCGTCCTGTTCGAGCCTTGACAGTCTTGGCGCTGCCGCTACCAGCGCCTTGCCGATCGCGGATTGCGGCACGTCGATGACGGTGCGGGCATCGCCGCTCTCGGCAATCCGCCCGGCGTCCAGAATGGCCATGCGGTGGGCGATGGCACGGACGACGCCGAGATCGTGCGAAATGAATAGATAGGCGATGCGCTCCTCGCGTTGAAGGTCGAGCAGCAGTTGCAGGATCTGCGCACGAACCGAAACGTCGAGCGCCGACACGGCCTCGTCGAGCACGACCAGCGACGGTTTCGTGGCGATGGCGCGGGCGATTGCAACGCGCTGGCGCTGACCGCCGGAAATTTCGTGAATGGCGCGGCCGGCGAGACCGGGGCTGAGGCCGACGCGTTCCAGCAGAGCTGCAATACGGCGCGGGCGCTCGGGGCCAGAGGCAATGTGATGGATGCGCAAGGGGTCGTCGAGCACACGCGCGACTGTGGCGCGTGGGTTCAAGGCGGCGAGCGGATCCTGAAACACCATCTGAAGACGGGCGCGCCGGCCGCGCAAGGCAGCGCCGTTCAGCGACAGGAAATCGCTGCCTTCAAATTCGATACGGCCGGTATCGAATTCGATGAGCCGGAGCACTAGACGAGCTATCGTCGACTTGCCGCTGCCGGAAGGTCCGGCTAGCGCCAGCGTCTCGCCGGGGTCGATGTGGAAGGAAACGTCGTCGACCGCGGCGATGATCTTGCCGCCGCGACTGTATCGTTTGGTCAGGCCGGAAACGGCGAGCAGCGGGTCGGTCATGTTCGCCGCAACAGCGGCTCGGCGTCGAGGCCGAGATGAGCGTCAAGCAGCACACGAGTGTATGCGTGACGCGGCGCATTGACGATTTGGGCTGTCGAACCGAGCTCGAGCAGCTCGCCATGCCGGAACACCGCGATGCGCTCCGCAAGCTCAGCGGCCAGCGCAATGTCGTGGCTGATGAACAGCAGCGTCATACCGTCCTCGGCCACCAGTCGCCGGATCAGCCCGACGATCTCGGCCTGCACGATCGTATCCAGCGCGCTGGTCGCCTCGTCGGCGATCAGCAGTTTCGGACCGGCAGCAATCGCCGCGGCGATCGCCACACGCTGCTTCTGGCCGCCGGAGAGCTGGTGCGGGAAGGCGCAGAGGGCAGCGTCCGGATCGGGCAGGCGGACGCGCTCGAGCAGGGTTTTTGCCTTGGCATAGGCGTCTCGCCAACTGAGGCTGAGATGAGTGCACGCGACTTCCGCGATCTGCTTGCCGATTGGCATCACCGGGTCGAGACTTGCGGATGGGTCCTGGAAAATGAAGCCGATGTCACGGCCACCGATTGGAGCATGGTCGCGAAGGCTTGCAGGTTGGCGTCCCGTCGCACCCCCCTCTGTCCTGCCGGACATCTCCCCCTCAAGGGGGGAGATTGCACTTTCATCTCTGCCTTCGCCAATCACCGAAGCTGGCGGAAAGGAACCGGCTGCGGAACTGCCGATCTCCCCCCTTGAGGGGGAGATGTCCGGCAGGACAGAGGGGGGTGCCTTGGCACCAAACATTGGTGGCGGGCGCAAGAGCCAATCGATGCGGCCTTCGATCCTGGCGGTGGCCGGCAGCAGGTCGGCAATGGCCAGCGCCAGCGTGCTCTTGCCCGAACCGCTTTCACCGATGATGGCAAAGCGCTCGCCGGCGGTGATGTCGAAGCCGACATTCTTCAGCGCCGCTACCTCGGCGCCGTCACGGCGATAGGTCACCGTCAGATTGCGGATCGAAGCAAGCGCCGTCACGACAGGCTCCTCCTCATCGCCGTGGTCTCGACGACGCCTTCGCCGGCGAGATAGACGCCGAGCACGGTGAGCACGAGCGCTACGCCCGGAATGATCGACAGGAAGGGCGCGGTGCGCAGCACGGCGCGGCCTTCGGCGATCATGCCGCCCCAGGTAACCCGGTTGGGATCGCCGAGGCCGAGAAAGGACAATGCCGCTTCGGTGAGAATCGCCGCGGCGACGATCACCGACGACAAAGCCATTACCGGCGGCAGCGCATTGGGGAGCACCTCCCGAAAGGCGATCTCCAACGGATGCATGCCGATGACGCGGGCGCCGGCAACAAAATCGCGCTCGCGGATCGACAGCACTTCGGCCCGCGCCACGCGTGCCGGTCCGGTCCAGGCGCCAAGCGCGATCGCCGCGACGACGACGCCGAGCGACGGCCCGACAATGCTCACGAAAGCCAAAGCCAGCAGGAAGGCTGGCACGGTCTGGAACGCGTCGGCGATGCGCATCAGCATCTCGTCGACAACGCCGCCAGCAAAACCGGCCAACGTGCCGATTATGGCGCCGACGGCAAGGGCGACGGCTGCTGCTGCCAGCCCGACCGCCAGCGAGGTGCGGGCGCCGTGGAGAAGCTCGGCTAGCACGTCGCGGCCGAGCCGGTCGGTGCCGAGCGGCAGCGACCAATCCTGGAAGGGCGGCAGCAATGCCGGTCCGGCAATCGCCTGCGGATCGCCGGGAAAGAACAAAGGCGCGGCAAAAACCATGGCAAACAGCGCCGCCAGGATGACCGCGCCGGCGACAGCCTCCGGCGTGCGCAGGAAGCGGGCAAGCGGACTCATGCGCTGGCCTCACTGGCGCCGACGCGCGGATCGAGGAAGACGTAGGCGATGTCGACGAGAACGTTGATGATGACGACCAGGACAGCGCTGGTGAGAATAATGCCGAGCAGTAGTGGGGTATCCCGCGCGGCCACCGCTTCCTGCGCCAGTCGGCCGAGGCCGGGGACGGAAAAGACGCTCTCGATCACGACGCTGCCGCCCAACATCTGCGCGGATTGCAGGCCGAGCATGGTGACCAGCGGCAACAGCGCGTTACGGGCGACGTGAGCGAGCACGATGCGACGGCGGGAAAGTCCCCTGGCACGGGCGGCCAGCACAAAGTCCTGTCGCCACACCTCGGCCATGCCGGCGCGCGTCATGCGCAGATAGAGCGCGAGATAAATGAAGCCGAGCGCCGAAACCGGCAGGACGAGATGGCGGGCGATATCGGCGGCGCGATCGAGGCCGGTCCTGGCCGAGACGATACTCTCGATGCCGCCGATCGGAAACCAGCGCAGGTCGACGGCGAAGACAATGATCAGCACAAGCCCGAGCCAGAAGCCCGGCACGGCATAGAGCGCCAGCGAGCCGATGGACAGGAAACGATCACGGAAGCTGCCGGGTCTGGCGCCGGCATAGATGCCGAGCGCCGAGCCGAGGCCGAAGGAGAGCGCGGTGGCGCTCCCCATCAACAGAAGCGTGTTGGGCAGGCGCTCGAGGACGACTTCGCGGATCGGCCGCGAAAAGGTGACCGACTGGCCAAGGTCGAGATGCAGCAGCGCCCAAAGGTAATTGGCCAGCCGCGTCAGCTCAGACTGGTCGAGCCCCCAGCGGTGACGCAACAGCTCGATCATGCCGGCGTCGCCGCCGGTCGAGACGATATAGGCATCGACCGCGTCGCCGGGAGCGGCTTCGAGCAGCAGGAAGGTGCCAATGACGACAATCAGCAGCACGAAGATGCTGCCGACGAGACGGCGGCGAAGGAGGATGACGGCGCGGGTCATGGCGCAACGCCGATAGGAGAGCCAAGTCTTCGGTGCCGCGCTCTACGGCGCCCCCCTCTGTCCTGCCGGACATCTCCCCCACAAGGAGGGAGATTGGCAGTTTCGGCGTTGCCGGCCGTCTTGCAACGCTGGAGATTGGCAAAAGCGACAATGACAGCCGATCTCCCCGCTCGTGGGGGAGATGCCAAGTGGTGGCAAAGAGGGCAGGACAGAGGGGGGCGCGAAAAAGCTCTCATCGCTGAAGCTGAGCACCCACACAAGCGGCGCGCAAGTCTGAAGAGACTTCCTTACCCCTCCAGCCAAGTGTCCGCCCAGTTCGATACCGCCCAGCGCGGGTTGTTGGCGATGTTGTTGACCGTATCGCGGGCGACGCTGATGAAACTCCATTCGGCGACGTTGATCAGTGGCAGGTCGGCGGCAACTTTTCTCTGGAACTCCTTGTAGAGTTCGGTGCGGGCGGCGGTGTCGAGCGTCTCCGATGCCTTGGCGATCAGGGCGTCGAGATCGGCATTCTTGTAGCCACCCTGGTTGGAGAAGGGCACGCCGTCGGGAATACCGCTCTGCACCAGGATGGTGGTCGAGATCGCCGGATCGCCGCGGAACACCGGCGGCCCGACCGCAAGGTCGAAGGCGTGGTCGGTGTAAACCGCCTTGATGTGCGCGGCAGAGTCGTTGTTGACCAGCTGGGCGTCGATGCCGATGGCGGCGAGCGCCTGGCGCAGATAGTCGCCGAACTGCTTGGTTTCGTTGAAGTAAGGCGCCGGCAGCAATCTCAGTGAAAAGCGCTTGCCGTCATCGCCCCGGCTGTAGCCGGCCTCGTCAAGCAAGGCGTTGGCCTTGGCGACGTCGAAGGCGTAGGTCGGCACGTCGGCGGTGTAGAATTGCGGGTCGTTTTTCGGCACCGGGCCAGTGGCGGTGGCGGCATAGCCAAGGAATACCGTCTTGACGACGAAATCCTTGTCGATGGCGTGAGCGATCGCCTGGCGTACTTTCAGGTCGGCCAGCTCCTTGCGGCGATGATTGATCTCGACGACGAGCTGGTAGGTCAGCCCTTCATAACCCTTGGTGATCACCTTGAGACCGGGCACTTTGGAGATGCGGTCGAGATCGGCCAGGGGCACGGCGGAGAAGGCGGCGAGCTGGATCTCTTCGGCTTCCAGGGCGCTGGCCGCCGACGTGCGGTCCGGCAGCACCTGATAGATGATCTCGTCGAGATAGGGCTCGTCCTTGCCCCAATAGTCGGTGTTCTTCTCCAGCCGGTAATATTCGCCGGGCTTGTGTTCGGCAAATTTGAACGGTCCGGTGCCGACCGGGGCGTTGTTGGCCGGGTTGTCCTCGATCTTTCCGGTCTCGTAGATGTGCTTGGGCACCACGCTGCTCAGCGCCGGCAAGGCGTTGTGGATCAGCTGGAACGGTGTCGGCTTGGCGAATTTGAACACGGCGGTGGCTTCGTCCGGCGTGTCGACCGCCTCCAGATCCTTGAACACGGTGCGGCCGAGATTCTGCAGCGGCTTCCAGACCTGCAGCGCCGAGAAGGCGACATCGGCTGAGGTGAATGGCTTCCCATCATGCCATTTGACGCCCTCGCGCAGTTTGAACGTCACCGACAGGCCGTCGGCGGCACCTTCCCAGCTGAGCGCCAGGCGCGGATCGAGCCCGTCCTTGCCGCCGAAGGAGGCCTCGGCCAAGGTTTCCACGATCTTGCTCGAAATGAAGAAGACGCCGTTCGAGGCGACAATCGCCGGATTGAGATTGCGCGGCTCGGAATCGGCGGCGACAACCAGTCGTCCGCCCTTTCTCGGCGTCTGCGCCGAGCCGATCGTCGGCATGGCGGTGGAGGCCAACAGCAATGCCGAACCGGCCAGCATTGTACGTCTGGAAATGGTGAACTCTGGCATGATCGAACTCCGTCCTCTCCGCGGACCCGGCCGGGTCCGCCGTACCCCTCGGACGCTCGTAAGCATCCTGCAAAGCTGATTATGGGCCTTGTGCGGGGTTTCGCCAAAGACGGAATTGGCGCATCTCTACGTGGCTTTGAAATTTCCGTCCGCTGGACCAGTTGTACAGAAAACGATTCGACGCGCGGTTCTAGCAGGACCAGACTGGAGTAAAGTGCAGCAGGTGGAGCAGCTTTTGGGGCTGGTTCGCCCGTTCTGGCTGGACCAGATCGGGCAAAATGATGCAGATTTAAGCATAGCCGAGGTTCAGAGCCGGAAAAGCCGGTGCCGGCGAGCGGCCGGCTAAGGGATTTCAGGGAGAGAGACATGAACATTGCCCCAGGCAAGAATGCCGTCGGCAGCGTGCCGTTCGACCAGGCCAGGGTGGACGGGCTGATGGAGGAGGCCGGCATCGACGTGCTGCTCGCCACCTCCAAGCACAACACGCAATATCTGCTTGGCGGCTACAAGTTCATCTTCTTCGCCGCCATGGATGCAATCGGCCACAGCCGTTATCTGCCTGTCGTCGTCTATGAGAAAGGTGGGCCGGAGCATGCCGCCTATATCGGCAACCGCATGGAAGGCGGCGAGCACCAGAATCATCCGTTCTGGACGCCGACACTGCATGCCGCCTGCTGGGGTACGCTCGATGCCGCCAATCTGGCGGTCGAGCATTTGCGAAAGATCGGCAAGGGCAATGCCCGCATCGGCATCGAGCCCGCCTTCCTGCCGTCCGACGCCTATATGCTGATCCGCAACGCGCTGCCGGATGCCAAGCTGATCGATGCGACTGATATGCTGGAGCGCATGCGGGCAATCAAAACCGAGGCGGAGCTGGAAAAGCTGCGCATCGCTTCGGAGCTGATCACCGATTCCATGCTGGCGACCATCGGCTGGGCACGCGAAGGCACGACCAAGAGCGAGATCATCGAACAGCTCAGGCGCGAGGAGACCAATCGCGGCGCGCATTTCGAATATTGCCTGTTGACGCTAGGCTCCAGCCACAACCGCGCCGCCTCGCCGCAGGCGTGGAGGAAGGGCGAGGTGATGTCGATCGATTCCGGCGGCAACTACCACGGCTATATCGGCGATCTTTGCCGCATGGGCGTGCTGGGCGACCCTGACGCCGAACTCGAGGATCTGCTGGCCGAGATTGAGACAGTGCAGCAGGCGGCCTTCTCCAAGGTCAAGGCGGGCACGCTGGGCGGTGACATGATTTCTCGTGCCGAAGGCGTTCTGAAGAAATCCAAGGTTGCGGCCTATACTGATTTCTTCGCGCATGGCATGGGGCTGATCACGCATGAAGCGCCGTTCCTGATGACCAACCATCCGGTGACCTATGAAGGCACCTATGCCGCAAAGCCGCTGGAGAAGAACATGGTGCTTTCGGTCGAGACGACCATGCTCCACCCGACGCGCGGCTTCATCAAGCTGGAGGACACGGTGGCGGTGACCGATGCCGGTTACGTCATGTTCGGCGATCGGGGCCGGGGCTGGAACAGGGGCGGGGGTTAGGCGCTTCTATCTCACTTCCCGCCCGGCGGCAGCAGCCTGAAATCCGGCAGGTCGCGCAACGCCAGTTCCGGCCCGGCCGGCGAATAGACGACGAAAAGCTGCATCGGCCCGTCGCCGGTATTGAGCGTCGAGTGGAAGCGGCTTTCCGGCACATAGATGGTGCAGCCGGGGCCGACTTTCTCGACGACCGGGTTGCCTTTCTCGTCTTCGACCATCTGCTCGCCATTGCCTGAGATGACAAAGATGATCTCCTCCGCACCCGGATGGTTATGACGCGTATGGCCTTTGCCTGACGGTAGGTCGACGACACCACCGGAAAATCGCTTTGCGCCGTTCACTTCGGGAGCGACCGTCAGCGACAGCCTGCCCCAGTCGAAGCCGAAGGCGCTGACGTCTTTTGGATATACGAATACCTTGCTGTTGTCGGTCATCGTCCCACCTTTCTTTTTGCTGGTCTCTACGCAGCGCCGAACGTGACGGCCTTGAAATCCGCCGTCTGCCTGGCGATCGAGGCTTCCGCCGGCAGCCGCTCCATCGAACTGGCGCCATAGAACCCGTGCAGGCCCTTGCAGCGCTCGAGAATATATCTGGCGTCGTCCGGCATCGAGATCGGCCCGCCATGGCAAAGCAGGATCATATCCTCGCGCACTGAGCGTGCCGCTTTGGCGATGGCGTCGATCTCGCTCACACAGTCGTCCAGCGATTTAGCCGATGTCGCGCCAATCGAGCCGCCGGTGGTCACCCCCATATGGGCGACGACGATGTCGGCGCCAGCTGTTGTCATGGCGCGCGCCTCGTCTGGGTTGAAGACATAGGGCGTGGTCAACAGGTCGAGTTTGTGAGCCTCGGCGATCATGTCGACCTCGAGCCCGAAGCCCATGCCGGTTTCTTCAAAACTCTGCCGCATCTGGCCGTCGAACAGTCCGATGGTCGGAAAGTTCTGCACACCGGAAAAGCCCATCGTCTTCAACTCGGCCAAAAGCAGCGGCATGATGACGAAGGGATCGGTGCCGTTGACGCCGGCCAGCACCGGCGTCTTCTTCACTACCGGCAGCACTTCGTAGGCCATTTCCTTGACGATCTCGTTGGCGTTGCCATAGGCGAGCAGGCCGGCGGCCGAGCCGCGCCCGGCCATGCGGTAGCGGCCGGAATTGTAGATGATGATCAGGTCGATGCCGCCGGCTTCCTCTGCCTTGGCCGACAGGCCGGTGCCGGCACCGCCGCCGACGATCGGCACGCCGTCCGCGATCATCTTGCGGAATTTCTCCAGGATTTTCTTGCGCGGTATGGCGGCCATGTCTTGGTGTCTCACTGTCTGGCGATGTCGAGGAAGGCCGTTGTGGCAGCCCAGGCGAATTCGGGGTCGTTGATATGAAGCGGCAGGCGCAGCACGCGCCGCGTTTTGGCGGGTTTGATGGTACGCTCGATCGCCTCGAACAAAGCGGCATCGGCTTCAGGGTCGAAGAAGGCGCCGCCTTCAATGTCGAGCGCCGACACGCCTTTCTCCGGAATGAGGAAAAGAACCGGACCCTGGCAGAGGCTCAGCCTTGTACCGATCCATTCGCCGATCGTTCTGCTTTCGTCGGCAGTGGTGCGCATCAGTGTGACGTTTGGATTGTGCTCATAGAACAGCCGGCCGCGATAGCGTTCCGGAATTGTCGGCGGCGCCCAGAAATTGACCATGTCGAGCGCGCCGACCGAGCCGACATAAGGCAGCCCGGTGCGGGCGATGGCGCCAAAGCGATCTTCGGTCGCCGGCAGCACGCCGCCAAGCACCAAGTCGCAGACTTCGGTCGTTGTGATGTCGATGACGCCTGACAACAGGCCGCTGTCGGCCAATTTTTCCATGGTGCGGCCGCCGGTGCCGGTGGCATGAAAGACCATGCAGTCATAAGTCGAACGAAGCTCATCGGCGATCGCGGTCACGCATGGCGTGGTGACGCCGAACATGGTGAGGCCGAGCGACGGTTTGCCCTCGGGCGGCGGCGCCGGCTTTGTCGCCATGCCTGATATCGCCTGGGCGGCGTTGTGCAGCACGACACGCGAAAGCCGGTTGAGGCCGGCCATGTCGGTCACCGACGGCATCATGACGATGTCGGAGACGTCGACGTAAGGCGCGGTGTCACCCGAGGCCAACGTCGAAACCATGATCTTGGGCAGACCGAGCGGCAGCGTGCGCATGCCTGCGGTGATGATCGAGGTGCCGCCACCGCCGCCAATTCCGATAATCCCGGCAATATCGCTGCGCGACTGGACAAACCGGGCAAAGGCGGCAGCCATCGCCGCCACCGCGGTGCCGCGATCGTCGACGCCGAGCACGGCATTGCGACCCTCGGAATGGTGGCTGGCGACCTCGTCTGCCGAAACATCGACCGGCACGGTCGCGCCGCGTGTTCCGATGTCGACACGGGCAATCGAAGCGCCGGTAGCCGCGACCGCATCGGCCAGAAATGCGAGTTCCTCGCCCTTGGTGTCGGCGGTGCCCACCACATAGATGCGCTTCATCGCGTTTCCCCGGTCTTGGGCGTGCTCGGCGCTGCCGCCCCTTTTTGCCCGGCCCTTCGACGGCGCGAAGGGCCATTGCAATTTTTTGAGACACGCGTATCGTATTGACATGAATGTCTCACGTCAACAAGCGGCAATGGACGACGATGCCAGCCAAGGGCCGAACCCCCAAGTAGAGCGCGGGGCCCGCGCGCGCACCAGGCGTCTCATGCTTGAGACGGCGACAAAGCTGATGCAGGCGGGCGCCACGCCCTCCGTCAGCGAGGTGGCGGAGGCAGCGGAGGTCTCGCGCGCCACCGCCTATCGGTATTTTCCGAGCCAAGCGGCGTTGGTGCAGGCGGTGGTCGATGAGGGGCTTGGGCCGATCCTTACGTGGAAATCGAGCTCTGCCGATCCCGAGCGCCGGGTCGCCGACCTGTTCGAGACCGCCATGCCGCGCATCGAGGTCTTCGAAGCGACGTTCAAGGCGGCGCTGAAACTGTCGCTCGACCAGTGGGCGCAGCGACAGGCAGGCACGCTTGACGGCGAACCTGCCTTCACGCGCGGCCATCGCGTCGATCTTTTGAAAGATGCGATCGCGCCACTCAAAGGCCGGTTGCCGCCGCGCGAATTCAAGCGGCTCGCGCAGGCGCTGTCATTGATCTTCGGTGTTGAGGTGCTGATCGTATTGAAGGATATATGGGGATTGGATAGCCGCAGTATGATGTCGGTTGCGCAATGGGCGGCCGGCGCTCTTGTGCGCGCGGCTATGACCGAATCGATGATTGAAGGAGATGGGATCGCGCCGACGACCGCCGTGAGATGACGCCAATCTGGTTCGACCAGATTTTCAACCTGGCTATTCATGCTACTAGCGATGCAGCGGCCCAAGTAAGGCATTCATGTATCAAGGAGTAGGAAAATTCAGGGAAAACAGGCAGATATCGCAGAAGCCAACTTGTCTGCGTGTCCGCCACCGTCCAAGAAAGGGCTTGACGTTCCTCTTAAATTGGTAATACCAGATCAGGACAAATAAAGCGGATCAAAGGTGAAGGCTGAGATCCGTTTCGGTCGAGCGAGGAGGCTCACAGACCGAAACGGTGCCGTCACGGGAGGACTACCAGGGCCGGCCTCGATGCCGGTTCTCATGAACGGTAGAATGCGCACAAGGGAGGAAATCATTATGCGCAAGACAATGACCAGCTTGCTTGCTGGTATCGGCCTAGTGCTCGCCTGCGGAACGTCCGTCTACGCGCAGGAAAAGGAACTTACAATCTTCTGGGCGGAATGGGATCCGGCCAATTACCTGCAGGAACTCGGCAACGAGTACGAGAAGGAAACCGGCGTCAAGATCACGGTGGAAACCACACCGTGGCCCGACTTCCAGACCAAGGCCTTCACGGAGTTCAACGCCCATGGCGACGCCTACGATATGGTCGTCGGCGACTCGCAATGGCTTGGTGCTGGCTCGACCGGTGGCCACTATGTCGACCTGACCGACTTCTTCAACAAGCACAAGGTCGGTGAAGTGATGGCACCGGCCACGGTGAAATACTATGCCGAATATCCGGGCGGCAGCAGCAAGTACTGGGCCATTCCGCTCGAAGGCGACGCCGTCGGCTGGTCCTATCGCAAGGACTGGTTCGAAGACCCCAAGGAAAAGGAAGCCTTCAAGGCCAAGTATGGCTACGATCTCGACGTGCCGAAGGATTTCAAGGCGCTACGCGACATCGCCGAATTCTTCTACCGGCCGGACCAGAAAAAATACGGCATCGCCATCTACACCGACAATTCCTATGACGCGATGGCGATGGGCTTCGAAAACGCGCTGTTCTCCTTCGGCGGCGAGCTGGGTGACTATAAGACCTACAAGGTCGATGGCTTCATCAACTCCGACAAGGCGATCGCGGCGCTCGACGCCTACAAGGAACTCTACAAGTTCACGCCTCCGGGCTGGGCCAAGTCGTTCTTCGTCGAGGACAACCAGGCGATCACTGAAAACCTGGCCGCGATGAGCATGAACTACTTCGCGTTCTTCCCCTCGTTGATCAACGAGGCGTCGAACCCGAACGCCAAGAACACCGGCTTCTTCGCCAATCCAGCCGGACCTGGCGGCGACCAGTTCGCCGCACTCGGCGGTCAGGGCATCTCCATCGTTTCCTACTCGCAGAAGCAGGAAGAGGCGACGAAGTTCCTGGAATGGTTCATCAAGGACGAGACCCAGAAGAAATGGGCAGCGCTTGGCGGCTACACCTGCAGTGCCGCCGTGCTCAAGTCGCCCGAATTCCAGAACGCCACGCCCTACAACAAGGCGTTCTACGAGACCATGTTCAAGGTCAAGGACTTCTGGGCGGTTCCGGAATACGCGGAACTGCTGCAGCAGCTTAACCAGCGCATCTATCCTTACATGATCGGCGGCGAAGGCACCGCCAAGGAGACGCTGGACGCACTGGCAGCCGACTGGAACGCGACCTTCAAGAAATACGGCCGCGGCCAATAAGTATGAAGTTTCACGGAGGGGGCGTTCGTGCCTCCTCCGTTTCTTTTTCTGATTTTTGAACCGGGAGCAGAGTCTTGGCGACCACGATGATCACCACGCTGGACAGGTCCTCGCGGGCCGCCGCTCGCGGTCTAAGCGACATTTCGATCCGCAATCTCTTCATCATCCCGACGATCCTGTTTCTGATCGTCTTCAACATCTTCCCGCTGATCTATTCGCTGGGCTATTCGTTCACCGATTTCCGCGCCTCGACCAGCGCGGCGGCGAATTTCGTCGGGCTGCAAAATTATCGCGACCTGCTCAGCGATCCCTATGTCTGGTCCAACTTCGCCATTACCGCAAAATACGTCATCATCTCGGTCGCCGGCCAGCTGCTCGTCGGCTTCGGCGTGGCCATGCTGCTCAATCGCGACATTCCGCTCAAGGGCCTGCTGACGACGCTCCTGTTGTTGCCGATGATGCTGTCGATGGCCGTCGTCGGCCTGTTCTGGAAGCTGCTCTACGATCCGTCCTTCGGCATCATCAATTATGCGCTGGGCCTCGGCACCTTCGAATGGCTGTCGGATCCGAAAATGGCGCTCTATGCGGTCGCGCTGACCGACATCTGGATGTGGTCGCCCTTCGTCATGCTGTTGTCGCTGGCCGGCCTGTCGGCCGTGCCCAAGCATCTCTACGAGGCAGCCGCGATCGACAGGGCCGGGCCGTTCTACACCTTCTTCCGCATAACGCTGCCGCTTGTTGCGCCGATCCTGATGATCGCGGTCATCTTCCGCACCATGGAGGCGTTCAAGACCTTCGACCTCGCCTACATCCTGACCAGCCAGCCGACGGCCGAGCTGATCTCGATCCGGCTCTACAAGATGGCGTTCCAGGAATGGCAGACCGGGCGTTCCTGCGCGCTCGCCTACATCGTGCTGATCATGGTGCTGGCGATCACCAACATCTATGTCAAATACCTCAACAAGGTGAAGGAGCGCTGAGATGGCCGCAGTCCGCACTTCTTCCGAAATCACCTTCAACCGGGTCGCCATCGTCGCTGTCCTGCTGGTGACGATCATCTTCCTGGCGCCGATCTACTGGATCGCCTCGACGGCGTTCAAGCCGCGCAACCTCGCCACCACCATTCCGCCGACGGTGGTTTTCCAGCCGGAGATATCGCCCTTCGTCAAGTTGTTCACCAAGCGTTCGCAGCTGCGCAGCCCGCCGTCGCCGGAGGAGTACGCGGCTGCGCCGTGGTGGGAGCGCGTCGTCTTCAATGGAGGCGAAAAGATCGTGCGCGACGGCAAGGGCCAGGTGCAGTGGTCGGGCTATCCGAGCCGTTTCATGAACTCACTGATCGTTGCCATAACCTCGACCGTCCTGGCCGTCGGCATGGGCACCTTCACCGCCTATGGGTTCTCGCGCTTCAAGGTAAAAGGCGAGGCGGACCTACTGTTCTTCATCCTGTCGACACGCATGCTGCCGCCGGTGGTCGTCGCCATTCCGATGTTCCTGATGTACCGGGCGGTCGGCCTCAACGATTCCCATATCGGCCTGATCATCCTTTACACCGCCTTCAACCTGTCCTTCTCGGTGTGGCTGATGAAGGGCTTCATGGACGAGATCCCCAAGGAGTATGAGGAGGCGGCCCTCGTCGACGGCTATACGCGCATGGAGGCCTTCTTCAAGATCGTGCTGCCCGAGGCCGCCACCGGCATCGCCGCCACCGCCGTGTTCTGCTTTATCACGGCGTGGAACGAATATGCCTTCGCACTGATCATGACCAGCCGCCGTGCCCAGACAGCACCGCCCTTCATCCCCAGCCAGATCGGTTCCGGCCTGCCGGACTGGACGGTGATTGCCGCCGGAACCTTCCTGTTCCTGCTGCCGGTCGCGATCTTCACCTTCCTGCTCCGCAACCACCTGTTGCGCGGCATGTCGTTTGGAGCGATCCGCAAATGAGCTTTCGCGACATCAACCAGAAATATCTCGAACCGGGCAGCCAGGTGCTGATGGTGCTCGGTATCATCGCGCTCTGCCAGCCGTGGAACATGCTGCTGCACAGCTATGGCGTGACCATCATCCTGATCGGCCTGATCGGCTTCAACATCACCTCCAAGATCGCGCCGGAGGAGAAGGCCGGCACCGGGCAAGGGGCAAATCCGGGGGCACAGCATTGACCCAGATCGAGCTTCGAGGCGTCCAGAAATATTTCGGCGCCGTCCAGGTCATCAAGGACCTCAACCTGAAGATCAACGACAACGAGTTCATCGTGCTGCTCGGCCAGTCGGGCTGCGGGAAGACGACGACGCTCAGGGCGATTGCCGGGCTGGAGACGATCGACGGCGGCGACATCCTCATCGACGGTAAGCCGGTCCAGCACCTCAAGGCCGCCGATCGCGATATCGCCATGGTCTTCCAGTCGTTCTCGCTCTATCCGCATATGAGCGTCTATGAGAACATCGCCTTTCCGCTCAGGGCGACGCGCAAGAGCAAGGCCGAGATCGACAGCGAGGTGCGCTCGGTCGCCAAGACGCTGCAGATCAGCGATCTCCTCGCCAAGAAACCGTCGGCGCTGTCGGGCGGCGACATGCAGCGCGTGGCGATCGGCCGAGCCTTGGTGCGGCGGCCGAAGGCGATGCTGATGGACGAGCCGATCGGGGCGCTCGATGCCAAGCTGCGCGAGGAGATGCGGGCCGAGATCAAGCGGCTGCACATCAAGCAGGGCTCGACCAGCATCTACGTCACCCACGACCAGATCGAGGCGATGAGCCTCGCCGACCGCATCGTCATCATGCATGAAGGTGTGCTGCAGCAGGTCGGCTCACCGGACGAGGTCTATTCGCATCCGGCGAATCTTTTCGTCGCGCAATTTGTAGGCAGCCCGGTGATGAACGTCGCCGACACTTCGGTGACCGAGAAAGCCTCATCGGCCTCGGTCACCGTCGGCGATGCGGCCGCCGGTTTCGAATTCCCGCGCGCCTTGCTGTCGAAGCTCAACGGCCATGCCGGCAGCCAACTCGCGCTCGGCATCCGGCCGGAAGGCGTCCTCGTCCGCCGCGAAGCCGCCGAGGGATTCTTGCCGGTGGAGACGCAGATCGTCGAGCCGCTCGGGTCTTTCGACATCGTCGACCTCAAGGTCGGCTCCAAGATGCTGCGTGCGCGCACCAAGAGCGGCTTCATCAGCGGCCCCGGCGAAAGGGTCTTCGTCAGAATCGATCCCAGCCAGGCGCATTTCTTCGACACGGCGAGCGGCAAATCGCTGGGAGTGAGACTCTGATGGCCCACATCCAACTCAAGAACATCTCGAAGAAATTCGGCAACCACACCGCCTTGACCGGGCTCGATCTCGACATCGCCGATGGCGAGTTCTTCGTCCTGCTTGGCGAGACCGGCGCCGGCAAGACGACGACGCTGCGCATGATTGCCGGCCTGGAAAAACCGAGCGAAGGCCAGGTCTTCATCGACGGCGTCGATGTCGCCGACTGGGGCGCGGCCGAGCGTGACGTGGCGCTGGTGCTGCAGCAATATTCGCTGTACCCGCGCTATACGGTACGCCAGAACCTCGAATTTCCGCTGAAGCCGAAGATCCGCCGGCTGCCCGATGCCGAGATCAAGGATCGTGTCGACCGCGCGGCCAGGACGCTGAGGATCGAGCATCTGCTCGACCGCAAGACCGACAGGCTTTCAGGCGGCGAGATGCAGCGCGTCTCGATCGGTCGCGCCATCGTGCGCAAGCCGCGGGTATTCCTGATGGACGAGCCGTTGTCGGCGCTCGACGCCAAATTGCGCGAGGCGCTGCGCACCGAATTGAAGAACCTGCAGATGCAGCTTGGCGCCACCTTCCTGTTCGTGACGCATGATCAGATCGAGGCGATGTCGATGGGTGACAAGGTCGGCGTGCTCAACCATGGCCGCATCGTCCAGACCGGCACGCCGTACGAGATCTATAACAATCCGCGCGACACCTACGTGGCAAGCTTCGTCGGCTCGCCGCCGATGAACCTCATCGACGGCAAGCTCGTCAACGGACGTGCGGTGATGGCGCCGCTCAATTTCGAATTGCCGTTTGCGGGGGGTGCCAAGACTTCGGGGGGTACCAAGACTTCGTGGGGGCTAAAGACGGGCGCGGCGACCGACGGTCGCCCGCTCGTCTTCGGTATTCGTCCCGAGGACGTCTATCTCGAGACCGGCGCGCCGGTCGAGGCGCGGGTCCATGACGTCGAGAACCATGGCGTCGAGAAGATCCTGACGCTGCGGGTCGGCGACGCCATGCTGCGCGCCACCGTGCCTGCCAGGACCGACGTCCAGATAGAGCAGCCGGTGCGCTTTGCCTGGAACCCGGACAAGGTGGTGCTGTTCGACAAGGGCAGCGGAATAAGCCTGCGTCACGCCGGCTAAGTACAAGCGTCTTTACTGCGCTAGAGCGGGATGCGTTCAAAGTGAACCGTGCATCCCGCTCTATCCATGTGTTTTAGCCGCATTTGTGCGACGCCACGTGATTCCACTTGGCTGCGAAATGCTCGAGTCTTCCCGTCATCCCCCGTACGGGGGATGCGGATGCTCCGATTTGTCGAATAGGCTGATCCTTTGGTCCCAAACGGGCTTTGCAAGCCCAATTTGGAGGCCCAAAATGGAGGGTTGGCTATGGGAAATCTGTTCCGCAGTTTTGCGACGATCCTGCTCGTCGCCGGTATGGGATTGTCGGCGGCGCATCTGGGCGAGGCGCAGGCAGCCAAGAAAGTTGTCGCCGGCGCGAAGGTCGACGCCAAGAAGATCAAGGACCTCAACGGCACGGTCAATCTGTCCACCAGCGACTGCAAGCTGTTGTTGAGCGGCACCGTCGTGGAAGTCTCGGATGGCAGGTGCGGGGCCTCCGGCAAATATTGCAAGAGCAGCGCCGGCTCGGCCTGCATTACCGAGCAATAAGCCGGCCAACGTTTAGCCGGCCTGGCGGATCTCCGCCTGTTCCTCGGCCCGGAAATGGCTGGGCGGCGATCCGATGACCCGTTTGAAGGCGCGGCTGAAGGAGGCGTCGGATTCGTAGCCGAGACGAGCCGCGACGACGGAAATCTTGAGCCGGTCGCGGACCAGCCATTGCCTCGCCTGGTGCATCCGCACCTGCGTGACGTACTTTGCCGGTGTTTCGCCGACAATGGTTGCGAAGCGCTCGGCGAAACCTGATCGCGAGGCACCCATCATCTTCGCCAGAGCCTCCACCGTCCAGTCGCGGTTCGGTTCCAGATGGATCGCGGCCAGCACCCGGCCGATCTCGCGGTCCCTGACCGCCGCAATCCAACCGGAAGAGTCGCCGCAGCCGCGCTCGACCCATGAGCGGATGACGGTCGCGGCGAGCACATCGGCCAGCCGCGCCAAGATGCCGCCGGAGCCGACGCGCTCCATCGTCACCTCGCGGGCCATCGCTTCCAGCAAATGCGGGATACCTGGCTCATAGGCCTCCAACTCATGTGCGCGCATCACGTCCGGCATCATGCCGAGCAAGGGGTGCAAGCCATCGAGATTGAAATACATGCTGCCGAAAAACAGCAAGGTCCCCGGACGGCAGCCGGGCATGCCGTCATTCGACATGCAATAGACACCCTTGCAGATTTCCTCGACCTCATAGCCGTGGATCGGCGCCGCCTCGATACCCGGCTCGCTCGCCAGCGTGTGGGCTGAGCCGCGCGGCAACAATACCGCGTCGCCCGCCTTGAGCTCGACCCATTCACCGGACGGCTGCAGCAACCAGCAGCCTTTGCGGCCGATGAAATGAAACCGTGCCGCCGCCTGAGCCGGAAAATGGATGCCCCAGGGTTCCTTCATCTCGCAACGGCCGTAATCGACGCCTTCGAGACGCAATCCGCGCAATATGTCTGTCAGCGGATCGCCGGTGATTGGAATTTTGGACGAACGGTCAAACATAATGGTGTTTCTAGCATGGAAACTCCAGCTAGTCACTCCTTATGTTGCATTGCAGCCAAATGCTGCGCTGCAACAGACCGGAGATCCCTCATGACCGAACCCGCGACAGGCGTCATGGACGCCGTTCTCGATCCATCGGAAACCGGCGAACGATCCGAGCCCGCATGGGGGGCGGTGGTTTCCCTGGCGCTCGGAGTCTTCGGCCTGGTGACCGCAGAATTTCTGCCGGCCAGCCTGCTGACGCCGCTTGCGCAGGATCTCGGCATCACCGAAGGCGCCGCCGGGCAGGCGGTAACGGCGACGGCCGTCATTGGCGCGATTGCGGCGCCGACCATGGCTATTGTCACCAAGCGGCTGGACCGCAGGCTGGTCATGTTGGCGCTGACTGTGCTGCTTGTGCTGTCAAACCTGGTGGCCGCGTTTGCGTCGTCGCTTCCTGTTCTTCTGATCGCCCGCATCATGCTCGGGATCAGTCTCGGCGGCTTCTGGTCGATGTCGGCGGCCATGGCGATGCGGCTTGTCCCAATGCGGCTGATGCCGCGCGCCATGTCGATCATTCTCACCGGCGTTTCGGTGGCGACGGTCTGCGCGGCTCCGGTCGGCGCCTATGTCGGCGACATCTGGGGCTGGCGGACGGCGTTCATGATCGCCGCCGTGGTCGGTGCGCTGGCGCTGCTGGTGCAGGTGGCTACCATTCCGAAGCTGCCGCCTGCAGGTACGGCAGGTTTTCGCACGCTGCTGGAGGTGATGAAGCGGCCGATGATCAGGGTGGCACTGCTGGTGGTGCTGCTGGTCGCCTCGGGACATTTTGCCGGCTTCACCTATGTCCGCCCGTTTCTCGAGAAGGTGCCCGCGCTGGACATCGAGACGATCTCGCTTGTGCTGCTCGCCTACGGCATTGGTGGCTTCTTCGGCAATTTTGCCGGCGGCTTCATTGCCGAACGCAGCCTCAAGGCAGCCATCAGCCTGGCGCCCCTGCTGATCGCGTTTTCGGCGCTCCTGCTGCTGGTGGTCGGAGGTTCACCCGTCGTGGCTGCAATAGCAGTGGGCAGCTGGGGCTTTGCCTTCGGCGCCGTCCCAGTCGGGCTGCAGACCTGGCTGGTGCGGGCCGCCCCCGATCAGGCGGAAAGCGCCGGTGGGCTCATGGTTATGACGTTCCAGGTCGCCATCGCGTTGGGCGCCGTCTTCGGCGGCCTGCTGGTCGACAATACCGGCGTTGCCACCGCCTTCGCCTATTGCGCGGCGGCGACGTTGCTTGCGGCACTGGCGGCGTTCTTCCTTGGCCCCAAGCCGATCGACGACCCCAAGGCCTAAACGGAACGGCCGTCGAAGTCGAAGACCGGCACGGCGGCGACGTCCAACGCCTCGATGCAATTAATATTGATATAGGCACTTCGCCCGCTCCCTTCGCCGATATCCTCGGCGAAGGGGTGAATGCCGCAGCTGCGGCAGAAGCGGTGGGCGATGACATGGTTGCCGAAGCTGTAGCGGCCGAGATCATCGCCCCAGGCAAGCACCCACATGCTCTCATGCGGAACTGCCCATAGCAGTGCACCCTTGCGCGAGCAGATCGAGCAATTGCACCGAACGGCTCCGGTCAGCTCGCCTTCGACCTCGAACGCGACCTTGCCGCAGTGGCAGCTGCCTTGGTAGAGCATCGGGCCTTCCTCCTTCGGTTCGACAGGTGCAAATCCGACCGTGCCGGGCTATGTCTCCTGCGGCCAGTTTCTGGCTACTACGTTAAGACGTTGCAAGCGCGCGGAGTCCGACACCGAAAAATGCAATCAGCCCGCGATCACCTCGAAGCAATTCTTTCGCCTCTTGCCGCTCGCGTCGACGATGAGAGGGTTTTCGTAAAGCTCTACCCGGAAGCCGCACGGGCGGCGGCGGACGCCACCGATGCGCGGCGAAAAGCCGGCGTCACGCTCGGGCCGCTCGATGGGGCGATCGTCTCGATCAAGGATCTGTTCGATGTCGCCGGCGAGCCGACCACGGCGGGCTCTCTGCTGCTCGCCAACGCAGCGCCGGCGCTGCGGGATGCCATTGTCGTGCAACAGTTGCGCCAGGCCGGTGCAATCATCCTCGGCAAGACCAACATGACCGAGTTCGCCTTTACTGCGATCGGCGTCAATCCACATTATGGCACGCCCGGCAATGCTAGCGATGCCAGCCGTATTCCGGGCGGCTCCTCCTCAGGCGCCGGCGTTTCGGTGGGCGAAGGCACCAGCGAAATCTCCATCGGTTCCGATACCGGTGGTTCGGTGCGCATTCCGGCATCGCTGAATGGCGTCGTCGGTTTCAAGCCGACTGCGCGGCGCGTGCCGCTCACGGGTGCGTTTCCGCTGTCAGCCACGCTGGACTCGATCGGTCCGCTGGCCCGCACCGTCGCCGAATGTGCGGCGGCCGATGCAGTGATGTCGGGCGAAAACCTGGCGGCACTGTTGCCGCTGCCGCTGGACGGCCTGCGCATCGGTATTGCGCGCGGCGTGCTGTTCGATGATACGCAGGAAGAGGTCGCGACGACGTTCGACCGGTGTCTGCGCAAGATAGAGCTTAGCGGCGCACGGCTTGTGGAGCTGTCGATCGACGACCTGCTTGCCGATCTGCGCGTGGCAACCCAACGCGCGTCGATCGCGGCGATGGAAGGGGCGGAGATCCATGCCGACTGGCTGGCGATGGGAGCGACGAGGCCGGTCGACCCGCGGGTAAGCGGGCCATTGTCGCGCGCCGCCGCCATTCCGGCCACGGTCTATATCAGGGCAATGCGCCGCCGCACGGCGCTGGCCGCCGCGATGGATGACCGGCTGGCGTCGGTCGACGTGCTGGCCCTGCCGACCACACCGGTGACGGCGCCGACGATCGTGTCGATGACCAGCGACGAGGCTCTGTGCAACAGGACGGAAGGCCTTCTGCTGCGCAACACGCAGGTCGCCAACCAATTCGATCTATCAGCCATCTCGCTGCCGATGCCGGGAATGACGCGTCCGGCCGGGCTGATGCTGGTGGCGCGCAATGGCCATGACCACCACCTGCTGCGCATCGCAGCGGGCGTGGAGGGGCTGCTTGCAAATTGATCGGATAGCGCGTGTCAGCGCGACGAGCAGTGGCCGCGTTCGCTGTCCTTGGCGGCGCGTTCGATGCTGGTGGCGACCAGCCAAGGCAGGGTGTACCGCTTGCCGTTGAAGGTCCGGGTGCGGTTCTCGATCGAGCCGACAACAACGACCTTGCCGGCATAGAGCTTGTCTGAAAGATCGAGCGCCTTGTCTTGCTGCGGCAGGCGATCGATGTCGATTGAAACGCCTTTGATGAGCTTCCCAGCAGCGAGGTCGAGCGCGCTGTTCGATGGACAGGGTGCCGCCACGCAGCGTATGCCGTTGTCGCAGAACACGTAGCTACCCTGTCCGTTGGCGAAGGCTTGCGCCGTCGCCACGCAGAAGCCGGTGGTCAGCAGGAATTTTGTGACGCTTGCCATGCCGGCACCATCGCCGGCGAATTCGGGAAAATTGGGGCGCTTTCAGAAATCGGCAGGGAACCGCCGCCGGTAGTGCTCGACCACTTCGGGGTTGCGCAGATTGACCGGCAATCTGTTGGCCAGCACCAGCAAGGCTTCGCCAGCCGCGCCGACGCCCATGCGCATCATCGACTGCTCGGTAATCCCAGCCATGTGCGGGGTGACGATGACGTTGTCGAAGCCAAAATAAGGATGGTTGGGCGGTAGCGGTTGTGTAGCAAAAACATCGAGCGCAGCGCCGCCGATGCGGCCCTTCTGCAAGGCCTCGATCAGCGCGTCGTCATCGATCACCGGCCCGCGCGAAACATTGATCAGCAGCGCATCCGGCTTCATCCGCTCAATGCGCTCGCGGCTGATCAGCCCCCGTGTTTCGGGCGTCAGCGGGCAGCACAGAACGATGATGTCGCTCTGCTCGATGAGTGCATCGATCGACAGGAAGCCGACCCTGTCCGGCGCCGGCCGCATGCTGCGCGTCGTCGCCACCACATTCAGATCGAACCCATGGGCGGCGATGTGGCCAACCGCCTGACCGATCGCGCCGAGGCCGACAATGCCGATCGTCTTGCCCGCTAGCTCGCTGGCCACCACCGTGTGTTCGCGGCCCGCCAGCCATCCTTTCGCACGCAAGTCGCGGTCCAACACACGGAAGCGCCTAAGCAGCGCCAGCGCCGCGAACATCACATATTCGGCGACAGATCGCGCGTTCACCCCCGGCACGTTCGCCACCAGCACGCCGGCCGCATTGGCCGCTTCCATCGGTACCATGTCCAGCCCGGCGCCGTGGCGGATCGCGGCCCTGAGCTTCTTCGCGCCTTCGAAAAGCGCCGCAGGCAAGGGAGCGCGAACGATGATGACATCGGCGTTCCTCGCCTCGGCGGCCAGCGTGGCCGCATCGAGGGCGGAAGCAACGACGAGTTCGCCGGCCCCGGTCAGCATGGAAGCGGCACGAGGGTGCAGTCTGTGTGTTGACAGGATCTTGGGCATTTCAGGCCTTTTCGAGCGCAGGGCTTTCCGGTTCCGCCCCACGCCCCTCGATCAGCCCCTTCCAGTAGCTTTCCGCGCCTTGCAGGTGGGCGCTCATCAGCGCCTGGGCGAGGTTGCCATCGCGGCGCAGCAGCGCCTCGTAGATCTGGATATGCTCGGCATGGGAGCGCACGCTGCGTTCGGGATCGTTGAAATAGATCGGCAGGCGCAGTTCACCCATCATGTAGTAGACGCTGCAGATATTGTGGAAGACGCTGTTCTTGGTCGCCCGCACGATCTCGAGGTGGAACTCGCGGTCTTCCCGGGCAAGCCCTTCACCGGCGGCGATGCGATCCTCGGAGGCCTTCAGGATCTCGCGCAGCCGCTCGAAATTCTCCTCGGTGGCGCGTGAACAGGCAAGTTCGGCGGCCTTGATCTCGTGGATCTTGCGCAACTCGACCGTCTCGTAGATCTGGACGGGATCGAGCGGCAGGCCGGCGCGGGCGAACAGCGCCATCGCCTCGACGCTCGCCTGCTTCGTATCGATGTAGATGCCGGATTTCGCCCGTCGCTCGACGATGCGCATGGCCTCGAGAATGGCCAGCGCCTCGCGGATCTGGCCGCGGCTGACGCTGAAATGCTCTGCCAGTTCGCGCTCCGACGGCGTGCGGCCCGTCTCCTTGTCCGAATGGGAGAACAGATAGGCGGCGAGTTCCGCGAGAAGGTTCTTTTCTTTCATGTCAGCCGTGTTGCGCGTGCGCCTCCAGGAACCGCTCCGAAATGGTGAATCCCAGCCCGGGTCTATCAGGGATCGCTACCATACCGTCCTTTGCTTCGACAGTCTCTTCGATCAGATCGTGGATCATCGGGTTGGCGCCGAGCGAATATTCGACGGTGAAGCTCGCCGGTGAAGCAGCGCAGACATGCAGCCCGGCAAAGAAGCAGGGCGCGCCGGCCCAAAGATGCGGCGCAAAGCGCAGATTGAAGGCGCTGGCGATGGTGCCGATCTTCATCGCCTCGCTGATGCCACCGCAAAAGGCCGGATCCGGCTGGAATATATCGGCGGATTTGAGCACGGCGAGGTCGCGGAAGGCATAGCGCGTCGCCTCGCTTTCGCCGGTGGCGATCGGGATCGAACCGCAGGCGCGCACCTCGGCCATGCCGGGCTTGTCGTCGGCGATCACCGGCTCCTCGAACCAGGCGAGATCGAGGTCGCCGGCGAGATGGATAAAGCGCTTGGCCTCGGCCACCGTGTAGGTGCCGTGCGCGTCGACCATCAGGTCGATATCGGGACCGAGCGCCTGTCTGGCGGCACGGACGCGAGCGGCCGAGATATGTGGGGCGCCGTCCATGGCGCCGACGCGCATCTTCAGCGCCTTGAAACCGCCCTTGGTGATGTAGGACTGCAGCTGGTCGCCGATGGCTTCCGCAGTGGCCCAGCCGCCGGAAGCATAGGCCGGCATGCGGTCCAGCTTGCGGCCGCCGAGCAGCCGCCAGACCGGAACGCCGAGCGATTTGCCAAGAATGTCCCACAATGCGATGTCGACGGCGCTGATAGCGGCGATGCTCATGCCGCGTCGCGCCAATTGCGGCATGGCGTGGCCAGCGCGAGCGGCGCTGTCGTGGCGCGTGCCATTATAGAGCATCTCCCATATGACGCCGATGTCAGCCGGGTCGCGGCCGACCAGCTGCGGGCCGACCTCGTAGTTCAGCAAATGGACAAGGGCGCCGTAGCTGCCGGCGCTGCCGGCGGCATTCTTGCCCTCGCCCCAGCCGACCAGCCCGTCGTCGGTCTCGATGCGCAGGATGGCGGCGTCGAACGTCGCCACCTGACCGAAGTCGCTACGGTGCTGCTTCGCGGCTTCGATCGGTATGCGGACCCACCAGGCTTGGACCGTCTTGATGCGCATGTTCATCCTCGGCCCGGCCGCGGTGAGGCGGAAGGGCTTTTCCAAACGGCTCGGCTACTTGATCAGCGGCAGCAGCGTTTCCGCGTTGATGCGCATCTGGTCGGTGTAGAATTTCTCCGTGAGCACGCTGGAGCCGTGGTCCTGAATGAATTTCAACTGCTCCGGCGAGATGTCGACGGGGTTGCGTTCGACCATGTCGGGATAGGGGGCAGCCGGGGTGCGGTCGACGGGGGCGACGAATTCATTGGTCAGCGCGCCGTCATAGCCGATCTCCTTCAGCGTGCCGACGATCTTCGGCCAGTCGATCTGCCCGAGGCCGGCGGCGAAGCGGTTGTTGTCGGCGACATGGAAGTCGTACAGGCGCTTGCCGACCTGCCGGATGGCGTCGTAGACGTTAAATTCTTCCATGTGGATGTGGTAGGCGTCGAGGCAGACGCCGCATTCGGGACTGACCGCATCGGCCAGCGCCAGTGCCTGGGCGCCGCGGTTGAACAGATAGGTCTCGAAGCGGTTGAGCGGCTCGACCGCGATCTTGACGCCGACCTTCTTGGCGTGGGTGAAGCATTCCCGGGTGGCGTCGACCACCCATTTCCACTCCTCTTCCTCGGTGCCGTCCGGCACCACCTTGCCGACGGTGGCCGGAACCAGCGTGATGATCTCGCCATCAAGTTCGCTGACCATGGTCAGCACGTCCTTGACATACTGCACCGAGCGCTCGCGCTGGCCCTGGTCCTTGGCGGCGAGATTGCGCTCGCCCAGCATCAGCGTCACCGCTCCCCAGCAGCGAATGCCGTACTCGTTCAACAGTGCGCGCGTCTCCTTGGGCTTGTAGTGTTCGGGTTCGCCGGAGATCTCGATCGACTCGTAGCCGAATTTCTTGATGCGCTTGAGCGTCGTTTCCAGCGGCTCCGCCCGCATCCAATTGTGCGTCGAAAGATGCATGGTCTATCCTTCCCAGAATCGCCTGTACCAGTTCGCCTGCGGCGCACTCTGCCGAAGCGTGCCGCATGATTCCTCCCCAAGGCGTCCCAGCATTTTTTGCAAACTGGTTCGACCAATTGGGCTTGATGGGAGGTCTACAGTAATTTCATCTGGACGGCAAGAAGTGCTGCCATCAAGCGTTAGCTCCTAGCTAGACCATTGATTATGCTTAAACATGTGGCTTAACTCGGCATGGTTGCAAGACTGCGGCAGCGCGTCAAATGGCTTGACCAGATTTCGTCATTTGGTAATACCAGAATAGCGGCGCTGAGCGCGCTGTGCAAAGAGACCAAAGACGCTGGCCCTGTTTTCAATCGGCGCTATGCTTGGTCGTGAAACATAGGGAGATGCCGATGCCGACGACGATGAAGGGGCCTGGTCTGTTCCTGGCGCAGTTTGCGGGCGACGCCGCGCCGTTCAATTCGCTGGCCTCGATCACCAAATGGGCGGCTGGTCTGGGCTACAAGGGCGTGCAGATCCCGACATGGGACGCTCGACTGTTCGATCTCGAGAAGGCAGCCTCCTCCAAGGCCTATTGCGACGAGGTGAAGGGCATCTGCGCCGATGCCGGCGTCGAAATCACCGAACTGTCGACGCATCTGCAGGGGCAACTGGTGGCGGTGCATCCCGCCTATGACGCGCAGTTCGACGGCTTTGCGCCGGCTGCGGTGCACAACAATCCAAAAGCCAGGCAGCAATGGGCGGTCGAACAGATGAAGTTCGCCGCCAAGGCGTCGAAGAATCTCGGGCTCAAGGCGTCGGTGTCGTTTTGCGGCGCGTTGGCCTTCCCATACCTCTACCCATGGCCGCAGCGGCCGGCGGGACTGATCGAGGAAGCATTTGCCGAGCTGGGCAAGCGCTGGAAGCCAATCCTCGACGTCTATGACGAGAACGGCGTCGATATCGGCTACGAAATCCATCCGGGCGAGGACGTGTTCGACGGCGCGACATTCGAGATGTTCCTCGATGCGGTCGGCGGCCACAAGCGCTGCAACATCAACTACGACCCGTCGCACTTCCTGCTGCAGCAGCTCGATTATCTCGAATTCATCGACATCTACCACGAGCGGATCAAGGCGTTCCACGTCAAGGACGCTGAATTCAATCCGACCGGGCGGCAAGGCGTCTATTCCGGCTACCAGAGCTGGACCAACCGCGCCGGGCGTTTCCGCTCGCTCGGCGACGGGCAGGTGGATTTCGGCGGCATCTTCTCCAAGCTCACCCAATACAATTACGATTCATGGGCGGTGCTGGAATGGGAATGCTGCCTCAAGCACCCGGAGGATGGTGCTGCCGAAGGCGCCCCCTTCATCCAGCACCACATCATCAGGGTGACGGAAAAAGCATTCGACGATTTCGCCGGCGGCACGACCGATAAAAAGGTGCTGCGCGGCATGATGGGGATCTAGCACAGATATCCCTCCCGAGGGGAGGGTGGCCCGGAGGGCCGGGTGGGGTCGGTCCATGCCGAGCTTCATGCCCGGCGACCCCACCCGCGCTACGCGTCGACCCTCCCCCTCAAGGGGGGAGGGGTATCTCAGATAACGAGGGAGAAAATCATGGTTGGCGCATCGAAGACGGAAACGGGAGGCGGTCCGATCCGCTACGGCATGGTTGGCGGCGGACAAGGCGCCTTTATCGGCGCGGTGCACCGCATCGCGGCGCGCATTGATAACGAGTTCGTGCTGGTTGCCGGCGCCTTGTCGTCGAATCCGGAGCGCGCCAAGGCCTCGGCGGCCGAGCTTGGGCTCGATCCGGCACGCAGCTACGGCTCCTATGCCGAGATGGCCCAGGCCGAGGCCAAGCGGCCGGACGGCATCGAGGTGGTGGCCATCGTCACGCCGAACAATGTGCACGTGCCGGCCGCCAAGGCTTTTCTAGAGGCCGGCATCCACGTCATCTGCGACAAGCCGCTGGCGACGACGCTGGCCGAGGCAAAGAAGCTGGCGGCGCTGGTCGAAAAGACCGGCAAGGTGTTTGTGCTGACGCATAACTACACCGCCTATCCGATGGTGCGGCAGGCACGCGAGATGGTGGCCAAAGGACAGCTCGGCGATATCCGCATCGTGCAGTCGGAATATCCGCAGGACTGGCTGACCGAAGATCTGGCCGCCACCGGCCAGAAGCAGGCTGCGTGGCGCTCAGACCCCAAGCAGGCCGGTGCCGGCGGTGCGCTGGGCGATATCGGCACGCACGCCTACAACCTCGCCCGTTTCGTCTCCGGGCTGGAGCTCGATTCGTTGTCGGCCGATCTCGATGCCTTCGTACCGGGGCGGCTGCTCGACGACAACATCAATGTGCTGCTGCGCTTCAAGCCGGTCGGCGGGTCGCACTCCGCCAAGGGCATGATCTGGGCAAGCCAGGTGGCGCCCGGCCACGAGAACGGCCTGAAATTGCGCATCTACGGCTCGAAGGGCGGGCTCGAATGGGTGCAGGCCGATCCGAACTATCTCTGGTACACGCCGTTCGGCCAGCCGAAGCAGTTGATCACCCGAAACGGCGCGGGAGCGTTGCCCGTCGCCGGGCGCGTCAGCCGCGTTCCGCCAGGCCATCCGGAAGGCTATCTCGAAGGTTTCGCCAACATCTACCAGGAAGCCGCGCGGGCCATTCGTGCGGCGCGCCGGAAGGGCGGCAAGCCGGCTAAGGATGTCGTTTTCCCAACTGTGCAAGACGGCGTCGAAGGCATGGCCTTCATCGAGGCCTGCGTGAAATCGGCGAAGAAGAATGGAGCGTGGACGAAGCTCTGAAGGGGTGGTGATATTCAGGTGAGACCGGCCTGCAAATGGCAGTTTCCTGCGCTTCCGGTGCTCATGTACCAAAAGTACGCTCCGCTCCGGTTCTCGGAACCCACCATTTTCGGCTCGGCCTGACCTGAATCTCACCACCCCTCCGGCGATCGAGCGAATGAAGGGGAGGGGCGTCGATGAAAATCGGCATGTGCATGTTGTTGTGGACGACCAGTGTCACGAAAAAACACGAGCCGTTGTTGAGGGATATCAAGGCGACCGGCTTCGACGGCGTCGAGATACCGGTCTTCTCCGGCACGCCGGACGACTACAAGAAGCTCGGTGAGCTGCTCGACCGCATCGGGCTGCAACGTACCGCCGTCTCGGCGATGGGCGATCCGGCGATGAACCTGATCTCGGCCGACGCCTCGACGCGCAAGGCCGGTATCGACTACATGAAATCGGCGATCGACTGCGCTCAGGCGCTTGGCGCGAACACGTTGAGCGGCCCGCTGCATTCCACACTCGGAGCCTTCTCCGGCAGCGGGCCGACGGCGGCCGAGAAAAAACGTTCGATCGCTTCGCAGCGCGCCATCGGTGACCATGCCGGCAACAAGGGTGTCACCATCGGGCTGGAGGCGCTCAACCGCTTCGAATGCTATCTGCTCAACACGATGGACGATTTGTCGGCGCATATCGACGCGATCGACCGGCCGCACATCAAGGCGATGTACGACACGTTCCATGCCAACATCGAAGAGGCCGACCCGATCGGCGCCTATACGCGCAACCGCAAGAACATCGTCCATATCCATATTTCGGAGAACGATCGCGGCGTGCCGGGCCGCGGCCACGTCCCCTGGAAGGAGACTTTCTCCGCCATTCGCAAGAGCGGCTACGACGATTGGCTGACGATCGAGGCGTTCGGGCGTTCGCTGAAGGATTTAGCCGCGGCCACCAAGGTGTGGCGCGACTTTTCCGAAGGCCCGGAAGCTGTTTACCGCGACGGCTACAGGCATATCAGGAATGGATGGAGGAAGGCGCCCTAACCGCACGCCTGCGCAACGCCCCCGTCAGCCCTGGCCGGCCTGGATCCGGTTGTAGTCGTGGATCGTCCTGCTCAAGCGGCGGCGCAGGAAATTGGAAATGTTGTCGAAGATGAAAACGACGAGCAGGACCAAGAGCACCATGTAGAAGACATTGGCCCAGTTGGAATTGGTGCGCATCGCCTCCCAGAGCTTCAGGCCGATGCCACCGGCACCGACGGCGCCGATGATCGTCGCGCCCCTGGTGTTGGATTCCCACTGATAGAGTGTCTGGCTGATGAAGACCGGGATCACTTCCGGCAGCACGCCATAGCGCTGCACCAGCAAGCCGTTGGCGCCGGTCGACTGGATGCCCTCGCGTGGCTTGTCATCGATGTTCTCGAGGCCTTCCGAATAGACTTTGCCGAGCGTGCCGATCTCGGTGAAGAAAATCGCGGCGCTGCCGGCAAGCGGGCCCGGGCCGAAGGCGCGGGTGAAGAACAGCGCCCAGATCAGCATGTCGACCGAACGCATGAAATCGAAGAACCGCTTTAGCACCTGGCTAAGCAGGCCGCTCGGGGTGATGTTGCGGGCGGCGAAGAAGGCGAGCGGGAAGGCAACGATGCCGCCGAGTAAGGTGCCGAGAAACGCCATGACGATGGTCTGGAACAGCTTCGTCCAGACGTCGCCATGCTGCCATTGGGCGTTGTTCCAGATATTATCGGCGGCCAGCGCAATGTTTGATGTGCCCGGCTTGAGCTGGGGTCCGGACACCAGCAACGAGACCACCTCGCCGGGCGACTTGCCGAAGAAGGGCGAGCGTGTGTCGAAGACGAAATTCGCCCAGCCGAGGAAGCGCTTGCGGACCTTGACGCGATCGACGGTTATACGGACCTCGCCGGCAAAGCCTATCCTGGCGACGATCTCATCGTCATGCGCGGTGATCCACTCCGGCACCGGGCCGGATATTACCGGTTTGCCGCTGGCCAAGGACACCGGCACCGTCTGGCCATTGGCGACCAGCGTCGCCTCGGTCTTGTCGAAGATGACCGATTTGGCCCGGCCGTCGATCAGGATGGTGTAGGAGCCGTTGGCGTTGGTGATGACCCAATCGGGATGCGGATCTTCGCCGAGCGCCGAAAAACGCGGGTATCTGGGTGTGATCTGAGGCTGGTCGAGACGGAATTCCGGCTGCAGATCGTAGCTGATCCATTGCGTCAGGAAGAGCGGCAGGCGCTCCCAGTGCGATTCCCTCAGCACTTGCGGCAGGCTGAAGAACCACAAGGCGTAGAGGAGATAGAGCAGGATGCCGGTGAACAGGACCAGCGGGCCGAAGCGTTTGTACAAGGGCCGCCGGAACACTTGGGGAAAGCGCTCCTCGATCGACCGCATCTCATCGGCGGTCATTGCGGCCATGGGCAGTCTTCTTGTTGATTTGCCATGATCTTTTCCAAAAACCGGAATCCACTTTTTGGGATCATGGTCAGGCACCCATCATGAATGCCTGCTCGCCGACGAGCTTGCGGCGTAGCCAGGCGGAAAACTGGTCGACGAGGAAGATCGTCGTGAACAGCAGCAGCACCAATGCCAGCGTCTTGGCGCCGAAGCCGCGCGAGATGGAGAGCTTCAGTTCCTCGCCGATGCCGCCACCGCCGACCGCGCCGATAATGGTCGAGATACGCACATTGATCTCGATCCTGAGCAGCGTGTAGGACATGAAATTGGGCAGCACTTGCGGCAGGCCGGCAAAGCGCACGCGCTCGAACCAGTTGGCGCCGACCGCGCGCAGGCCTTCTTCGGCGCGCATGTCGATGTTTTCGTTGATCTCGTAGAAGAGCTTGCCGAGAGCGCCGATGGAATGCAGGCCGATGGCGATGATGGCTGCGACCGGGCCGGTCGAGAGGATGGCTGCGAACAGGCCGGCAATGACGATCTCGGGGAAGGCGCGAAGCAGTTCCATGAAGCGCTTGACGACGAGCCTGAGCACCGGACTGGGCGTCAAGTTGCGCGCGGCGATGAAGGAAAAGGGCACCGCAAAGACAAAGCCGATGAAAGTGGAAACCAGCGCCACGTTAAGCGTGGTGAGCATCAGCTCGAAATATTCGGGTAGATAAAAGCCGCCCCAGAGATAGACGCGGCCAAGCGGGAAGTTGAACTCTTGGCTGCCCTTGTCGTGCGGCGATGCGATGTCGAACAGCGCCCGCCAGACGTCGTTCCAGTCCTTGGGAACAAGCCAACTAAGGAAATCCAGTATGTGCGGCAGCCGATCGAAGAAATGTCCGGCATTGGCCTCGTCGGCGAACCACATGGCTGTGCACATGGCGACAAGCAGTGAGCCGATGCCGAGCGCCGTGTAGAACCGGCGCAAGGACGTCTGGCGTCGCCAGGCGTCTGCTGCCTGCCGGACCGCGTCTGAACGAATTGTAGCGGCGAAGGTCATACGGGGTCACGAGCGGACACGCAAAAAGGGCGGCGACCGCATCGGCCCGAAAGTTGACTTTCGGAAAGCACGATGCGGCATCTAAGTGTTAGAGCGTACTTTGTGCGTCCAAGTGGACGCACGTCGCTCTAATGGACGCCGCCCTTTCCGCAATTGTCGTCAGCCGCCGATCGCGGCTTTGCGGGCTTCGACGATGACGCTGTAGAAGTCCGGCTTCACCGGAACATAGCCGGTGAAATCGCCGCCTTCGATGGCCTCGAAGCAAGGCTTGTCCTTGGCCGGCAGGCTGGTGAAGAAGTTGGCGAGCTTGGCGCTCATATCGCCGCCGAGTGCGGTGCGCACGACCAGCGGGCCGTTCGGGATCAAGCCGGAGCGCCAGACTTCGACGAAATCGTTGGGGTCCACGGCGCCCTTGGCGACTTCCTTGTGGAAGGTGCCGGAGGTGTAGCCGTTCTTGAAGTCGCCGATGCCAGAGGAATCGTCAACCGCAACATCGACCTTGCCGTCGCGAACGGCGAGGAGGTTGTTCTCGTGGCCACCATTGAACTGTGTCGAGGCGAAGAAGGTTTCGTTCGAAGCGCCGGTGTCTTTCGGGATCTGGGTCAGCGGGATCAGGTAGCCGGAGGTCGAATCCGGGTCGGCATAGCCGAGCTTCTTGCCCTTGGCCGACTTGATGTCGGTGATGCCGGACGACTTCAGCGCAAGGCCGATCGAATAATAGCCGGTCGCGCCGTCGGTCTGCTGGGTGGTGAGGATCGGGGTCACGGCGTTCGGATCCTTGAGGTAGACGCTGGCATAGCCCGACGCGCCAAGCTCTGCGAAATCGAGCGTGCCGCCGAGCAGGCCCTGGATAACGCCGTCATAGTCGGCGGCCGGGAACAGCGAGACCTTCTCGAAGCCGAATTCGGACTTCATGTGATCGGCGAGGCACTGAAAGTTGCGCAGCCGGTCCGCTTCGTTTTCACCGCCAAGGATGCCGATGCGGAATTCCTTGATATCCTGGGCGTGAGCGGCGCTTGCCGCGATGGCGAGCAATGAAACGGCGCCAAAAACCATCTTCCTGAACATTATCTCTCTCCTGTTGGTCCCGGCCTCGCGCCGGTAGCGTTCGAATTTTTTGACAGGTGCCTTTGACGCGGGCGGGCGATCAGGCCGTTCTCAATATCCCGGGAATGCGGGCTCGAGCGGTCCGGCGGATGCAGCGATTTTCTGTTTGATGGCGACACTGGTGGAGGTGATGGCCTCGGAGATTTCGCCGCCATTGCTGTCGGCGCCGTAGACCATGCGCACGGCCTCGCGGTTGAGGGCTTCGGGCGGGCCGTCGAAGACGACCTTGCCGGCGGCCATGCCGATGATGCGGTTGCAGTAGGTGCGGGCCGTATCCAGCGTATGCAGATTTGTGATGACGGTGATGCCCTCGCGCAAATTGATGTCCTGCAGCGAATCCATCACCACCTTGGCGTTGAGCGGATCGAGCGAGGCAATCGGCTCATCCGCCAGCAACACCTTCGGCTGCTGCATCATGGCGCGCGCAATCGCAACGCGCTGCTGCTGGCCGCCGGAAAGTGTGCCGGCCGGCTGCAGGGCGGTGCGGGCGATGTCGAGGCGCTCGAGGGCTGCAACCGCCTCGGCGCATTCACCGCGGGAGAACATGCCAAATAGGTTGGACAGCGTCGAGCGGTGGTTGAGCCGGCCGAGCAGCACATTGGTCAGCACATCGAGGCGCGGCACGAGATTGAACTGCTGGAAGATCATGGCGCAGTCGCGCTGCCATCGCCGGAGCGGCGAGCCGCGCAACCCGGAGACCTCGACGCCGTTGAACAGGATGGATCCCTGGCTGGGATCGATGAGGCGGTTAATCATGCGCAGCAGCGTCGATTTGCCGGCGCCGGAGCGGCCAATGATGCCGACCATCTGGCCTTGCGGAATCGCGATGTGAACATTGCTGACGGCGGTGTTCTTGCCGAACCGGCGGGTGACGCCGCGGATTTCGAGCGTAGCTGACATGGTGCAGGCTCCAGTCCAATCGCAATTGAAGGTCTGTTTACCCTGGCTAGCGCAGCCGCATGAACCTGCGGTGTCGGAACGATGTCAGTTTTGTTACTGCCCACAGCCTGGAGCGGGGCGGGATCAACTCGGCGCGAGAAGCTCGAATGGTGAATGGTGATAAGAACGGCTTCCCTGAGCCTCGAAACCTGTCCGCTGCCCCCATTCACATTCACCATTCACCATTTCACGACCCTCAGCCGCCATATTTCTCCAGAAACGCCTCCGCCGACAATTCCCGAAAATCGTCGAGCGCGGCGCGCAGCCTTGCGTGGTCCCAGTCCCACCAGGCGAGCGCCTGGTAGCGCTCCGCGGTGCGGCGGTCGAAGCGTTCGCGGATCGGCTTGGCCGGTACGCCGGCGACGATGGTGTAGGGCGCGACGTCCTTCGACACCACCGCACCGGCACCGACCGCCGCGCCATCGCCGACGGTGACGCCCGGCAGGATGGTCGAGCCGTGGCCGAGCCAGGTGTCGTGGCCGATGGTGACGCGTTTGGCGCGGCGCTTGGCGAAGAATTCGCTCTCGTGCTCGGCGTCGTCCCAATAATCCGAGGCGCGATAGGTGAAATGGTGCAGCGTCGGCCGCCAGGTCGGATGGTTGGTAGCGTTGATGCGCACGCTTGCGGCGATGTTGGCGAATTTGCCGATCGTTGCGCACCAGACGCCGCAGTCCTGCATCATGTAGGAATAGTCGCCGAGCGTGCTTTCGGAAACCCGGCAGCGCTCGGCGATCTCGGTCCAGCGGCCAAGCGTCGAGTTCTCGACTTCCGCCGTCTCGTGGATCAGCGGCGCCTCCGACAGTTTCCTGGTCATGCGGCGATTTTCCCGGCGGCGAAGGCGGTCACGTCGATGACGCGGTCGGCGACCGCCTCACGCACGTCGTGATCGTGGAAGATGCCGAGCAAAGCGACGCCCGCTGCCTTCTTGGCGACGATCAGGGAAATCACCACATCGCGGTTCCTGGCATCGAGCGAAGCGGTCGGCTCGTCGAGCAGCAGGATCGGGTGCTCGGTGATGAAGCCGCGCGCGATGTTGACGCGCTGCTGTTCACCGCCGGAGAACGTCGCCGGCGGCAGCGCCCAGAGCTTCTCCGGCAGGTTGAGCTGCGCCAGCAAGGCGCGTGCCTTGCCGTGCGCGACCTCGCGCTCCTCGCCGCGCTCGACCAGCGGTTCGGCCACGACGTCGAGCGCAGAGACACGCGGTACGGTGCGCAGGAACTGGCTGACATAGCCGATGGTAAGCCGGCGCACGGCAAGCACGGTGCGCGGGCTGGCCGAGGCGAGATCGATGAGCCCGCCCTCGTGCTGGACGATGATCTGGCCTTCATCGGCGGCATAATTTCCGTAGAGCATTTTCAGGATCGAGCTCTTGCCGGCGCCGGACGGGCCGCCGAGCACGGCGCATTCGCCGGCCCTGATCGCGAACGAGACACCGGCGACCACCGGCAGTTTGATGCCGTCGCGCAGATGCATGGTGAAGCTCTTCGCGACATCGGAGACAACGAGCGGGGTTGCCATCAGAGCGTTCTCCAATCGTCATTCGTCTGCGGGCCAACACCCCCCTCTGGCTTGCCCTCTTTGCCAAAACTTGCCATCTCCCCCTCAAGGGGGGAGATTGGCAGTCGCATTCGGTTTCGCCATTCTCCTGTGTCGCAGAACGGGCGGGCCATAAAAGCTGCTGATCTCCCCCCTTGAGGGGGAGATGGCCGGCAGGCCAGAGGGGGGGTACGCCGGAGCAATCATCGTCACACCTGCAGAATCGAGGAGACAAGCAACTGGGTATAAGGCGCGCGCGGATCGTCGAGGACGCGGTCGGTGAGGCCGCTTTCGACGACGCGGCCGTCCTTCATCACCATCATGCGCTGCGACAACAGCCGCGCCACGGCGAGATCGTGGGTGACGACGATGGCGGCCAGGCCGAGATCGGTGACCAGGCCGCGCAACAGATCGAGCAGGCGCGCCTGCACCGAGACGTCGAGGCCGCCGGTCGGCTCGTCCATGAACACCAGCCGCGGCCCGGTGACGAGGTTGCGGGCGATCTGCAGGCGCTGGCGCATGCCTCCGGAAAAGGCGCGCGGCTCGTCGTCGATGCGGTCTTCGTCGATCTCGACACGAGACAACCAGTCGAGCGCCGTTGCGCGGATCCTGCCATAGTGACGGTCGCCGACCGCCATCAGCCGCTCGCCGACATTGGCGCCGGCCGACACCGTCATGCGCAACCCGTCGGCCGGGTTCTGATGGACAAAACCCCAATCGGTGCGCATCAGGAAGCGGCGCTCGGCCTCGCTCATGCGGTAGAGTTCGCGAAACTGGCCGTCGCGCATCCGGTAGCTGGCGGTGCCGGAGCTGGGCAGCAGTCGAGTTGACAGGCAGTTGAGCAAAGTCGTCTTGCCGGAACCGGATTCGCCGACCACCGCCAGCACTTCGCCCGGCCACAGGTCAAAAGTGACGTTCTCGCAGCCGACGCGCGAGCCGTAGAATTTGGACAGCGCCGAAACGCGCAGCAGCGGTTCGTCGGTCATTGCTTCTCCTTACCCTCCCCCTCGTGGGGAGGGTCGGCGCGTAGCGCCGGGGTGGGGGGTGAGGCGGTGGCAGTACCCCCACCCGCGCCTTCGGCGCGACCTCCCCACAAGGGGGAGGTAGGGGCGTTGCGCCGCTTCTCGCAATAATCGGTATCGGAGCAGACGAACATGTGGCCGCCATGGTCGTCGAGGATGACCTCGTCGAGATAGACGTTCTCGGCCGCGCACAGTGCGCAGGGCTGGTCGAAGGTCTGCACCTCGAAGGGATGGTCCTCGAAGTCGAGGCTGACCACATCGGTGAACGGCGGCAGCGCATAGATGCGCTTTTCGCGGCCGGCGCCGAACAATTGCAGAGCCGGCGAACGGTGCATCTTCGGATTGTCGAATTTCGGCGTCGGCGAGGGATCCATCACATAGCGGCCCTCAACCTTGACCGGGTAGGCGTAGGTGGTGGCGATGCGGCCGTGCCTGGCGATGTCCTCGTAGAGCTTCACATGCATAAGGCCGTATTCCTCCAGCGCATGCATTTTGCGCGTCTCCGTTTCCCGCGGCTCGAGGAAGCGCAGCGGCTCGGGGATGGGCACCTGGTAGACCAGCACCTGACCGGCACTCAGCGGATATTCAGGGATGCGGTGGCGCGTCTGGATGATGGTCGCCTTGGCCGTCTCGGTGGTGACCGCGACATTGGCGACCTTCTTGAAGAAGGCGCGGATCGAGACGGCATTGGTGGTGTCGTCGGCGCCCTGGTCAATGACCTTGAGCACATCGTCCGGGCCAATGATCGAAGCGGTGACCTGGACGCCGCCGGTGCCCCAACCATAGGGCATCGGCATTTCGCGCGAGGCGAACGGCACCTGATAGCCAGGAATGGCGATGCCCTTGAGGATCGCCCGACGGATCATCCGCTTGGTCTGTTCGTCAAGATAGGCGAAGTTGTAGGTGGCGATGTCGGTCATGGCGATCGCTTCCGCTCTGTGCTACCGAATTGAGTTCCAAGACACGGAAAAGGGGCTGGGCTCCGATGACCCCGACCGGATGGATGCGCCTCGGAATCCTGTTGCTGGTGTTCGTCGGGGTGGTTGCCTTTGTGCTTCGAAGAATGTTCTTCCTGAGCCGAGGGAAGGCGCGCAAGGCGAGACCATTGGCGGCAGTAGCGGTTACGGCGGATCCGGAGGCCATTCCCCAGACGGGGGAGGTCACGGTGGTGGAGCTAACTGAAGTCATTCCGCTGCCTGCCTCTTCTCTTCGCCCTTGCCGGCATTTTCGCGGGCGTCGTGCTCGGTGCGCATGCGGCGCACGAGGTCGAGCTCGGCCTGGAAGTCGACATAATGCGGCAGCTTCAGATGCTCGACGAAGCCGGTCGCCTGGACATTGTCGGAATGCGAGATGACGAACTCCTCGTCCTGCGCGGCGGCGATGACATCCTCACCCAACTCCGAGGCGCGCAGCGCGCGGTCGCATAGTGCCATGGCCATCGCCTTGCGCTCGCTCTGGCCGAAGACGAGGCCGTAGCCGCGGGTGAATTGCGGCGGCGCCTTGGCCGAGCCCTTGAACTGGTTGACCATCTGGCATTCGGTGACGCGGATGCTGCCGAGCGGCACGGCAAAGGGCAGTTCCGGCACGTCCAGTTCCAGTTCGACCTCGCCGATGCGAACCTCGCCGACGAAGGGATGGTTGCGCGCGTAGCCGCGCTGGGTGGAATAGCCGAGCGCCAGCAGAAACCCCTCGTCGCCGCGCGACAGCGCCTGCAGGCGGATGTCACGCGCCATCGGGAATTCGAGCGGCTCACGGGTGATGTCGCCGGGGACATGATCGCCGGGCATGTCGCCGTCGGGCTCGATCAGGCCTTCGCGGGCGAGGATGGCCGAGACGCGCGGCATCGCCTCCGCCTCGCCTGCACGCTGTTCCGGCTCGGCGACATCGCCGCCGGCAGCAAGTTCGGGATCGAGCAGCCGGTGGGTGTAGTCGAAAGTCGGGCCGAGCAACTGGCCGCCGGGCAGATCCTTGTAGGTCGCCGACACCCGCCGCTCGACCAGCATCGTGCCGGTGTCGATCGCCCTGGTGTAGCCGAAACGCGGCAGCGTGGTGCGATAGGCGCGAACCAGGAAGATCGCCTCGATCATGTCGCCGCGCGCCTGGACGATCGCCAATGCCGCCAGTTCCCTGTCGTAGAGCGAACCTTCGCTCATCACCCGGTCGACGCCGAGCGCCAGCTGCTCGACGATCTGGTCTAGACGAAGTGCGGGCACCGAACGGTCGCCGCGCCGGCGGTCGGCGAGCAGTTTGTGAGCATTGCGAATGGCCGTCTCGCCACCCTTTACCGCAACATACATGCTACGCCTCCATCATCTTGATGCGCGTCGTGCGCGGCAGGCAGGCAATTGCGTCGAACGTGGCGAGGATGATATCGACGCCACGCGGAAAACGCTGGTTGTTCTGCTTCCATTGCTCGACGAAATGGCGCGGCATTTGCGCCGGCGCGATCGTCGCCGTCTTCTCGATGCCCGGGCCTTCGAGCAGCAGCGCAGCGCCGGAGATGAGATCGCCGACCTCGAGGATCAGCGTCGTGGAGCGATCGGGATAATCCTGGGTGCCTTGCGAAAACCCGTCGAGCGCCATCATCTCGGCCGGCGTGGCGATCAGCGCGAAATGCGCGTCGGCCGGGGTGTTGGCCAGCGGCGCGCCGGTATGGAAGCCAAGCCAGGATTTCACCGCCGACACCTGCAAAGCCGGGTCGAGCCAGAGCGGCGTGTCGTTGTCGCACAGCGCCAGCGCAACGGCGCCGGCGGTGGCCGACAGCGGCGCCGGTGGGTGGGCAAGGGCCGGCAAGGGCTGGACGCTGCCCGGCCGCGCCATCGCGTCCATCACGGCACGGAATACGGTCTGGGCATTGAATACCGGATCGGCGAAGCCGCCTTCAATGGATTGAGCGGCGATATCCATCAGTCTTCTCCGCGCACCATGGTGAAGAAATCGACCTTGGTCGCCGCCGTCTCGGCGCGGCGCTGTTCACGCGCCTTGGCCAGTGCCGCCTGCAATGGCGCAACGATCCTGATCTCGACCTCATTGCGGTGGGCCGGGTCCTGCCACAGCGCATCGGCGATTGCCGCCAGCCTTGCCTTCTGCTTGTCGCGGCCGAGCGCGTAGCAGTGGCCGACATGGCCGGACGCAAGCCGCACCGTGGCACGGGTGACCGTCGCCTCGCCGACATTGAAAGGGGCACCACCGCCGCCGATGCGGCCGCGTACCGTAACCAGGCCGGTTTCGGGGCCACGCAGAAGTTCCGCTTCGCAAGGCAGGCCGGCTTCGTCCCAGAGGCGGACGATGTCGTCGCCGGCCGATTGCGCCAGCGTCGCCATCACGGCCTTGCGCTCGGCCTGCTCTCGCGCTTCCCGTCCTCGCATGGCGGTGCTCCTCGTCTGCGTTCATTTTGTCTATTGATATAGACAACTATACAAATTATATCCATTATCTAGCGCGTGTCCATGACGGGCACGTGACACGGGCCAAAAGATCGGCGCAAGGAATTGGGGCGGGAGATGATCGGACAAGCCAACAGCATCGAGCGGCGCAGCGGTGTCGCGCTGTGGCGGCAGATCGCCGACCAGATCCTGCATTCGATCGCCGCCGGCGATTTTCCCGAGAATGCCGCGCTGCCGCCGGAGATCGCGTTGGCCGGACGCTATGGCGTCAACCGCCACACGGTGCGCAGCGCTATCGCAGCGCTGGTGCAGGAGGGCGTGCTCAGGGCGGAGCAAGGGCGCGGCACCTTCGTGCTGTCGCGCAAGCGGCTGTCTTATCCGATCGGCGCCCGCACCCGCTTTTCCGAGGGATTGCAAGGACAGGCGTCCGAGCGGCATATCACCTTGCTCGCGTCATCGATCGAGCCGGCCGACCGTCGTGTCGCAGAGGGCTTAGGCCTTGCGACGGGGGCCGATGTGATACGCCTGGAAACGCGCGGCGAAGCCGATGGAATGCCGGTGTCCCGCGCGGCCGGCTGGTTCGATGCCAGGCGCTTTGCCGGCATCGATGCCGCCATGGCGGAAACCGGTTCGATCACCGCATCGCTGGCACGTTTCGGCATCGACGACTATCTCAGGCAATCGACCGTGCTGTCGGCGCGCCATGCCGATGCCGCCGACCTTGCGGACCTCGAGCTGCAGCCCGGCGCCATCGTGCTGGTGACGGTCGCCGTCAACGTCACGCCCGACGGTCAGCCGATACAGTTTTCGGAGTCGCGCTTCCCGGCCGAGCGGATCGAGCTCAAATTGTCGGCGCTCTGAGATGCGGCAGCCCTGGCATCATCCGACTTGAATGACGGCCTTGATCAGGCCGGACTTCTCATGCGCCCAGCGGGCGAGGTCGTGCGGCGTCTCGCCAAGCGTGGTGCGGTGGGTGACCAGCTTTGCCAGCGGCAGCGCGCCGTTGCGAATCGAGGCGGCGACATGATCGAAATCGGCACGCAGGGCGTTGCGGCTGCCGATCAGCATCATCTCGCGCTTGTGGAATTCGGGATCGGAAAAGGCGATGTCGTCCTTGACGACGCTGACCAGGACCAGCGCCCCGCCGTGCGCGACATGGGCGAAGGCCGACTGCACCGACCGGGTGTTGCCGGTGGCATCGAAAACCACGTCGAAGCCGTCGCCGCCGGTTGCTTCCCGCACCAGGTCGGCAGCAGCGCCCCGCGAGCCGTCGAGGGTCGCGAAGCCGAGTTCGCTTTCGGCGAAACCCAGCCTCTCCGCACTCATGTCGAGCAGCGTCACGTCGAGCCCGGCGATGCGGGCGAACAGCGCCGTGCCGAGCCCGATCGGGCCTGCGCCGATGACCAGTGTGCGCGCACCTGGATCAGCGAGCGAGCGCCGCACGGCATGGGCGCCGATCGCCAGGAATTCGACGGCGGCGGCATCGGCCAGCGACAGGCCGTTTGCCGGATAAAGATTTTGCGCCGGCACCAGGATCTGCTCGCACATGGCGCCGTCGCGGTGGACGCCGAGCACCTCGATCCTGACGCAGCAATTCGGCTTGCCTTGCCGGCAGGCGATGCATTTGCCGCAGGCGAGATAGGGATTGACGATCACCGCTTCGCCGACGGCGAGATCGACGTCCTCGCCAACCTCGATCACGGTGCCGGAAACCTCGTGGCCCATGATGCGGGGATAGGCGAGGAACGGGTGCTTGCCTTCGAAGATGTGATAGTCGGTGCCGCAGATGCCGACATGGCTGACGGCGACCAGCGCCCAGCCGGCGGGGGGCGCGCCAGGCGCCGGACGATCTTCGAGGACAAGTTCGCCGGGCGAGCGGCAGACGACGGCTTTCATGCTTCAATCCAGTCGGTTCATGGCACCGCCGGCCCTGCTGTCGCGAGGCCGGCGGTTGTTGGGAGGCAGTCTATTTGCCGCGGCGGCGCAGCCCGTCGAAATAGACGATGACGATGATCAGCACGCCGGTGATGATGCGCTGCCAGAAGGCGTTGACGTTGAGCAGATTGGCGCCGTTGTTGATGGTGGCAAGGATGAAGGCGCCGAGCAGCGGTCCGTGCACGGAGCCGACAGCGCCGAACAGCGAGGTGCCGCCTATCACCGAGGAGGCGATCGCCTGCAATTCCCAGCCCTCGGCCTGCGTCGGATTGCCGATGCCGATGCGCGAGGCAAGCAGCACGCCGACGAAGGCCGCACACAGGCCCGACAGCGTGTAGGCCATGTAGATGGTGCGCTGGACGTTGACGCCTGACAGGCGCGACGCCTCGGCGTTGGAGCCGACCGAGAACAGATAGCGGCCCCAGCGGCTGTGGTGCAGGAAGATGTAGGCTGGGATGCCGACCAGGATCACCATCCAGAACAGATTGGGGACGCCGGCGAAGGAACTGCGCGAGAACGTCTGGAAGGCGTCGTTGTTGATCGAGATCGAGTTGCCATTGGTCATCAACAGACCGATGCCGCGCAGCGAGGTCAGCGTTGCCAGGGTGATGATGAAGGGCGGCAGGCCCATCTTGACGATGCCGAACCCATGGAACATGCCGATGGCGACGCCGACCAGCAAGGTGATCAGGATGGCGAGGAAAACCGGTGTGCCGGCGTTGATCAGCATCGCGACGATGACGGTGGCGAAGCCGACCACGGCGCCGACGGAAAGGTCGATGCCGCCGGTGATGATGACGAAGGTCTGGCCGACCGCCAGGATGGCGATCATCGACCCTTGCCGCAACAGGTTGGAGATGTTGTTGGCGGAGGCGAAGCTCGGCGTCGCCACCGACAGGATGATCCATAAAAGAACCAGCAGCGCCAGCAGTGTCAGCCCGAACAGGGCGTTGTAGTTGCGTTTCGGCCTTTCGGCAGCGATCGCCTCGGTGCTCATATCCGTCCTCCCGGTTTTTCTTGTTTCTCGGCCAGCGCCTGGGTGAGGATCTCCTCGTGGTCAGCGGTACGAAAGCCGTGCGTGGCCACCAGCTTGCCGCGCCGGAACACGTGCAGCGTGTCGGCGAGCTCATAGACCTCGGGCAGGTAGGACGAGATCAGGATGATGCCGGCTCCCTTGGACAACAGCGCGCCGAACAGGCGGTAGATCTCGGCCTTGGTGCCGACATCGACGCCGACAGTCGGCTCATCGAAGATGAATAGCTTGGCGCCGTGGGCGAGCCATTTGCCGATGACGATCTTCTGCTGGTTGCCGCCGGACAGGCTGGAGGCCAGCGCGCCGCGCGTCGGCGTCTTGATGCGCAGGTCGGCGATCTGGCGATCGGCTTGCGCCTTTTCCTGCGCGCGGGAGATCAGCAGATTGCTCGAGATGCGCTTGTAGATCGGCAGATTGAGGTTGAGTCCGACCGGCAGGTTGAGGCAGAGGCCCTGGTCGCGGCGGCTTTCCGGGGCCAGCGCCATGCCGAGCCTGATCGCGTCATGTTCGGAATTGACCTTGACCTCCTTGCCCTCCCACAGGATCTGGCCGGCCGATTTGCGGTGCCGGCCATAGAGCGTGGTGACGAACTCGCTGCGCCCGGCGCCGATCAGGCCATAGAGGCCGACGATCTCGCCGGCACGGACGGACATCGAGACATTTTCGAAACCCTTGCCGGACAGGTTCCTGGTTTCGACGATGGTCGCGCCGGGGGTGAAATGCTCCTTGTGGTAGACCTGCTCGATCGAGCGGTTGATCATCATCTTGACCAGCTCGGCGTCATTGGTCTCGGCAATGTTCCTGGTGCCGACCAGCGTGCCGTCGCGCAGCACCGAGACGCGGTCGGCGAGCTCGAACACTTCTTCCATGCGATGGCTGATGTAGATGATGGTGACGCCTTCGCCCTTCAGCCGGCGGATCAGCGTGAACAGCTGGTCGGCCTCCTTGCGGGTAAGATAGGCGGTCGGCTCGTCGAAGATCAGGAATTTGGTGCCGCGCACGGTGGCGCGGGCGGCGGCGATCAACTGCTGCTGGCCGATGGTCAGGTCACCCAGCATGACATGCGCCGGCAGGTCGAAGCCGAGATCGTCGATGATCTTCTGCGCCTGCCTGATCATCGCCCGCTGCTGCAGGATGCCGAAGCGGGAATCCTCTTCGCCGAGGAACATGTTGGCGGCGACGGTGAGATGGCGGCACAGGACGACTTCCTGATGCACGGCATTGATGCCGAGCGCCATCGCCTCATGCGGCGTTGCCAATGCGGCAGGCTTGCCCTCCCAGATGACGTCGCCGGAGGTGCGCGGCATGACGCCGGTAAGAAGCTTGATCAGGGTGGATTTGCCGGCGCCGTTCTCGCCAACGATGGCGTGGATCTCGCCGGCCTTGAAGGCGAGATCGACCGGCTTCAGCGCATGGGTGCCGGGATAGCGCTTTTCCAGCCCGCGGAGTTCGAGGATGGTCCTGCCCGGTTCCAGCGTTGGGGCCGGATGGAGTTCCTGCGCCGTCGACATCATGACAATCCTCCCAGATTGGCCCCCAAAGATTGGCCTCGCGATTGGCACGAGTGGGATGTTTCCGGGGCGAAAGGCCCCGGAAACAGTTCACTTGCGGCTATGCTCAGTCGAGCTTCGGGTTGAGCAGCGCGTCGATCTTCGGATCCTTCATGTTGGCCTTGGTAACCAAATTGGCGCCGGTATCGACATTGGCCTCGACCTTCTCGCCCTTCGAGGCGGCGAGCGCCGTCTTGATGCCGTCATAGCCCATCCGGTACGGATCCTGAACGACGAGAGCCGAAATGACGCCGTCATTGAGGAACTTGATCAGCTTCTCGTCGCTGTCGAAACCGACCAGCCCGACCTTGCCGGCAAGACTGTTCTCGGCGATCGCCTGACCGACGCCCTGCGCCATGATCAGGTTGGAGGCGAAGATGCCCTTGAGGTTGGGGTTGGCGGTGATCAGGTCGGTGGCGATGTTGAGGCCGGTGGTGGCCTGGCCGTCGGCGTATTTGTCGGCGACCAGCTTGAGGCCGGGATATTTGGCGGCGAGCTGTTCCTTGAAACCCTGGGCGCGCTGTTCGAGCGAGCCGGCACCCGGAAGCGCGGTGATCAGGGCGACGTCGCCCTCGACCTTGCCGCCATTGGCTTCGCCGATGGCTGCGGCAAGGCCGTCAGCGGCGACGCGGCCGCCCTGGATGTTGTCGGTGGTCAGGAACGAGGTGAAGGCCTTGGAGTCGGCGCCGGAGTCGATGCCGATGATCTTGACCTTGGTGGCGGCCTCGTCGATCGGCTTGCCGAGCGCCTTGGCTTCGGTCGGCGCAATGACGACGGCCGCCGGGTTGCCGGCGACGGCATTTTCGAGGATCGAGATCTGGCCGTTGACGTCGGTCTCGGCCTGGGCGCCGAGCTCCGGCACGTTGACGCCGAGATCCTTGCCGGCCTTGCGGGCGCCGGCCAGAACGATCTGCCAGTAGAAGGACGTGGTGTCCTTGACGATGATCGGAATGGTCGCGTCGGCCGCGGATGCCGGCGCCGAATGCATCACGCCGGCAAGCATCGAGGCGGCTGCGAGTGCCACGAAGGCGCGGCGATTGAGAATGCTGGTCACGAATTTCATTAGGAGTCCTCCCTAAGTCGCCCGGTGAATGTTACGGAAGCTCCATTCGGATGGCGCGGCCCAAACGGAACTTTATCAATAAAAAACATTTACCGCATTTTGATAGTGCATCACCTCGGTCGGCGCAAGCGATGTTTGATGGCCGCTCGAATGGCTGGGCGGGAAAGCTTGCTCCCTCGGAACTCCGCTGCCAATCTCCTCCAATACGTCGCATGGAATATTAATTCCATCATCCAGTCAATATGGAATGTTCATTCTTTTTCGGGAGCGTTGGAACTGTGACGCCTGGCGATCACGTCCGGTGTTCGCGACTATTGCGCATGTCCGGCTTAGAGCGTCGCTCCGAGATGCCAAGGCACGAACTCGTTGTCGCCGTAGCCGAACTCTTCGCTCTTGGTCTTGCGGCCCGAAGCCGTCTCGACGATCAGTTCGAAGATCTCGCGGCCCATGCCGGCGATGGTCTTTTCGCCCGAGGCGATGACGCCGCAATTCACGTCCATGTCCTCTTCCATCGTGTGATACATGGTCGAGTTGCTGGCGACCTTAATCGACGGCGTCGGCCGGCAGCCGAAGCAGGAGCCGCGGCCTGTGGTGAAGACGATGACGTTGGCGCCGCCCGCCACCTGGCCGGTGGCCGAGACCGGGTCGTAGCCGGGCGTGTCCATGAACACCAGCCCGTGCCCGATGACCTTTTCGGCATAGCCGAAGACGCCGTTGAGCGGCGTCTGGCCGCCCTTGGCGACCGCGCCGAGCGACTTTTCCAGGATGGTGGTCAGGCCGCCGCGCTTGTTGCCCGGCGAGGGGTTGTTGTCGATGGAAGCGCCATGTTTGGCGACATGGTCTTCCCACCATTTCACGTAACCGTCGAGCTTGGCGGCGATCTCGGGGGTGGCGGCGCGATAGGCGAGCAGGTGCTCGGCGCCGTAGATCTCCGTCGTCTCGGAGAGGATGCCGACACCGCCGACGCCGGCCAAAATGTCGACCGCGGCACCCAGCGCCGGATTGGCGGTAATGCCGGACATACCGTCGGAGCCGCCGCATTGCAGGCCGACGACGATCTCGCTGACCGGGATCGGCTCACGCTGAAGCTTGCCGACCTCCTCGGCGATCTCGGCCAGCACGACCAACGCCTTCTCGACCGATTTGCGCGAGCCGCCGGCTTCCTGGATGTTGAAATGACGTTTTCCCGCGGCAACGCCCTTCTGGCCGTAGAGGGTGAGCTGGTTGACCTCGCAGCCGAGCCCGACCATCAGCACACCACCAAAATTCGGATGACGGGCGTAGCCGGCCAGCGTGCGATGCAGCACCATCATGCCGTCGCCGGTGGCGCTCATGCCGCAGCCCTGGCCGTGGACGATCGGGACGAAGCCGTCGATGCCGGGATATTGCGGCAGAAGCGTGCGGTTCGCCGCGTCAGCGATGGCGTGGCAGACGGTGGCCGAGCAATTGACGCTGGCGAGAATGCCGATGAAGTTGCGCGTGCCGGCGCGGCCGTCGGCGCGGCGGTAGCCCATGAAGGTGCGGGCGCGGTCGGCCTCAGTCGCATGCACTGCCTCGCTCGGCGGCACCACCGGCAAACGCCCGCTTTCGAAGACCAGATTGTGCGAATGGACATGCTCGCCGGGCGCGATGTCTTGCGTGGCGCGGCCGATCGCCTGGGCGTATTTGACCACGGCCTCGCCGGCCGCAATCGGCTTGATCGCCACTTTGTGGCCCGGCTCGATCACTGCGGCGGCGACGGCGCCGCCCGGCAGCACGGTGCCGATCTCGATGCGGCCATTGGCGACCGCGACATTGTCGGCGGGAGACAGAAGAATGCTGTTTGCGGCGTTCACGGGAGCTTCCTGGGTGTGTTCCTGGGTGCGCGAGCGGATTGACACGCGGCTCTTAACATATAATGTCTTTTATCGTGAAAAAACATTTTTGCGTCAATTGTTTTTTCGCCAGAGCGCGACGCGTCTTTTGGATGCGAGAAGTAGGCTCTACAACCAAAACTAGCGTTGCGCATGATGTTTTCCGAAAAGGTACCGGTTTCATGCGCGAGAAACGCTTCACACTGGCCGCAAACGCAGATGCGCCACGGGGCAGGGGATGTCGAAGAGCAACAACGTTTACAAGGACGCCTATAATCGCGGTCTGAGGCTGCTCGACGAAACCAGGAGCCTGCCTTCGGAGCCGGAGCTGGGTACGCTGCTCGGCGTCAGCCGCACGACGGTCCGCACTATCCTTGCGCGCATGGAAGAAACCGGGCTGATCGACTGGAACAAGCGCAGCAAGACGGTCCTGCGCGAACCGCGACCGGACGATTTCTTCCCCGAGGAAGAAACCGACACGCTGGCCGAGATCATCGAGCGCTCCTTCATGCGGCGGCTGCTTGCCAGCGGTGCCGAAGCCGGCATGCAGATCAACGAGCTCGAACTGGCGCGTGAGATCGGCGTCGGCACCACCAGCGTGCGCGAATTCCTGATCCGCTTCTCGCGCTTCGGGCTGATCGAGAAGCGCCGCAACAGCCACTGGGTGCTGAAAGGCTTTACCCGCGCCTTCGCGCTGGAGTTGACCGAAATCCGCGAGATGTTCGAACTGCGCTCGGCCGCAGCCTTTGCCGCTCTGCCCGAGGACAGCCCGGTGTGGACCGACCTCGACCGCCTGGAAGACGAGCATCACCGGCTGGAGCGCGAGATCGCCGTGCGCTTCAACGAATTCTCCGAGCTTGACGAGCGCTTTCACCGGCTGATCCATCGGGCGTCGCACAACCGCTTCATCGTCGATTTCTACGACGTCATCGCCATGATCTTCCACTACCACTACCAGTGGAACAAGGCGCAGGAGCGCGAGCGCAACGAAGTCGCGGTCCAGGAGCATCTCGCCTATATCGCCGCGCTCAAATCGCGCGATCTCGCCAAGGTCGACGCCGCCTGCCGCAAGCACCTGAAATCGGCCCGCCACACGCTGCTGACGTCCATTCCCGAGGGCAGGCAGCCGCAACGCGCGTGATTGTGTTGCGTTGCCGCAGCAACGTTTTGGCGATTTTCCGGCCGCCGGCTCCGTGCTAGAGAGCTGACGTTGCTGCGTGAAGAGGCTGGTTCTTGACCATACGCCGGAGACGATGGAGCATGCCGGTCGCGTTCGCCGCGGCGTGGCTTTTCATGCTCCAGTCGATATTCGGCGCGTTTGCTTCCGGCGTCGCGCCGAACGCCTCGCAATTCGATGCTTTCGGCAACACGATCTGCACCCATGACGGTGCGGCGCAACTCCCCGCCGGCGATCCGCATCAGCAGCACATGCCGGCTTGCTGCATGCTTGGCTGCAATCTCGTTTCGGCGGTCTACGCGCCGCTGGATGCAGCCGGGAGCCTGGCTCGCAGCCTTTCCATCGAAACCATCGCCTTTTTCCTGCCGGCCTTCCGGCATCGCGATTTCGCCCGCGCCCGCACTCCGTCCAATCCGCGTGCACCACCGGCGACGGCCTGATCCGTTCTGGTTCGCGCCGCGCAGCGCTTTGCCGGCGCGTTTATCGACATCGTTCGCGACCGGCAATCGGCGCGATCCCCCTTAAAGTCCACGGAGCAATCATGTCTCACTCTTTTCGCGCTGCCGCATCCAGCCGCAGGCGCTTCGCACTGGGTAGTTTCGAGCAGCGTCTCGGCATCGCCCTTTGCGTTCTTGCCCTCCTGTTCGCCAGCGCCCAGACGGTGTTGGCACACGAGTTCAAGCTTGGCGATCTCGAGATCGGGCACCCCTGGTCGCGCGCCACGCCAGCCGGCGCCAAGGTGGCCGGCGGCTACTTCACCATCACCAACACCGGCAGTGCGCCGGATCGCCTGCTGTCGATCACCTCCGACATTTCGGCCAAGGCCGAACTGCACGAGATGGGCGTCAGCAATGGCGTCATGACCATGCGGCCGGTCACCGGCGGCCTCGAAATCCCGGCTGGCGGCAAGGTCGCGCTGGCGGGCAGCGGCTACCATTTGATGTTCATGGATTTGAAGCGGCAGCCCAAGGAGGGCGAAACGTTCTCCGCCACGCTGACCTTCGAGAAAGCCGGGCCCGTGCAGATTGAATTCGCCGTGCAAGGCATCGGCAGCGCGGCGCCCCAGGACGACGACTGACTTGGCCGCTTCGAGAGGTAGCATCATGAAGAAATCTCTTTTGCCCGGCTGCGTGCTTCTTGCCCTCGGGACCAGCGCGGCCTTTGCCCACATCACGCTCGAAACGCCGGAGGCGGCGGTGGGCTCGACCTACAAGGCGGTTCTTCGGGTGCCGCATGGCTGCGAGGGCAAGGCGACGACCGCGCTGCGCGTGCAGATCCCGGAAGGGGTGCTCTCGGTCAAACCGATGCCGAAGCCGGGTTGGACACTGCAGGTCAAGAACGGCAAATACGAAAAGTCCTACCAGCTCTACGGCCAGGCAGTGACCAGCGGCGTCAAGGAGATCGACTGGAGCGCCGGCAGCCTGCCGGACGAGTTCTACGACGAATTCGTCTTTCGCGCGACGCTGGCGTCCGACCTGCCGGCAGGCCAGACGCTGCATTTCCCGGTGGTGCAGGAATGTGACGGGGTTGCCGATCGCTGGATCGAGATTCCGGCGGCCGGGCAGGCTGAGGACGCGCTGGAATTTCCGGCGCCCGGCCTCAAGCTGCTGCCGAAGAAGTGATCCTTACGTGGCGCGCTCTATCCGAAAGAGCGCGCCGCTGTCTTTGTGGCGGTGACATGAGCGCGGCATCGATCCTGCGAACGGCCTGCACAACCGGCCGGCTTGCCATAGGCCTGCTGGCTGCGATTGTGCTGCTTGCCACCATTGCCGCGCCAAACGCAGCCTTCGCCCATGCGGCGCTGATCAAGGCCGAGCCGGCTGACGGTGCGGTGCTGGCGCAGAGCCCGTCGCAGATGTCGCTGACCTTCAGCGAGCCGGTTTCGCCGCTGGTGCTGACGCTGGTGCGGCCCGACGGGACGTCGATCCCGCTGAGCTCTTTCCGGCTCAGCGGCCAGACCGTCGAGATTGACAATCCGCAGGCGCTGACGTCGGGCACGCATGTGCTGAGCTGGCGGGTAATCTCCGCCGACGGGCATCCGGTCGGCGGCTCGGTGCTGTTCTCGGTCGGTGCGCCGAGTGCTGCGCCGGCCGCCTCCGAAGCTGTCGACCGGGCGCTTCGAACGGCGATCTGGATCGGCAAGGTTTTTCTATACATCGGCCTGTTTTTCGGCGTCGGCGGTGCCTTTGCGCAGGCCTGGCTGGCGCAAGGCGGCCGATCCGGCCAGAACATGATCGTCGCCGCGATCCTGTGCGGGCTGGCCGCCGCACTCTTGTCGCTCGGTTTCCAGGGGCTGGATGCACTCGGCGCGCCGCTTGCCCGGCTGGCGCAGCCGGTCATCTGGCAGACCGGGCTTGGCACCAGCTTCGGCTGGACGGTGCTGATCGCGCTGATGGCGCTCGGCCTTGGCCTGCTATCGCTGGTCGTGCCGCCCGCCGACGCAAAGCCGCTGGCCTTGGCCGGACTGGTTGGCGTTGGCGCAGCACTTGCCGCCAGCGGGCATGCCAGTGCCGCCGAGCCGCAATGGCTGACCCGGCCGATGGTGTTTCTGCACGCCACTGGTATCGCCGTCTGGGCCGGGGCGCTGGCGCCGCTCGGTCTTGCCTTGAAACGGCAGCCGGACAAAGCCGGGCCGTTGCTGCGCCGGTTTTCACGAGCGATCCTGTTCGTCGTGGCGGTGCTTGCGGCAGCCGGCATCGTGCTCACCGTCATCCAGGTGCAAACGACGTCGGTGCTGGTCCATACCGCTTACGGCCGGCTGCTGCTGCTCAAGCTGGTGCTGCTCGTCTTTCTGTTCACACTCGCCGCCGTCAATCGCTTCAAGCTTACGGCCCCGGCTGAGGCGGGCGAAACAGAAGTCCAGCGGCGGCTGGCCCGCTCGATCGCCATCGAGCTGCTGATCGTGCTGGCGATCTTCGGCGTTGCCGCCGGCTGGCGCTTCACGCCGCCGCCGCGCGCGCTGGCGATCGCCGCGGCACAGCCGGCGTCGGTGCATATCCACACGCTGCAAGCGATGGCCGACCTCAGCATTGCGCCCGGCCATGCCGGAGCTGTTGCCGCTTCGATCTTCATCATGACCGGCGATTTCGGCCCGCTCGACGCCAAGCAGGTAACGCTGGTGCTGTCAAAGCCCGATTCCGGCATCGAACCCATCAAGCGCCCGGCGACGAAGCCCGGCGACGGTACCTGGCGCGTCGACGATCTCGTCATCCCGGTCGCCGGCCGGTGGACGGCGCGGCTCGACATCCTGGTCTCGGATTTCGAGATGGTGAAGATAGAGGCGCCGATCGACATCAGGCCGTGAAGACGGCGCTGGTCCGCGCAACACAATTCGGCGAGGCGGTTGACGCGGCCGCGAACCCCCGTCAATCATCGCCATCAAGAATGGGCGTCCAACCCAATCGCGGGCTCAAACCAACAAGATCCGAAAGCAGGGAAGAAACGATGGAAAAAGCCGAAATCGGCCTGATCGGCCTTGGCACGATGGGCTCCAACCTGGCGCTCAATATCGCCGAGAAGGGGCACCGCATCGCCGTCTTCAATCGCACCGCGGCGCGCACCGATGCCTTTGTCGAAAATGCCGGCGCGCTTCGGGATAGGGTGGTGCCCTGCTACAGCCTCGAAGAACTGGCTGCCGCGATCCGGCCGCCGCGGCCGATCATCATCATGGTGCTGGCCGGCAAGCCGGTCGACGAGCAGATCGCGGCATTGCGCGGCGTGCTGTCGGCCAACGACATCGTCATCGACGCCGGCAATGCCAATTTCCGCGATACGATGCGGCGCTTCTCCGAGCTTACCGATTCGGGCCTGACCTTCATCGGCATGGGCGTGTCCGGCGGCGAGGAGGGCGCACGCCACGGTCCCTCTATCATGGTCGGCGGCACCGAAGAGTCCTGGAAGCGCGTCGAAAAGGTGCTGACCGCGATCTCGGCCAAGTTCAAGGGCGAGCCTTGCGCGGCGTGGCTTGGCACCGACGGCGCCGGCCATTTCGTCAAGACCATCCACAACGGCATCGAATATGCCGACATGCAGATGATCGCCGAGATCTACGGCATATTGCGCGACGGGCTCGGCATGGGGCCGAAAGAGATCGCTGAGGTGTTTTCCCAGTGGAACACGGGCAGGCTCAATTCGTACCTGATCGAGATCACCGCCAAGGTGCTGGCCGCCGACGACCCCAAGACCGGCAAACCGGTGGTCGACATCATCCTCGACCGCGCCGGCCAGAAAGGCACCGGCAAATGGTCGGTGATCGAGGCGCAGCAGCTCGGCATCCCGGCCACCGCAATCGAGGCGGCTGTGGCGGCACGCGTACTGTCGTCGATCAAGGACGAGCGGCTTGCCGCCGAAAAGGTCTATGGCGGCGGCGTGAGCAAGATTTCCGGAGACAGGGACGCCCTGCTCGCCGATCTCGAGCTGGCGCTGTTTGCCGGCAAGATCGCCGCCTACGCGCAAGGATTCGCGGTGATGAGCGGCGCGTCGAAGGAATTCAACTGGAACCTGCCGATGCCGGTCATCGCCAAGATCTGGCGGGCCGGCTGCATCATCCGCTCGCAATTGCTGGATACGATGGCGGAGGCCTTCGGCGCCGGCGGCGCGGCCACCAACCTGTTGATGGCGCCGGCTTTCGTTTCATTGATGCAGGAGGCACAGCCGTCGCTTCGCCGTGTCGTCGCAAGGGCGGCCGAAGCCGGCTCGCCCGTGCCGGCCCTGTCGTCTGCACTTGCCTATTTCGACAGTTACCGGCAGGGCCGCGGCACTTCGAACCTGATCCAGGCGCAGCGCGATTTCTTCGGCGCGCACGGCTTCGAGCGCATCGATGGGCAGGGCGCTTTCCATGGGCCCTGGGGGAGTGGCGCGGCGGGTTAGCGCCGCGACTTGGACCTAGAGTCCAATTTTGCGGTTGCCAGAAAGCAGACATCTCCAGCGACCAACTGAGTGTCGGGTCGCGCCAGGAACCTGCTATGCCGGTAGAGACGATTGACGGTCTCATCGGTATCGGCGGAGCCGCGAATCTGTGGTAAGCCGCCGCTCGACCAACCAAGGGACGACACCTGTGAGCGAACCGACCGTGGCCCAGGCGACCGAAACTATCTATGCCTCGCTGCGGGCGGACAATGCCGACATCGACGCACATATCGCGACGCTTAAAGCGGCGCTGACTCGAGAAGGGATAAAACAGGCGGTGTTCGATCCGACCAAGTTGGCGCAGAACAACCGCTCGGGGCGCAAGTTGATGCAGGCCTATTTTCGGCAGCGCGGCGTGAGCGTGAGGTTTTCGGACCAGTAGAGCCGCGCGCGGGTGATCTCAAGCGCGCCGTTGGGAGTTCTCGGGCCGGTCCGGCGGTTCGCCATCTGGACGTCGGGACTGCGCCTCATAACGGACATCCAGATCAACTTTGCTGTTTCCTGAAAGCCGACATCACCGGTCACCATGTTGCGGGTCGCGGGCGGGTCGTGCGCTGGCTGTCGGCTCACCTCTACGCCAGATGAGAGCCGGTCTGTGCAAATAGTACGGAAAACCAGCAATCCTACTGAAGAAGCTCAGGTAAGCTTTGAAAAAGACGCCGTGCCTCCGGCCAACCCGCTTCAACAAAGAGAGCAAGGCAATCAACTAGCTTCCGTCGCCTTACTTCGTCTTCAAAAACGCTACGATAATCCGCCAGATACCATCCGATAAGCTTCACAAAAAGGTAAGCGCTATTTTCGCTGCACGTTGACGCGAGCGCTTTCGACGGATGGCCTTCGAATCGGGAACGGTATCTGGTCTGATCAGGC
>NZ_JAMYRB010000026.1:0-55521 GCF_040321165.1 Mesorhizobium sp. M0500
TCACGCGGCCCGAGCAGGTCGAGGACAATCTCGGTGCGCTGGAGAAAGGGCCGCTGCCGGCAACGGTGATGGCCGAGATCGACGCAGTGCTGAAAATTGCCGAGACTGCGTAGGGTGTGGTGAATCCGGAATTCGGACCACGTTGGAGCAAAACTGCACACGAAAGTTCCGTTTTCGTTCCTACGATGGGGCGGTCGACGGGTGTCGTGAGGCGCCGTTTGATGCTATTCGAGGGTGCGAGGCGATAACGGTTTCCGATATATTCGGTCGTCGGTCGCAGGACCGTACGGAACGATGCGGGAATACTGGCGATTCTGGTCCACGAAAACGCCAATGAAATCAATGTTTTTGGCGCATCCTCCGGGCCCACCATTGTCGTTATTTATCAATGACTTAGCATCATATTTTGGTTTGGTTGGCCAAGTCAATATTGGCGAACCACGGTGTATCGCGTTGATTTTATTGATTTATGGTAGGCTCCCGAGGACTGCCGATCGATTTGCTGCGCGAGCGTGGCGCATTCGTGCAGTCTTCCAGTCAACGGACGAACTTATGCAAATCCCTGCTCACACATCTGAACTTGGCTCGCACTTTCCGACCGTTGAGACTCACAACAACTGCGACCCTTCGGAGCCCGCTGTCGGCTTATTTTACCCCATTCCCTACACGCGCCATAGATAGGTCCATCCCAAAGCTGGCTCGATTGGCGGGCCGCGCCTCACGCCAGACGATCTATTAGGCTGCGCACGGCCTTCAGACCCACAAGGACGACAAAGGCGCTGCCGCAAGCTCGTCGCCGAAGGGCACGAGATCGGAAATTCAAGCGTGCATGCCGCCCACTGGCAACAAATGATGTGGTCGGACGTTTGGGCACAAGCGGTGTCGGGCACCTGAAGGCGCACTAGCCAGGCGGAAGGTATTCCGAGGCCGGCGGACCTGAAGATTTCCCGCTTCTTAGCCGTCCAGGCGATTTGACACTGTATCGCCAAGGGAGAAGAAAATGGCTGAAGGTCATTCCAAATTAGACGGGCCGGATCTGGTCCAGGGCGTCGCGTTCGCCGATCTTCCCGATGGCGGCAAGTTCGTCGGCCATTGTGGCAGCGAGCAGGTACTGCTGGTGCGCCGCGGGGCTGAGGTCTTCGCCATCGGGGCGGCATGTACACATTACGGTGGGCCGCTCGTCGACGGTCTTGTGGTGGGGGATACTGTCCGGTGTCCGTGGCATCACGCGTGCTTCGATTTGCGCACTGGCGAGGCCTTGCATGCCCCCGCCTTCAATCCAATCGCATGCTGGTCGGTGGAACTACGCGATGAACGGATATTTGTGGGCGAGAAGCGCAAGCGGACGGCACCGAAGCAGCGCGATAGAGGCTCCGGCCAGGTTCCCGAGAATATCGTCATTGTCGGCGGCGGCGCGGCCGGTTTCGCAGCGGCCGAAAAACTGCGGCGCGAACACTATCATGGCAGCATCGTCATGCTCAGCAACGACGAAGCGCCACCCGTTGATCGGCCCAATCTTTCCAAAGATTACCTCGCCGGCAAAGCACCGGAGGATTGGATCCCGCTCCGCCGGGAGAGCTTCTACTCAAAGAACGATATCGATCTGCATCTCAATGCCGACGTCGTCAGCATCGATGCACGTTCTGGCGAGGTTGTACTCGCTGATGGCGCCCGGACCCCCTATGACAGGCTGCTGCTTGCGACCGGAGCCGAACCGGTCCGCCTCACTATCCCCGGCGCCGACCAGCCACAGGTTCACACGCTGCGCTCGCTCGCAGATTGCAAGGCGATCATCGAGCGAGCCACGACTGCGCGCCGCGCCGTCGTGCTTGGCGCCAGTTTCATTGGCCTGGAAGTTGCCGCGGCCCTGCGCTTGCGCGACATCGAAGTTCATGTCGTGGCACCGGAGAGACGGCCCATGGAGCGGGTCCTTGGTCCGCAAATGGGCGACTTCATCCGCGCCCTCCATGAGCAGAATGGTGTCTTATTCCGTCTCGAAGATACCGCGAGCAGCATCGACGGCACCAACGTGAAACTAAGTAGTGGCAATACGTTGACGGCAGATTTCGTCGTCGTCGGCATCGGCGTGCGACCGCGGACTGGGCTTGCCGAGAAGGCAGGGCTGACCGTTGACGACGGGGTCGTCGTGAACGCGTTTCTGGAGACGAGCGCGCCAGGGATCTTCGCCGCCGGTGACATTGCGCGGTGGCCCGATCCTCACACTGGCGAGAACATTCGGGTCGAGCATTGGGTGGTAGCAGAGAGGCAGGGGCAAACCGCAGCACTCAACATACTCGGCCATCGCGAGAAATTCGTCGCCGTGCCGTTCTTTTGGAGCCAGCATTACGATATTCCCATCAACTATGTCGGTCATGCCGGACAATGGGACGAGATCGCGGTCGATGGAGACATCATTGCCAAAGATTGCCTGCTGCGCTTCAAGCGCAAAGGGCGCACGCTGGCTGTCGCTTCGATCTCCCGCGACATCGAAAGTCTAGAGACAGAGGTGGAAATGGAGCGCCAATGACCTAGCGAAGTGCAAGCTGTTATCCGCCTTCCGTGGCGATCAACATCCAATTGCGCTTCCTCGAGGATATCACAGGCGAACGTCCACGCATCGATCACCTTAATGATCTCCTGGGGATCGCCAGCAACGATCGCATCATTGGGCCGAGCGTGTAACGCTGGCCAGGTCGGAAACGAAGCGAACAGCAATCTCAGCGGTATCATCTCCTTGAGAACGTTGACGACCCGTCGCTTCGCTCGTTCCGATGGACGTCAGCCGCAGCATCTCCTACCGACCCCGGCGTTCTGCAATCGCTCGCGACCTAATCCGCGCGCTGCGTTCGCTCGGCTTCGTCACCTCTTCCTCTCTACCTAGGCGGAAATCAGAGTCGCCGCCGCTCCGGGCGGGAGAGTCGCAAGAGACCCTGTTGGCCTCCTCGACGGCAAATCGACGTCGGCATAGCGCGACGAGGGTGCGGGTGGTGGACAGTACGACAGCATCGGACGCTAAATCCGCAAGCGTTCCTTCGCACACCTTGCGCACGATTGTATACGAAAATGAAGAATAATGTTGACAATTTTCCAATCCAGGTTTCCCTTTAAGGCATCCGCGCAGCCGATGAGCAAAACACAAAGCGCGATAACCAGAAGGGGAATGCAGAATGATCAACCGACGCGCGACTCTCAAATCGATGGCGCTTGGCGCCGTCTCGACCCTGGCCATCGCCGCCATGGGTATCCCGTCCGTGCAGGCCCAGAACAAGGAACTGAAGATCGGATTCGTCGGTGTCACAAGCGGCTCCGCCGCCGCCTGGGGCACATCGAATGTGCGTTCAATGCAGACGCGTGCCGCCTGGCTCAACGAAACCGGCGGCGTCAAGATCGGTGACAGCACCTACAACGTCAACATCGTTACCTTCGACGATCAGAAAGACCCAAAGCGCGCCATCGCCGGCATGGAGAAGATGGCTCAGGAGGGCATCCACTATGTGGTCGGCCCGAATGTCGATGACGGTGCCGCCGCCGTGCGTCCGGTCGCCGAGGCCAACGGCATCATTTATTTCCCGTACGCTTTCCCGAAGGCGCTTTATCAGAAGCCTGCCTCGAATGCCGTGCTCGGCATGATCGCCAACTATCAATCGGGCCCGGCGATCTACAAATATCTCAAGGAAAAAAAGGGGGTGAAGACGATCGCCTTCGTTGCCGCCAATGAATCGGATCCGTTGAGCCAGCGCGATGGTGGCGTCGAGGCAGCCAAGGCATTGGGCCTCGAGATTGTCGCCCAGAACGACACCTATCAGAACGACACGCGCGACTTCACGCCGGTGCTCACGCCGATCGTTTCGCTGAAGCCCGACCTGCTGGTGCTATCCGGCGTCGCGCCCGCCAATGCGCCGCTGCTCATCCGCGCCGCCCGTGAGCTCGGTTTCGAGGGCCTGATCTCGACCGAAACGGCGCAGGACGCCAAGGTTCTGGAGGAGGGCGCTGGCGAGTACGCCAACGGCTTCATCTCCGTCGGTGGCGCCTCCACGCCGGAAATCGCCTCCGACACGATGAAGGAATTCGTCGACCGCTACACCAAGATGTTCGGCGAATACAATGACGAGTCCAATACCAAGGTCTATGCGCTCGAATACATCCTCGAAACGCTGAAGGCCAATCCGGCGGCAATCGACAATGTCGAGGAGTTCAAGAAGACCATCGACACCTTCTCGGCTCCCAACCCTTACCTGAAAGGCGACGCCAAGCTGAGCTATGTTGGGACGACCTCTTTCGGCCAGAAGCGTCAGCTCGCGGTGCCGATGGTTGTCAATGAGTACAAGGACGGCGCCTTCCAGACCCTGTTCGTCGGCTCGGTTGATTAGGGTTAGGTTCCTGCGGTTATTTCCTCCCGCGTTGCCGGGGGCCCGGAGCATGTTCCGGGTCTCTCGGAAGATCGAAGGCGTCAATGGAACAGGTCATCGCCAACGGATTCTACCTCGGTGCCCAATATGCACTGATCGCACTGGGGCTCACGCTTATCTTCGCCTTGATGAACGTGCTCAACTTCGCCCATGGGCAGATGTATGTGCTGGGCGGGTTCATCACCTACACAATCTACGGACAACTCGGGCTGCCTTTTGTTGTGGCGCTGCTGGCGTCCGGCGTGACGCTCGCTGTCGTCGGCGCGCTGATGGAGAAATTCCTCTTCCGAACTGTCATCAGGCGAAGTCTACGCGAAGAAAGCACAATGCTGCTCGCGGCGGCAACGGCATTCTTTTTTGACGCGGTCATCCTGCTGTTGTTCGGTGAAAAACAGCGCGGTGTCCCCAAGATCGTCAAGGGCGTGTTCAACGAGGGCGGCATCATCATGCCCTATGACCGTATGGTCGTCGGCGTGCTCGCACTGGTCTTCATCGCGGCCTTTGTCCTCTACATGCAGTACAGCAGGGTCGGGCGAGCCATGCGGGCGCTGGCCCAGGATCGGGTCGCCGCCCAATTGATGGGCGTTCAGGTCGATCGCTATTCGATGATCGGCTTCGCCATGGGCGCCATGCTGGCGGGCATCGTCGGCGGTCTTTTGGTCACCATCACTGGCGTCAATTCCGGCATCGGCGGGCCGATCTCGATCAAGGCCTTCATGATGGTGATGATCGGCGGCGCCGGCGTTGTCGGCGGTGCGATCGCCGGCGGCTTCATCCTTGGCATGATGGAGTCGGTCGGCCTCACCGTGCTGCGCCAATATGGCGACGTCACTTACCTCGTCATCTTCGCCGCGCTGATGGTGTTCCTGTCGATCCGCCCCAACGGGCTGATGGGCAAGCCGTGGGGTTGATGGTGCCATGACGCGTAGCGTGAAAATCGCCCCGGTTGCCGCCTTTCTGGCGATCGTCTTCATCGCCGTGCCGGTTCTGATCTCGGCCAGCGGCCGGATCGACCTCTATTACACGCTCACCTCGGTGGCGTTGCTTAGCATCGCCAGTGCCGGCGTGTGGCTCACTTTCTACATCGGCCGGATCAATATCGGCCAGGGCGCGTATGCGCTGATGGGTGGCTACGTCTCGGCCATACTTGTGGTGACCTATGGCTGGTCGTTCTGGCTGACGCTGCCGGTCGCCGGCCTGTTTTGCGCGGCCGCAAGCGTGCTTATCGGCCTGCCGATCCTGCGCCTACGCGGCGTCTACTTCGCCATGGTGACGCTGGTGCTGACCGAGGTTGCGCGGCTTCTGGCGCTGGCGCTGCCGATCACCAACGGTGCCAAGGGCATGGTCAGCATCCCGCTGCCTGGGGCGCTCACGATTCTGGGCCTCACCATCATCCCGGATTTCGCCACGTTGCATAATTCTCGGCTGGCCTTCTACCTGCTGGCGGTCGCGCTTATGCTGGTCTGTTTCGCGGTGGTGTACCGGCTGGTTCATTCGCGCGTCGGCAAGCTCTGCCAGTCGCTCCAGCAGAACGAAGATCTGGCCTCGTCGATCGGCGTCAATATCGCCTATCTGCGCGTCATAGCCTATGCCGTCTCGTCCTTCTTCGGCGGCGTCGCCGGTGCGATCTTCGCCGCCATCTCGCAGTCGATCTATCCGTCGAGCTTCACGGTCACCGACTCTGTCAACTTCATGCTGAACTGCTTCCTCGGCGGGCTCGGCTACGTATTCGGGCCGATGCTCGGCACGCTGGTGCTTTATTTCGGCTGGGACCTCCTGTTCCAGACTGGCCGGTTCCAGCTTCTGATCTACTCGACCTTGATGATCGTGCTGATGCTGTTTCTGCCCAATGGGCTGCTCAGCCTTGCGGCCACGACCCGCAAGAAGGGTTGAGCCATGGCCGATCTGCTTGAGGTCTCGGCTCTGACGAAACGCTTCGGCGGTCTCGTCGCGGTCAACAACATCTCCTTTTCGGTGCGCGAGAAGGAGATTCTGTCGGTCATCGGTCCCAACGGCGCCGGCAAGTCGACGCTATTCAAGCTGATCTCGTCGTTCCTCAGGCCGACATCGGGCGAAGTGCGCTTAAAGGGCGAGCGCATCTCCGATCTCGCGCCGCACATAGCCGCACGCAAAGGCGTCGTCCGGACGTTTCAGGAAACGACGATCTTCAAAAACATGAGCGTGCGCGACAACGTCATCATCGCTCACCATCTGCGCTCCACCGCGAGCCTGCTTGGCTTCTTCCTCGGTACTGGCACGGCTAAGGCTGACGAGGCAGCCTTTGGCGCATCAGCCGACGAGATTCTGGCGTTGCTTGGCCTGTCGTCGCTCGCCGGCGAAATCGCCCGAAACTTGCCGCACGGTCACTTGCGGGCTCTCGGCATCGCCATCGGCCTCGCCACGAGCCCGTCGATCCTGCTGCTTGACGAGCCCTTCGCCGGGATGAACCACGACGAGACGATGAGAATGGTGGCGATGGTCAGACGGTTGCGCGAGCGCGGCCTCACCATCCTTCTGGTCGAGCACGACATGCCTGCCGTAATGAAGATTTCTGACCGCATCGTCGTCTTGAATTTCGGCCAGAAGATCGCCGAGGGAACGCCAGCGGAAATCCAGAACAATGACAAGGTGATCGAGGCTTATCTCGGCAGCGAAGACGAGGCCATCGGGCTATGAACCAGATCCTGAAATTTGCTGATGTCCAACTCTACTATGATCACGTCTACGCGCTGAAGGGCGTGTCGCTGGAAGTCAATGAGGGCGAGACCGTCGCGTTGGTCGGCGCCAATGGCGCCGGCAAGTCGTCGATCCTTCGCGCCATTACTGGGCTGCGCAAGATCAAGTCCGGCGAGATCCACTACAATGGCCGGCGCATCGACGCCGCCGCCCCCGATGCGATCGTCAAGATGGGCATCGCCATGGTGCCGGAGGGACGCCGTGTCTTCCCTTACATGTCGGTCAAGGACAATCTCCTTATGGGCGCCTTCACCCGATCCGACAAGGCCGAGATCGCTGGCTCGCTGGAAATGGTGCTTGGCCGCTTCCCCCGCCTCAAGGAGCGCTATTCGCAAGCCGCCGGCACGATGAGCGGCGGCGAGCAGCAGATGCTGGTCATCGGCCGCGCGCTGATGGCCAAGCCGCGTCTGCTGCTGCTCGACGAGCCGTCGCTGGGCGTCGCGCCCAAGCTCGTCCAGGACCTTGCCCGCTCGATCGTGGCGATCAATCGCGACGAGAAAGTCAGCGTTCTGCTGGTCGAGCAGAACTCACGCATGGCGCTGCGCATTTCCCAGAGAGCCTATGCGCTGACTACCGGCAGCGTTGCGCTGAGTGGGAACTCCGCTGATTTGCTGACCGACGAACGGGTCAAGCATCTTTATCTCGGCGGCGAGATTTGAGGCTGATCGGCATGCGCATACTCGTCATCAATCCCAACACGACCGCATCGATGACCGCCAAGATCGGCAAGGTCGCGACGAGCGTCGCTTCTGCCGGGACGGAAATCGTTTCGGTGAATCCCGGCGATGGTCCGCCGAGCATCGAAGGCTATTACGACGAAGTCTTCGCTATTCCGGGTATCGTCGCCGAAATGAGCAAGGCGGCCGCTATCGATGCCTATGTCATCGCATGTTTCGACGATACCGGGCTGGACGCGGCACGTTGCGCCGCCGAGGCCCCGGTCATCGGCATCGGCGAGGCCGCCTTCCACCTCGCTAGTCTCGTCGCCGGCAAGTTCAGCGTCGTGACGACGCTCGCCCGCTCCGTCCCCGCGATCGAGCACAACCTGGCGAAATACGGCCTCGCGTCGCGCTGCGCGAAAGTCAGGTCGTCGGAAGTTGCCGTGCTCGATCTCGAACTGCCGGGCTCGGACGCCAGGGCCAGAATCTCGGACGAGATCGCGCGCGCCATCAACGAGGACAGGGCGGAGGCGATCGTTCTTGGCTGCGCAGGCATGGCCGATCTGGCAAGCAGCCTATCGGAGGAACACGGCGTTCCCGTACTCGACGGTGTCGCCTGCGCGGTCACCTTGGCAGAGAGCCTTTTCAGAGTCGGTCTGAGGACATCGAAGATTGGTGGCTACGCTGCTCCCCGCGGCAAACGGTTTTCGGGCATCTATGAATCGCTGTCTCCGGCGGGCGCTGCGGCAGCTATACCGCCGACCCAGAACGCGCCTGGCCCCACAAATTGAGATACTGTGTCCCGGGATTGACCGCCACGTAAGCGATACTAGATTGCATCGACCGTTGAGCTGTTTGGGATGAATCAGGCAGTATCGTGCCTGCGCGTTGAGAAGCATGTTGACAGTGCTCAGAGAAGAAGACCGCGACGAAAAACCGGCAGCCCGCTGGTCGCCGATTTACTATGGTCTGAGAGATGCCATCGTCAGCCACCGTCTCGCCCCTGGCACCAAGCTGCCGGAAGATGAGCTGGCGTCGATCTATTCGGTGAGCCGAACCGTCATTCGTGCCGCCCTGCAAGCTCTGGCTCATGACCGGTTGGCGCGGCTGGAGCCAAACCGCGGCGCCTTCGTGGCCCAGCCATCGACGGTGGAAGCGCGAGAGGTATTCGAGGCACGAGCGCTGATTGAACCAAAGGTGGCTTGGCTTGCCGCGAAGGCAGCAGTGCCATCCGACATTGCGCAGTTGCGGCAGCATCTCGAGAGGGAGCATGAAGCACTTCACGCCGGCCGGGACAGTGAGGCGATCATGCTGTCGGCACGTTTCCACGTAGGCGTCGCCGAAATCGCTGCACATTCGGTGTTCACCAAATTCGTTCGCGACCTTGTCTCTCATTCTTCTCTCATCATCGCACTCTACTGGAAACGGCGCGACGCGACCTGTGAGAAACACGCCCATCACGCTCTGGTCGATGCAATCGAAGCAGGGCGTAGTTCCCAAGCGGCCGACCTGATGACCAGCCATCTGGTCGACCTCCTGTCGGGGCTCGACCTCACAGACAAAATAGAAAAGTCAGACAACCTCTCGGATTTGCTTCGTCCGTAGAACAGGAGAGGACACAGCACTGCTGTACCCGAACAGCGCCAATTGCCGGCGCTGCCCGGATTATGGTCTCACGAGTTTTCGGCGCTTGATGCAGTGGGAGTGACGCCCAAGGAAACGGATCGAAAGAAGCGGGATTGGCAAGCGCGCTCCGCGCTAGCATAGTCCAGGCTCGTGAGATGGCGGTAGTTCAGGTCGCCGACCAAGTCCAGTGCCCAGATGTATTCCGCCCCCAATTGCTTCATTGACTAAGCTTGGGAAGAGGGCACTTCAATGAAGGGAAAGGTTCGGTCCCTGCGCAGGCTTACCTCGATGTGACGCGATTACTCCAATTGAAGAGGCTAAATGACTGAAGTGGTGGACTTTTTTGCGGACAGAATGACCGAGAGTGAGCGGGCAGGATCGAAGCGGATCGTAGCGTAGGGAAACATCGGATGCCGGCGCGCAGCATCGTGTCATGGCGTAGAAAAGGCGGGGCTCGCCGGGCTGAACGAAACCGCGAACTTATGTGTTGCAGATTGCCCTCAAAGCTACGCCAGAGCCCTCCGTCAGGATGCGGAAGCGTGATCGCGACCGCGCCGAGCGGATCCGGCTTGCCGGTGGCCCAAAGCCGACATTGAGGGAACGCGCCGTCTCGCTCGCTCTTGAGAACGGCGAAGTCCGGACAAAAGACCTGACCGACATCGGCGTTCCTCGCTGCTACCTCGCCCGCATGTGCAAGGAAAGCTTGCTCGTGAAGGTGGGCTATGGGAGCTACCGTGTGGCAGTTCCCAAACAGGGCCTCAAGCTAGTCCGCCATGCAGCTTAATTCGGGCTGCCGCATCTGCTATGTCGTTGACGATCGCTGCGCGCGCCTCGGCGCTGTCGCGCTTATCAAGTGCTGCAAGAAGCTTCTCATGATGCCTCACCGGGCGGCCGCGGAATACTGGCGCGCGCTGTGCCATTTGGTGCTGACGAAGCGGTTGTGACATGTTCGGCAGCCCGCGGGATAGGGCCGCGATGTTCGACTGTCTGGCTGTCGCGGTACCATACGGAACGATACGGGAAGATTTCCGACTTTGGCCCACGAAAAAGCCAATGAAATCAACAATCTTGGTACATCCTCCGGGCCCACCATATTATTACATATCAATATGTTACGCTTAATTCTTCGGGTTTGAATTGAGCGCTGTCGGGTAAATCCGTGACTTTTAGCGAAATGATTTTGGGCCCGTTCGTCGATTTTCTCCGTCTCGTTGATGGCACCCGTCACAGGTAGCTCAACACTCCCGGCTTCAAAAGACCCTTCAGCGATGCGTACGGCAATCGGCGGCAACGACGTGCAATTAGGCGGGTTCTGAACTCGGCCGTAGTCTCAAAATGCCCTTGTGCGGAGCAAAGTGTGGATCCATCCGCTTGCAGGTTCATGACCCTTCGCCAATCGCCGCTCCAGTCGCGAGCGGAATACCGGCACCAATTGCACCGGCCGCGGCGGTCCGTAGACCGCGGCTGCGGCCCGGTCATCCGCTGGCCGGGTAGTATCGCGTCTCCTGGAAGCTCCGATCTCCATTTGCCCGATGGCGCTCCCGATTGTGAAATCGGATGCAAGTGAAAAAAACTACCGGGCAATCAAAGCAGACATTTCTGGACTGTTTGCCGACTGGGGCGGAGTTTGGCGCGACGCTTGAACTTCAGCCGGAGCCCAAATGGCTTTACCATCCGATCCAGATTTCCACGCCCATGAAACACTTCGGCTGATCGGCCCTGATCCGCAGAACTGGGTGCCGGACCGCGAGGGCATCAACCACAATGTCTTCATCGTCGGCGGCGGGCAGACGGGCGCCACCTTTGCCTTCGCGTTGAGGCGCGCCGGCATCGGCAAGGTTACGGTCATCGATGCCGCGCCGGACGAGAGCAAGGCTGGCATCTGGCTCTCCCATGCGCGGATGAACCGGTTGCGAACGCCAAAGGGCTTGCCGGGGCCGGAACTCGGCTTGCCGGGCTTGAGTTTTCAGTCCTGGTACGAAGCCCGCCACGGTGCGGAAGCCTATGCCGGTTTCGACCGCATCGTACGGACGGATTGGGCGAACTACCTGAAATGGTATCGCGACTTTCTCGGCATCGGCATTCGTTACGGCACACGTCTCATTCGCATCGAGCCGGCTGGCGGGCATTTTCGCCTGCACCTCGAAGCCGACGGCACGCCATCGGTCGAAACGGCGCGCAAGATCATTCTGGCCAATGGATTTGGCGGCAGCGGCGGTCCAGTGATACCGGCGGTACTTGCCGCCTTGCCGCAGGGCCTTGTCGCACACAGTTCGGCGGCAATCGATTTTGCCTCGCTCAAGGGAAAGGCAATCGCTGTCGTCGGGTCGGCGGCTTCGGCATTCGATGCGGCCGGAGCTGCCCTTGAGGCCGGCGCGAAATCGGTGCGTCTGTTCGCCAGACGCACCAGCATCGCCAGCGTGCCGATCAACCGCGTGCGCGGCTATCCCGGGGCCTATGACAATTATCCGCTGCTGCCCGTTGCGGTGCGCTGGCGCCAGGCGCTGCGCTTCCGCGAGGCCGGTTCGACGCCACCGCTCGATGCGGTGGAGCGGGCGGTGCGGCACCAGAATTTTCATCTCCATCTCGGTGCCCCCTGGACAAATGCGGATGTCGAAGACGGCAAGGTCGTCACCGAGATCGCCGGCGAAACATTTGCCTTCGACTTCGTCATCGCCGGTACCGGCTATTTTGCCGACCCGACCCGCAAGCCGGAACTTGCCGATTTCGCCACCGCCATCCGGCTATGGCGCGACCAGTACGCGCCGTCGGAAGCAGAGCGGGATGAGTTTTTCGGCGCCCATCCTTATCTCGGCCTCGGCCATGAATTTCTCGAGAAGGCGCCGGGGGAGGCGCCATTCCTGAGGAATATCCATGTCTTCAATCCCGGCGGCTTTGTCAGTTTCGGCCTGCCGATCGGCGATGTGCCGTCGATCAGGCGCGATGTGCCGGCTGTGGTCGCGCGCATCAGCCGCGATCTCTTCCTCGCCGATCTCGACAGCCATGAGAGTCGCATAACCGGGAGCCATCCGGCCGAGTTCGGCGAAGACGCCTATGCCGCTTCCGTCTGGCGGCCGGCGCGGACGATCGCGGCGGAATAGACGCATTTCCATGGACAAACGCCGATGACCTTCAGCCCTGACCTTTCCGACCCGTTCGTCGCCACGGCGGTCGAACTGCGCGATATCTTCGATCGGGATGCCGTGGCGCGCGACAAGGCCGGCGGGCGGCCGGTCGAGCAAATCCGTCTGCTGAAGGAAAGCGGCCTGCCGTCGGCGCAGATTCCCAAGCGCTATGGCGGCAAGGGCGCACCCTGGCTGTCGGTGCTGCGCGTCGTGCGCGAATTCGCCCGCACCGACGGCTCGCTCGCCCATCTCTACGGCTACCATCATCTGCCGCTCAACGGCGTGCTGTTTCGCGGGACCGAGGCGCAGAAGGACCGACTGCTGAAACGCTCGGCAAGGGAGAACTGGGTCTGGGGCAATTCCGGCAACGCCATGTCGAAGACGTCGACGGCCAGGCGCAACGGCACGGGCTGGATCCTGAGCGGCTTTCGGCCCTTTTCTTCCGGTTCGCACATCGCTGACTATATCCAGGTCGCCTGGGAGGACGGTCAGGACCGGCTGGCAGCCGCAATCCCGGCTGACCGTGAGGGCATCGTCATTGAGGACGACTGGGACGGCGTCGGACAGCGCCAGACGGGTTCCGGCAAGGTCACCTTCAAGGACGTGCATGTCGGTGATGACGAACTGATTGGCTCGCCCGCGGTGCCGCTGACGCCATTCCAGACGCTGACGTCACTGTTCCAGCAGGCGGTCCTGCTCAACCTGTTCGTCGGCAGCGCGCAAGGAGCGCTGAGCGAAGGCCGCGACTATACGGTCTCGCAATCGCGCCCCTGGGTCTATTCCGGCTATGAGAAACATACCGACGATCCGTTCGTGCAACGCAAATATGGCGACCTCTATATCCGCACGCTCGCCGCGGCCGAACTGGCCGATATAGCGGCATGCAGCCTCGATGCCGCCTATGGCCAGGGCGAGGCGTTGACCCTGGAGCAGCGCGGGCAGACGGCGATCGATCTCGCCACCGCCAATGTCTACGCTGGACAAATCGGCCTCGATGCGTCGAGCGAGGTTTTCGAGGTGATGGGCGCCCGCTCAGCCACCAAGGCCAACGGCTACGACAGGTTCTGGCGCAACGTGCGCACGCACACGCTGCACAATCCGGCCGAATACAAGAAGCGCACGATCGGCACCTGGTTGCTGACCGGGGAATTCCCGGTCGGCGGATTGTATCGCTGAGGAGGCGCGGAACATGGCCAGCCGCAAGGACAAGGTCAAGCTTGGAGCCTTTCTTCTCTTCACCGGCCACCATGTCGCAGCCTGGCGCCACCCGGAGGCAGGAGAAGGGACCAGCCTCAACGACTATGTCGAGCTGGCCCGGCTGGCGGAAGCAGCCAAGTTCGACACGATCTTCTTCGCCGACGGCGTGGCGGCGCGGCTGAAGGATCTGGAGGCCGCCAGCCGCAAGGCGCATAGCGGCGTCTATCCGTTCGAGCCGATCACGCTGCTGTCGGCACTGTCGGCTGTGACCAGGAATATCGGCCTCATCGCCACGGCGTCGACCAGTTTTTCCGATCCCTACAATCTGGCCCGCCAGTTCGCGTCGCTCGACCATCTGAGCGGCGGGCGGGCCGGCTGGAATCTGGTCACTTCGTCCGATCCGGAGGCAGCGTTCAATTTCGGTCACGAGACGCATATCCAGCATGGCGAGCGCTACGACCGCGCCGAGGAATTCGCCGATGTCGTGCTCGGCCTGTGGGACAGCTGGGAAGATGACGCCTTCCCGCGCGACAGAGCAAGCGGGCGCTATTTCGACAAGGACAAACTGCATGTGCTGAACCACAAGGGCCAGCACTTCAAGGTGCGTGGTCCCCTGAACACGCCGCGAACGCCGCAAGGCCATCCGGTCGTGGTCCAGGCCGGGGCGTCGGGTCCGGGCAAAGAGCTGGCGGCTCGTACCGCGGAAGCGATTTTCGCGGCGCAGATCACGCTCGACGAAGCCACCGCCTTCTATGCCGACGTCAAGGGCAGGCTCGGCAAATATGGCCGCTCGGAGGATGACCTGAAAGTCCTGCCAGGCATTTTCCCGGTCGTCGGCCGCACCGAAGCCGAGGCGCGGGAGAAGTTCGAACAGCTGCAGGATCTCATCCAGCCGGAAGTCGGCCTCGGTCTGGTCTCGGCGCTGGCCGGCGGCTTCGACCTCAGCGCCTATCCGCTCGACGGGCCGGTGCCGGATTTGCCGGAGACCAATGCCGGCAAGAGCCGGCAGGCTCTGGTGATCGATCTGGCGCGACGCGAGAATCTGACGATCCGGCAGCTCTATCTGCGCATCGCCGGCGCCCGCGGCCACTGGCAAGTGGTCGGCACGCCGCAACAGATCGCCGACATCATGGAAGAGCGGTTCGAGAATTACGGTGCCGACGGCTTCAACATCATGGCGCCGATCATGCCCGGCGGCCTGAAGGATTTCATCGAGCTGGTGGTGCCGGAACTGCGCCGCCGTGGCCTGTTCCGCGATGAGTATGAGGGCAGCACCTTGCGCGACAATCTCGGCCTGAAGCGGCCGGCAAACCGCTTTTCGCGGCATGCCGCGGCGGCTGCGGAGTAGGCCGGCAATGGCGCGCGACACGCTCTTTCTCATCCAGCCGGGTTTCGCCGACCCAAAGCAGCCGGGCCAGACGTTCGTCTGCCCCTATTGCAACCAGGTTGAGGGATTGCTCGCTGCCTTTCCCGATCTCGCCAGCAGACTAGACGTCGAACGCGTCCCGTTCGCAAGGCCGAGGGGCAAGGTGATCGACGCGCTCGGCGAACGGCACCAGTCGCTGCCGGTGCTGATCATCGGCAGCGATCCGCCCGCCGACTTGCCGAGGGCCAAGGGCAAGGTCTTCGCCGATGACACCAGGCGCATTCTCGCACTGCTTGCCGAGCGCCACGGCTTCCCGCATCTGCATGAGTGAGACGATGACCTTCGATCCCGATACGTCCAATCCATGGATCGCCAAGGCGGTCGAGCTGCGCGACATCTTTGCCCGCGATGCGGTCGAGCGCGACCAGCTTGGCGGCAGGCCTACCGAACAGATCCGTCTGCTCAAGCAAAGCGGCCTGCTCACCATCGTCATCCCCAAGGAATTCGGCGGCGCCGGCGAACCCTATTCGACAGCGCTGAAGATCGGGCGCGAGTTCGCCAAGGTCGACGGCTCGATCGGCCATATCTATGGCTACCATTTCAGCGCGCTGATCGCCGCCAGGCTCAATTCGGACGAACCGCGCTCAGCCGATCTGCTACGGCGTTCGGCTGCCGGCGACTGGTTCTGGGGCAACACCGGCAACAGTTTTTCCAAAACGCTGTTCGGCCGCAAAGATGGCGAGTGGACGATCGTCAACGGCTTCAAACCCTTCGCCTCCGGCTCGCATGTCGCCGACTATCTTTCGACCTCGTGGGAAGACGAGGTCAGCGGCGAGAGGAAATTCGCGGCGATCCCGGCGAACCGCGAAGGCATCACCGTTCTCGACGACTGGGACGGCATCGGCCAGACGCAGACCGGCAGCGGCAAGGTCGCCTACAAGGACGTCAGGATCCACGACAGCGAGTTGGTGCGCGGTTGGGTCGACGCGTCGTTGCCAATCCGCACCATCGGCCCGCTGCAGCAGCAGAGCGTGTTGCTCAATGTCTTTGTCGGCACGGCCCAGGGCGCGCTGCTGGCGGCGCGAGATTATACGCTCAATAGTTCGCGGCCGTGGATGTATTCCGGCGTCGAGCGCCATATCGACGATCCATGGATCAAGCGGCAGTATGGCGAGCTCTGGGTCAAGACGCGGGCGGCGACGGCGCTGGCCGATCGCGCGGGGGCGGCGATCGATCATGCGATCGCGCGCGGCAAGGCGCTGACCGAGCAAGAACGCGGTGAGGCGGCGGTTGCCGTCGCCGCGGCCAATGTGCTGGCAGGCGATGTCGCGCTCGAAGTCACGACCGAGATATTCGAGGTGATGGGTGCCCGCTCCGCAGTGCGCAAATACGGCTTCGACCGCTTCTGGCGCAACGCACGCATTCACACCTTGCACAACCCTGCCGAATACAAGACCCGCACCGTCGGCACCTGGTATCTGACCGGCGCTTATCCCGAGCCCGGCGTCTTTCGATGAGCGGCCGGCAGCTCCATCTCAACGTCAACGTCCTGCATGCCGGCTTCTCGCCGGCGGCATGGCGGATGGACGGCGTCGACCCCTATGCCGCCTTCACCGTCGACCACTATGTACAGGTGGCGAAGATCGCAGAGCGCGCAAAGCTCGACGCCGTATTCCTTGCCGACCAGGCGGCGATATCGGACCGCATTGACTATCGTCCGATCACGTCGCTGGAGCCGACCATCGTGCTGGCGACGGTAGCCGCCGCAACCGAGCGCATCGGCCTGATCGCCACGGTATCGACCAGCTTCAACGAGCCCTACAATATCGCCAGGCGCTTCGCGACGCTCGACCATGTCAGCGGCGGACGCATCGGCTGGAACATCGTCACCACGGCCGATCCCGCCTCGGCCCGCAATTTCGGCCTCAACGGTGCCATCGATCATGGCCGGCGCTACGAGCGGGCGGCGGAATTCGCTGACATCGTCAAGGCATTGTGGGACAGCTGGGAGGACGATGCCTTCATCGGTGATGTCGCCAGCGGGCGCTTCGTCGATGCCACCAAGGTTCACGCCATCGACCACAAGGGCGCACATTTCTCGGTGCACGGGCCGCACAATGTGCCGCGTTCGCCGCAAGGGCATCCGGTGGTCGTCCAGGCCGGCGGGTCCGATGACGGCAAGGACCTCGCCGCCCGCCACGCCGAAGCCGTGTTTTCCGCATCGCAATCTTTCGAGGAAGCGCTCGGCTATGCGCGGGAACTTAAGGCGCGTGCCGTCGCCTATGGCCGCACCGGCGGCGTGCCGCTCAACCTCGCCGGCCTAGCCACCATCATCGGCAGCACAGAGGCGGAAGCGGAGCGGCGGCAAGAAGAGCTGTGGGATCGCATTCCGCTCGACTACAGCCTTGGGCGGCTGTCCGGCGTGCTCGGCATCGACCGCGAGCGGCTGAAGCTCGACGAGAAGCTGCCAGAAGGGATTCAACTGCCCCCCAATGGCGGCCACACCTTCTTCAAGGCCACGCTCGCGCTCGCGCGCAGCAACGATTTCACCGTTCGCCAGCTGATCCGGGCGCTGAACGGCAGCACCGGCCACCGCACCATCGTCGGCACGCCCGAGCAGATCGCCGACGACATCGAAAGATGGTTTGTCGCCGGCGCCGCCGACGGTTTCAACCTGATGCCGGACGTCCTGCCGACCGGACTGGAGGTCTTTGTCGACACGGTGGTGCCGATCCTACGCCGGCGTGGCCTGTTCCGCAGCGAATATGAAGCGCGCACGCTGCGCGACCACCTCGGCCTTATCAGGCCCGAAAGCCGCTTTGCACCGCAGCCGCGCAAGGCGCCAGGGCTGCAAGGGGCAGCCTTTTGAATGATCATCAAAATGCAGCTGAGCGGAAGGTCCTGCCATTGACCTGCATGCCCGACAAAAATACAGGCCCGAGAATGAGCGCTGATACCGAGTTTCTTTGGTACATCCCGAACCAGGTCGATCCCGGTCATCGCGGCGAGCCGGCCGTCGAGGACCACAACAGCCTGGAGACGCTGACCAGCCACGCGAAGGCGCTTGAGGAACACGGTTGGAAGGGCGCGCTGATCGGTACCGGCTGGGGGCGGCCCGACACGTTCACCGTCGCCGCCTCGCTCGCCGCGCGGACCACCTCCTTCGAACCGCTCATCGCGATCCGCCCGGGTTACTGGCGGCCGGCGCACTTCGCATCCGCGGTCGCCACGCTCGACCAGCTGATCGCCGGGCGCGTGCGTATCAACATAGTGTCGGGCAAGGACAACCTCGCTGCGTATGGCGACAGCGAAGGCGAGCAGAACCATCGCTATGCCCGCACCGGAGAGTTCATGCGGCTGGTCCGCAGACTTTGGACCGAAGAGAACGTGACCTTTGCGGGCGAGCACTTCCAGGTCACCGGGTCTACCGTCATGCCCCGCATTCCTGTGCGTGGCGATCGTCGCCATCCGAAGCTCTATTTCGGCGGCGCGTCGGAGGCGGCCGAGCGGGTGTCGGCCAGCGAGGCGGATGTCCAGCTCTTCTGGGGCGAGCCGCTCGACGGCGTCCGGGAGCGGATCGAGCGGCTCAAAGCCTTGAGCAGCGAACTCGACCGAGACCTCCCGCCTCTGGAATTCGGGTTGCGGGTCACCACGCTGGTCCGCGACACCACTGGCCAGGCCTGGGCGGACGCCGAGGCGAAGGTCGAGGAGATGGCCAAGGGCCAAGGCGCCGGCTGGAACGATCACGGTCGGGCGGTAGCGGTGGGCCAGCAGCGTCTGCTTGATCTGCACGCGCGTGGCGAGGTGCTGGACGACAACCTCTATACTGCGCCGGGCAAATATGGCGGCGGCGGTGCCGGTACCACCTGGCTGGTCGGCTCGGCCGCCGACGTCGCCCACTCGCTCGGCAGGTACGGGGATCTGGGCATCACGCATTTCGTGCTCTCGGACACGCCGTACCTTTCCGAGATCAAGCGGCAAGGCGATCAGTTGCTTCCGCTATTGCGCAATGGGGCCTAAGCCGCGCTTCTTGAACCGGCAAGGGCCGGCGAGGGAAGCCAGATTGCCAAGTAGGGAAGACGATGTCACAGCCGGCCGCCTTCAGCATCCGCCCTTCCGACGCCGACCTGCGTGGTGAAGCGGCGCTGCGGCGGCGTTACCGGGCGCCGCAACATACGCACACCGGAAACTGGAACGAAGCCCTCGAGGCGATCCTTTCGCATCGCTCGGTCCGCAACTATCTCGCCAGGCCTCTGCCCGAAGGAATGCTCGAACTGATCATCGCGGCCGCCCAGTCGGCACCGACCTCGTCCAATCTCCAGGCGTGGAGTGTCGTCGTCGTCGAGGATCCGGCGCGCAAGGCGCGGCTTGCCGGACTGGCGGCGATCAATCGCCATATCGAGCAGGCGCCACTGCTGCTGGTCTGGCTGGCCGACCTGTCGCGGCTGCGCGCCATAGCCGAGGCAAACGGCCGGGAGGGCGAGGGGCTCGACTATCAGGAGAGTTTTCTGCTGGCCGTGATCGACGCCGCACTTGCCGCGCAGAATGCCGTGGTGGCGATCGATGCGCTCGGGCTCGGCTCCTGCTACATCGGCGCCATGCGCAATCATCCGCAGGAGGTGGCACGCGAACTCGGTCTGCCGCCGGAAACCGTGGCGGTGTTCGGCCTGACCGTCGGCTATCCCGATCTCCTGGCTGCGACTGACATCAAGCCCAGACTGCCGCAGGCTGTGGTGCTGCACCGCGAGCGCTATCGATCAGAGCCCGATCCGGACGATCTTGCAGCCTACAACCAGAGGCTTCGTTTATTCCAGCAGGAGCAGGCGATGCCTGTGGTGGACTGGACAGAGTTGCTTTCGAACCGCATCGGCAGCAAAGCAGCGCTGAAAGGCCGTGATCGCCTGGGCGAAGTGCTGAAGGCCCTGGGCTTCAAGCTCAAATAGGCGCGCGCCTGCTCGCGAGACCGAGGCGGGGCTATTCGGCGGCGATGATGGCGATGCGCGCCGGCAGCGCCGCCGGCGGCGTGAAGTCGAGCGCGCCAAGCCTCCGCGCCTCGGCCTTCAGCCAGCCATGGAAGCGCTCGACTGTCGCCAGCTTCGCCTTGTGCGGTGTCGTCGCGAAATAATAGGAAAACTCGACCGGCTGCGGTGAGCCGAACGGACTGACCAGCCGCCCTGCGGCAAGGTCAGGCTCGGCCAGCCGGAATTTGCCGAGACCGATGCCCTTGCCGGCAGCAGCAGCGTCGAGCACCAGTGACGATTGGCTAAGCCGTATACCGCCCTCGACAAAGCGGCCAGACAGGCCGTTGGATCTCAGCCAGCCCTTCCAGTCAGGGCAGCTTGGATCGCGTTCCGGACCGTCCTCATGCAGGATCGGTGCGTCACGCAGCCCCTCCGGCCCGCGATAGAGACCGTGCATGCGGGCAAATTCCGGGCTGCAGACGGGGAGCACCGCTTCCGAAAAAAGCCGTTCCGTCAGCAGGCCGCTATAGGCGCCCGACCCGTAGCGGATGACGCAGTCGACGTCTTCGCTGGCAAAGTCGGCAAGCCTGGTCGATGCGTTGACCAGCACTTCTAGGCCGGGTACCGCGTCGCGCAGTGCGTCGAGGCGCGGGATCAGCCATTTGCTGGCGAAGGAGGGCGCGACCGACACTTTGATCGGCGCATCCTCCTCGTCGCCGGAAATCCGCGCGACCGACTCGACAACGACGTCGAAAGCCTCGGTGAGGCCGGGCATCAGCGCCTGGCCGGCCGACGTCAGCAGAAGCTCGCCGCGGTTGCGATGGAACAGCGGTTGACCGAGGTGATCCTCGAGCAGGCGGATCTGCTGGCCGATGGCGGCAGGCGTCACATGGAGTTCTTCGGCCGCCCGCGTAAAGCTCAGGTGGCGGGCGGTTGCGACAAAAGCGCGAAGCGACGTCAGCGGCGGAAGCCTCGCCAACGTCGGCCGCAGCTTCCTTGATTTTGCGCGAATGAGATCGACCATAGAGCGCATTCAACACGTTCAGGCCGGGCGCGACGAGGGCGGGCTTTGCGCTAAAGTGCTCGGTGGAAAATTTCGTTTGCCGCAGCGTCGCGGCAGCGGGAACGGAAATCTAAAAAATCGTAATGTCTACAATTCTTGTAGAAATAAGATCGGAGCGCTGATTTGGGCGTCGAGCAGCGTTGCCAGATCCTGGAATGAAACGGTCGTGCGAAGCGGTGCTTTCGGCAGACGATAGAAAATCATTCTTCCGGTTTTGCGGCGTGGCAGAGATCATCGCGTCGAGGCGCCGGAGTGTGTTCGGCCGCCGGATGCCATCGAAGCCGTTTTCCGGAGCTCAAGGCCATGTCTGTCAATCGTCGTCATTTCAACCAGCTGCTGTTGCTTGGCGGTGCGAGCTTCGCATTGCCCGGGGTTTCCTTCGCTGCCGAAGGAACGCCGGTCCAGGGTGGCACGCTCAACTGGGCCTACTATCCCGACCCCACGTCGCTGATTGCAATCAACACCTCGTCGGGCACCGGCCAGGCGATCGGTCCCAAGGTGAATGAAGGTCTGCTTGATTTCGCCTATGACCTCAGCCCGAAACCGCTGCTGGCGACGGAGTGGTCGATCAGCGATGACGGCCTGCGCTACACCTTCAAACTGCGCGAGGGCGTCAAATGGCATGACGGCAAGGACTTCACGTCGGAAGACGTTGCCTTCACCATCTTCCGGCTGAAGGAGGCGCATCCGCGCGGCCGCATCACCTACCAAAACGTGACCGCGGTCGAGACGCCCGATCCGCACACCGCCATCATCGTGCTTTCAAAGCCGGCGCCCTATCTGATCACGGCACTGAGCAGCTCGGAATCACCGATTGTGCCGAAGCACGTCTACGAAACGTTCAAGCCGGCGGAACAGCCGAAGCTCGAACAGACGATCGGCACCGGTCCCTTCATTCTCAAGGAATGGGTGCCCGGCAGCCATCTGATCTTCGACCGCAATCCGGATTATTGGGACGCGCCTCGGCCCTACCTCGACCGCATCGTCCTGCACGTCATCCTCGACCCGGCCGCACGTTCGGCGGCTCTTGAAACCGGCGAGATCGATATCGGCGCCAATCCCGTGCCGCTGGCCGACATCGAACGGCTGAAGGCAAACCCCGCTCTGGTCGTCGACACCAACACCTACGCCTATTCCGGCCCACAGCAGCAATTGTTCTTCAACTACGAGAACGAAATCCTGACCAAGCGCGATGTGCGCCTTGCCATCGCCCACGCAATCGACCTGCAGAAGCTGGTCGACATCGCGCTCTACGGTTATGCGCAGGTATCGCCGAGCCCGATCAGCACGGCGCTGCCCAAATGGTATGACCGCAGCATCAAGGCGCGCGAGCCCGATACCAAACTGGCGGAGAAGCTGCTCGACGACGCCGGCTATCCGCGTGGCGCCGATGGCACGCGCTTCAAGCTCCGGCTTGCCTACAACGCGTTCCTGCCGGCGTCCTATGCCGATTTCATCAAGCAGTCGTTGGCGACGGTCGGCATCGATGCCGAGATCCTCAAGCTTGACCTGTCGACGTTCCTGAAGACCGTCTACACCGACCGCGCCTGGGACCTGGTGGTCGAGTCGCTGTCGAACACCTTCGATCCGACGCTCGGCGTCCAGCGCGCCTACTGGTCGAAGAACTTCAAGATCGGCCTCGTCTTCTCCAACGCTAGCCACTATGCAAACCCCAAGGTTGACCAGATCCTCGAAGCCGCGGCAATCGAGCCCGACGAGACCAAGCGGCGCGAGCTCTGGCACAAATTCCAGCACATCATCCATGACGACGTGGTGTCGGTCGATCTGGTCGCCGCCGGCGCCCAGATCGTCGCCAACAAGAAGGTCCGGGATTTTGCGCCCGGCGCTCAGGGGATCAACAACAGCTTCGCGCAGATATGGCTCGCGCCAAACGCCTAAGCGTTCTGCAAGCCCTCTGGTTGGGACCGGCGCGTGAAAACGACGATCCCGACTTTTCTCCATGAAAGATAAATCGCGCCAATTCGGAGTACCGACCATGACCATCAACCGACGCCTGTTCAATCAGTTCCTGCTGCTGGCCGGCGCGAGTGCAGCACTTCCCGCCGGGGCATTCGCAGAAGACGCAAAGCCGGTGGCCGGAGGCACGCTCAACTTCGTCTACTATCCCGAGCCCAACCAGATCGTTTCCATCAACACCAGCGCTGGCGGACCGGCCACCATCGGTCCGAAGATTTTCGACGGCCTGCTCGCCTACGACTACGATCTCAATCCGCGACCGCAACTGGCCACCGAATGGTCGATCAGCGACGACGGGCTCGAATACGTCTTCAAGCTGCGCCAGGGGGTGAAGTTTAGCGATGGCCATGATTTGACCTCCGAGGACGTGGCCTTTTCGATCTCCCGGCTGCGCGAAGCGCATCCGCGCGGGCGCATCACCTTCCAGAACGTCACCGACATCGACACGTCGGACCCGTATATCGTAAAGATCAAATTGTCGAAGCCGTCCGCCGCCCTGATTTCGGGGCTGGCCGCCACGGAATCGCCTGTCGTGCCCAAACACATTTACGAGAAGCTGAAGCCGGCTGACGATCCGTCCTTCGAGCAGATCATCGGCAGCGGGCCGTTCGTGCTGAAGGAATGGGTGAAGGGCAGCCACATCCTCGTCGAAAAGAACCCGACCTATTGGGATGCGCCTAAACCCTATCTCGACCGGATCATTTTCCGCTTCATCACCGATCCGGGCGCGCGCGCCGCGGCGCTCGAAACGGGCGAGGTCGACATCGGACCGAACCCTGTGGCCTTCGCCGATCTGGAGCGTTTCAACGCGCTGCCGCAATTCGTCGTCGACAGCACGGTCTTCACCTATAGCGGCCCGCTGCACCAACTGATCATCAACCTCGAAAACCCGATCCTGAAGGAGAAGAAGGTCCGTCAGGCAATCGCGCACGCGATCGACCTCGACGCGGTCAATGCAATCGTGTTTTACGGTTATGGCCAAGTCTCGCCGACGCCGATCAGCGTCGTCAACAAGAAGTATTTCGACCCCGACGTAAAGGCCGCGACCGTCGATACGGCATTGTCGGAAAAACTGCTCGACGAGGCCGGCTTCAAGCGGGGAGCGGACGGCATTCGCTTCAAGCTCAGGCTCACCAACAATCCCTACAACCCGTGGGGCTATGCCGACTTCCTCAAGCAGGCATTGGCCAAGATAGGCATCGATGCCGAGATCGAAAAATTCGACTTCGGAACCTATGTCAAAACCATCTACACCGATCGCACCTGGGACCTGTCGACGGAATCCTGCGGCAACATCTTCGATCCGAGCGCCGGCGCACAGCGGCTCTACTGGTCGAAGAACATCAAGAAAGGGCTGCCGTTCTCCAACGGCGCGCACTATGAGAACCCGGAGGTTGACCGTTTGCTGGAAGCCGCATCGGTCGAGCTCGACGAGGCCAAGCGCAAGCAACTCTTCTTCAAGTTCCAGGAGATCATCGCCGACGAGTTGCCGATCATCAATCTGATCGCGCCACCCACCATCATCATCGCCCGCAAAACCGTCAAGAACTACGCGCCTGGCGCCGAAGGCCTGTCAGCGAATTTCGCCGACGCCTATCTCGACCCGAACGCCTAAATCTGCCGGGCAATCATGAGAGAAGGGCCGCATCGAGCTGCGGCCCTTTTCGTTTCTTCCATTTCGCAAAGCCGGTAACTTCAGGCCAAAGCACGCAGCCTTGGGCTGGCTCCGACCAGAAGGCCGGCAAGGGCTATGGCCTGCGCCAGTTGTTCGCCGATTGAGCTCGATTCCCAGGCGACGCCGCGCAGCGGATGGCCGATGGCGAACAGATTGCCATGGGTGTTGCCGTTACCGGCAATCACCTGGCCGCCATGCGTCGCGTCGATGCCGAAGCCGGTTGCATGGGGCCTGACGATGCCGTTCTCAAGCAGGCTGCGGACGAACGGATCGGCGATCCGTCGCCAATCATGCTCCTGATGGCCGCGGCAGTTGACGACGCCGTCGAAGCGCAGCCGTTCGACTGCGCCGGTATCGCGCCAGCGGATTTCAGCGACGATCCCATTTGCCTGCGGATGGAGTGCCAGCACCCGTCCCGCTCCACCCGTCCAACGGCCTTGGCTTCGCGCCAGTGCCACGCGCTCAAAGCTCGGTGGCGCCGCGCGGTGCGCGGTGACATCCCAGAAGGCGCGCAGATGGCGTGCGAACTTCAAGCGCTCCCTGTCGGTGGCGCCCTGCCACAAGGCCAGGATCCACGGCCGGATCGTCAGTGGCAGCCCTTGCCAGTCCAGGCCGGTGGTTTCGATTGCCCGGCGTTCGGCCTTGACCAGTGCGAGAAGCGCCCTGGTGGTTTTCGGCAGCGGCCGCCCGGCGAGGAAATCGCGCCACGCTTCCGTGTTGCGCCGAGGTTCGACGATCTGTCCGCGCCGCGACACGACGCGATAACCGCCCTTGAAGCCGCGCGCTTCCATGCTGGCGACGACGTCGACCATGCTCAGGCTGGAGCCGATCAGCAGCAGTTTCTTGCTGCCGGTGAGCCGGTCGAGCGCCGCCGAATCCCAGGGATTTGCGACGTAGCGGGGATCGCTGATGACAGGTGCTTCTGCCGCCGCTGGCTCGCTCTGGAACACCCCAGTCGCCAGCACGGCCTCATCGGCCAGCAATTGCTGGCCGTCGCCGGTGCCGACGCAGACTCCGGACGGACCCGTCAGCATGTCGACGGCGGATGCCTTGATGTGGCGCAGCGAGGAGCGCCCATCTGCTTCTCGAACCGCTCTCGTCAGTTCCGACTGGACATAGCTGCCGAACAGCCAACGTGGCGGGCTGGAGTCCGGGACATCTTCGGGCGGTGTCCAGCCTTGGTCCGGACCATTCGCCAGGAGCCAGCGGACGAGGTGATCGGGATCGTCTGGATGCAGCGAGAAGATACGCGCCGCGCCGTTGACGAGATGGTTCGGATCGCAGGTGCTGTAGGCAACACCGCGGCCGAGTTGGGCCCGGCGCTCGATGATGGTGATTGCCAGCGGCTCAGTTGAACGGTCGAGCAGCTTGATCGCGGTAACCGCGCCGGCAAAGCCGCCGCCAACGATGATGATTGAACGAGGGATCGAACGTAGCGGGGAGGAAAGGGTATGAAGCATCAAGAACCTTTGCGACGCCGGTGGTCATGGCTCTAGCCCACCGCCCCGGCAACGACCATCGTGCTTTCCCGTAATCCGATGTCAAAAAACAATAATTGCCAGCTGGCGAAAGGCATTCTTTCACTCAGCGGGTTTGGCAGGCGCTAGATAGGAACGCCCTTTGCGACCAGCCTGAGAACCGCTGATGACTGAAAATCGAAAGATAAGGCTTGGAGCCTTTGTTCGCGGACCGGGCCATCATGTCGCTGCCTGGCGCCATCCCGATGTGCCTGCCAATCCGGGCCTGAGCTTTCAGCACTATGCGGACGCCGCGCGCACTGCCGAGCGTGGCCTGTTCGACATGGTGTTTCTGGCCGACAGCCTCAGCGCGCGCAATGGCGAGCAGCCGATCGAGACCTTCGAGCGCACCGGCCATGTCGTGCATTTCGAGCCGCTGACGCTTTTGTCGGCGCTCTCGACCATCACGCAAGGGATCGGGCTCGTTGCGACCGCCTCGACCACCTATTGGGAGCCGTTCCACTTGGCGCGGCTGTTCGCTTCGATCGATCATCTCAGCGGCGGCAGGACAGGCTGGAATGTCGTCACCTCAGCCGATGCGCCGGCGGCGGCGAATTTCAGCCTCGACCAGCATCCCGTTCATGCCGACCGTTACGCCCGCGCCGAGGAATTCGTCGCTGTCGCGCAGAAGCTTTGGGACAGCTGGGACGACGATGCCTTCGTCGCCGACAAGGCTTCGGGGATCGCCATCGACCGGCGCGGCATCCACGCCCCGGACCATGTCGGCCGGCATTTCCGCGTCAAGGGACCGCTCAACGTCGCTCGCCCACCGCAGGGCCATCCCGTCATCGTCCAGGCGGGCTCGTCCGATGCCGGCCAGCACTTGGCGGCGCGGACGGCGGAGGTGGTTTTCACCGCCCACCCGACCATCGAATCGGCGCGCGGCTTTTACGGCGAACTGAAAGGCCGGCTGGGCTCGTTTGGCCGCTCCGCCGACAGCTTGAAGATCATGCCCGGTGTCTTCCCGGTCGTCGCGCCGACGCGCACGGAGGCCGAGGACAAGTTCGATGCGATCCAGCGCCTGGTCGATCCTGTGGTTGGTGTGGCGCTGGTTTCAGGATTGCTCGGCGGTGTCGATCTTTCCGGCCATTCACTCGACGGACCGTTGCCGGCACTGGGCAGTTCCGATGCCGTGAAGAGCCGCCTGAAAGTCGTTTCCGAATTGGCCGCGAGCCGGAACCTGACCATCCGCCAATTGTATCTCGCCGTTGCCGGCGCGCGCGGCCATTTCCAGATCGTCGGCACGCCAAAGGATGTGGCCGACATGATGGAGGAGTGGTTCGCCGGTGGCGCCGCGGACGGCTTCAACGTCATGCCGCCGATCCTGCCGACGGGCCTCACCGATTTTGTCGACCTCGTCATTCCGGAGCTGCAGCGGCGGCGTCTGTTCCGGACTGCTTACGAAGGCGGGACGTTGCGCGAGAACCTCGGCCTTGCGCGTTCGATCCGTGGCGCCGCTGAACAGCAAGAGAGGAAAGCATCATGAGCGACAGGACGATCGATTCGAAAATGTTTCGCCAATGGCTGGCGGATGGCGAAGAACTGGCGGTGCTAGACATTCGCGACAGCGCGACTGTCGGATACGCATCGCAGCTGTTCGCCACCAACCTGCCCGCGGCTCAGGTCGAGGCCGAGATCGACCGCTTCATCCCGCGCAAATCGGTGCGCACCGTGCTGGCGGACGACGGCAGCGGCGTTGCCGAGCAACTTGTCGAACGACTGGTGGGGTATGGCCGTACCCAGCTGTTTTCGCTGAACGGTGGAATTCCGGAATGGACGCAAAGCGGCGTTGAAGGCCTGCCGACCTTCGATACGCCGGGCGTCGATTTTTCGCTGGCGATCCGCGACGAGAAGGGGACCCCGGTCGTCAGCGTTGAAGAGCTCGCGGTGCTCAGAGGCCGAGGCGCCGACGTGGTGGTGCTCGACAGCCGCACGGTGGCGGAGTTCGAAAAGGACCATGTGCCGGGCGCCGTCAGCGTGCCGGGCGCCGAGCTGGTGCTGCGCTTCGCCGACCTGGTGCCGTCACCGGAGACGCAGGTTGTCGTCTCCTGCGCCGGCCTGCCGCGCGCCATCATCGGGGCGCAGACACTGATCGATGCCGGCGTGCCCAACCGGGTCGCCTATCTGCACGACGGCACCAAGGCATGGCGCGAAGCCGGTCTTGCACTCGAAACCGGCAAGACCGCAATCTATGGTCCGGCAAGCGAGGATGCCAAGCGTTTCGCCGGGGAGCACATCGCAAAGCTTGCCGAAGGCGACAGCTTTCCCCGCATCAATGCGGCCACGGCCGCGAACTGGGCGAAGGACGAAAAGCGGACGACCTACCTGCTTGACGTGCGCACGCCCGACGAGTTCGCCGAAGCGCATATTCCGGGGTCGATCGCGTCTGAGGGCGGGCAGTTGCTCGGTGTCGCCTATCGCACCATCGCCGTGCGCGGCGCCCGCGTCGTGCTGATCGACGATCTGCTCGGTGTCCGCGCGGCGACGACGGCGCATTGGCTGCAGCGGCGCGGCTTCGAGATCGCGATCCTCTTGTATGACTTCCAGTCGGCCAGCCTGGTGGAAGCGGCGTAGGGCAGGAGCACTGTCAGCCGATTTTTTCGGGGCCACTATTCGGCGGCTTCCGATTGGCGGCGACGGCCCGCCAGCACGTTCTTCTGCATCGCCGTCAGCGAAGACCGCACGGCTTTGGCGCCGTGCTCCAGCATCTTGGCCTCATACTCCGACAGCGCCTGGAGAAGCGGCTTGCCGCCGCGTTTGGCGGCCACCAGCTCTGGCACCAGCAGCCCGGCGTCGTAGATCGAGGTGTTGCCGCCAAGCGCGCGAAAATAGGTCATGGCGTGGATGGCATCGCCAAGCAACGTCACCGGTTTCGTCGGCCAGGGATCGACAGGTTCGGAGCTGTGGACATGAAGCAGCGCCACCGTCGATGGGTCGGTGTAGCGGATGAGGTCGAGGATTTCCGGGTGCCAGTGGGCGATCTTCGAGATCAGCAGGTCAATCAGTTCTGAACCGGAGAGCTTTGCCAGCGCGTCGTCCGTGGCAAGTTCGTCCTTTTCATAGGCGGTGTTCCACCAGACATAGCTGGTGGTGTTGTTGAAATGGAAACCGGAAAAATCCTTGTGGGTGGCGTCGTCCAGCCCGATCAGTCCATGCTTTCGTAATGCGTCGACATTGACCCTGTGGCTGGTGACCATAAGCCCATGACCTTCGGTTGGCCTGACGCCGGCATTGTAGTCGAGTAGCAGCGGCGAGATCTGGTGAAGGGCTGCCGCATGCAGCGTCATCTTGCCGGCCAGGCGCCTGACGCCTGTATCGAAGCTCCTGGCATGCGGCACCAGCTGCTGGCGCACGCGCGAGCGGGCGCCGTCGGCACCGACCAGCACATCGGCATGGATTGTCGAGCCATCCTCGAAATGCGCTACGACCGAACCATCCGGCTGCTCGTCGTAGCGGGAGAAGACCTTGCCGTAGCGCACGATGCCGTCGAGGCCGGACAACAGCACCTGGCGCAGCGTGATACGGCTCACTGACTTTTCGATATGCGTATCGTCGGCCTCGCCCAGCGCGTTGCCGCCGCCCCAGGCAGCATCCTCGCCCAGGATCTTGAAATTCTCGTCGAGCAGGATGTTGCGATCTGGCGCCTGGCCGAGCGTGGCGACAAAAGCGTCGTAGAGTTCCGGCGGCAAATTGGCGATCAGGGAATCGATGCCGCGCTGGCGGATGCGCAGACGAAAACCCTGGACATAGTCGGTGCGGGCGCGGTCCTTCTCGAAGACCGCGACACTGATGCTGTTCTTCTTCAGGCCTTGCGCCAGTGTCAGGCCGCCGGGGCCTCCGCCGATAATGGCGACTTCGACATGTTCTGTTGTCATGGCGCTCAACCGACCGCCACGAGCCTGGGCTTGCCAGCGGCAATAGCCGGTGTCTCGGCCAGCTGCCGGGCGGTATGGCGGCTGAGCGTCGCCTTGGCGGCGATCGTGCGGATCATGTGGTTCTGCGGTGCGTGGGAACGGGCGGTCAGCGCATCACGGTGGTGGCGCTCAAGCTGGAAATCTCTGTTAAGGCCTGGATTGCCGGCAAGCTCCAGCGCCAGCGAGGTGACGGCAACGGCATTGTCGATGACGACATGCCTGACCGTCATGCCGTCGGTGCCCACAGGCCGGCCGGCGTCGACATCTTCGGCGAGCGAACGCAGCAGCCGCGCGCTGCTCGCAAGCCGAACCTCTATGTCGCCCAGCCCTGACTGGATGTGCGGCACGGTCGACAGCGGCGCACCAAGACTTGCCGGCGCGTGCGTGCTGACAAAGGAGACCAGCCGGTCACGGGCAGCACGGGCGGCACCGTGGTAGACAGCGCCGATCAGCGAAAAGAAGAACGCCGTCGCGCTTTCCTCGCGCCTCAGCGGCTCGGATGCCGGCTGCGCCTCGGTGATGTCTTCGGCAGGAACCGCAACATTATCCAGAATGATGTCGTCGCTGGCCGTCGCCCGCATGCCGGCGGCGTTCCATGTCTTTTCGACGCGAAATCCAGGCGCGTCGGTCGGCACCAGGAATGAAGCCAGACGCGGCTGCGGCTCGTCGGTCAGCGCCAGCAAGTTCACCCATTTCAGAATAGGAATGCCGGTGACGTAGTTCTTGTGGCCGGATATCCGCCAGACGTTGCCGTCCCGCCGGGCAATGGTTTCGGGCGGCTTGCCATGAGCTGGCGAGCCGATCCGGGGCTCGGCCTGGGCGGCGTTGATCAGGGCAGGGCCAAGACGGCCGGCCTCGACAATCCGCTGAACCAGATGGCGCGGCCATTTTCCGGATTTCCGCATCGCATACTGGCTGTTGTAGTGCATGGCCAGCACCAGCGCTGTCGACGGCTCGCCACGACCGATCTCGGCGATCACCGCCTGTGCTTCCGTCAGCCCGCCACCGAAGCCGCCATGTTCGCGCGCCGTGACCAGGCCAAGCAGCCCCGCCTGGTGAAGCCGGTCGAAATTGGCGAATGGGAATTCCCCGGTCGCGTCGTGATGCGCGGCGGTCAGCGCGAAGTCGTCGGCGAGGCCGGCCACTTTCTCGAGGAGTTGCGGAAACTCGGCAATTGTCGACATCATGACGTTGGCTTTCTCTCAGGCGGCGGCGCGAATGTTCACCAGATCGAGCGGCCGGCGATCGACCCAGTGCTCGACGTCGAAATCGCCGGCGAGGAAGCCCCAGTCGCGCAGGAAATTCTTGTAGTGGGAAACCGCTGCGACGAGCTCAGGCTGCAGTCCGAGGCCGAGATGCTTATGGACATCCGGGCCATTGGCGGCCAGCACCTGTTCCTCGGTGGCCCCGGCTTCGCGGGCAACAAAGCGCTGCGTCTCTTCCGGATGCGCCTCGGCCCAGGCACTGGCGCGCAGGATGGTCTCGATCAGTCGCGCGACCAGATCGGGGCGTTGTTCCGCCAGCAGTTCATCGACGGTCAGCACGCGCGGCGAACCGGAATTGATGCGGATGTTCGGGTCGGGGTGGAAGCCAAATTCCACGACCTGGATGGCGCCGATCAGATTGGCGACATTGATGCCGGCCGTGCCCTTGACATAGATGGCGTCGACCTCGCCGCGGATCAGGGCTGCGGCTTCCTCGCCATAGGCCTGCTTGCGCTTGAGGCCGAACAGCGACGGTCCTTCCTGGCTGTCGAGCACGCTGTCGGCCAGCGCTATGTCGACGATCTCGACGTCGCCATAGCCAAGGCCCTCGAGCGAGAGCGCCGAGACCAGTCCCTTCAACGCCGTCGCTCGCATGAAGTCGACGATGCCTTCGGGGCGCCGGGCGATGCCGAAGCGGCGGCCTTTCAGGTCCTGGGTTGTCCTGATGCCGGAACCGGGCAGGGCGATGATTGCCTGGAATTCGTCGGTCCAAGTGATGCCGACGAGACGCGTCTTGCGCGCTTCGGACCGCGCGCGGATCGGCGGCACGTTGCCGCCGTGGCGGAACGACCAGTCGAGCGTGTGGTTGAAATGGCTCTGGCGGATGTCGCGATTGGCCGAATCGATGATCGACTTCAATTCGATCCCCTCCTTGCGAAAGGTCTCGTCGAGAAGCCCGAGCTGTGCGGCGAGCCCGACAGGCGTCGGCACCGGGCAGCGTGTGTACCAGATTTCGGAGATCCCAGTCGCGGTCATGATGGCTCCTTAGGTGTTGCGCAGGCCAGCCTGCTTCATCAGCGGCAGGATGTTCTCGCCGAAGAATTCGAGGTCAGGCTTGAAATCGAAGAAGGACAGCTGCAGGCCGTCAATGCCGGCGTCCTTCAACTTGACGAACTGGTCGACGATCTGTTCGGGCGTGCCGATGAGGTAGATGTTGCCGCCGACCTTGGCGTAGGGGTCCTCGCGGCCTTCGCGTCCTTTCCAGGCCTGGGCGTCGCTGTTGAAGGTCTGGAAGCCTTTCGGCGTGCGGCTGTCGGCATGGGCGACGATCTCGTCGGCGACCGCCCAGGCTTCCTTCTCGGTCGGCCTGCTGATGACCAGCGGGTTGAGCAGCGTGCGCACGGTGCGGCCGACGCCGAGAGCTGCGTCCTTCACCTTCTTCGTATGCGCCGGCAGCGCTTCCAGCGCGCTGGCAATATCGGAGCCGGCCGGGCTGGTGACGAAGACGATGTCGGAATAACGGCCGGCAAAGGAAATGCCGGCGTCGGAGCCGGTGGCATTGACCAGGATCGGCCGTCCATAATTCGGCTTGGGCGTGACGAAGCCGCCATTGAGCTTCCAGCTCGATTCTCCGGAGAAGGAGAAATTCTCGTCGTCCTGCCACAGTCGCTGCAGCACCTCAACGAATTCGGCGGCGAGTTCATAGCGACGGTCGTGCTCGATGCGGTTCCAGCCGAACATCTCGTGTTCGACGGCGCGATGGCCGGTGACCACGTTGATGCCCCAGCGGCCGCCGGAGATGTGGTCGAGCGTCGCGCCGAACTTCGCCAGATGCAGCGGATGCCACGGGCCGTAGAGAACATGCATGGTCGAAATCAGCATGATCTTCTTGGTGATCGCGGCCATGGCCGCCACGGACACAAAACTGTCCAGCGCCTGGCCGTTGAAAACGCCGCCATAGCCGCCCTTGGGCAGCCATTGACTGAGCGCGAAGACGAGGTCGAAGCCAAGCTCCTCAGCCTTGAGCGTCAGGTCGCGGTTGTAATCGAAGCGCCAGTCGGTCGAGCGCGGCAGCGTCGAGTTGGTCCAGCCACCGGCCTGGATTGGCAGGAACAGCCCGAGCAGCACCGGCTGCCGGAGCGCTTTCGACAGCGGGCTGTCCGGATAGTCGGTCGGCGCCTTGAAGAAGGGCGTGCCGACGATGGAACCAGGCTTGTGGGCGAGCGTCATGGCGAACTTTCTCGGGTGGAGGAAGGGAACCCGTGCGCGAAAGGACCGCGCACACGGGTCAGCGGATCAAGCGACGATATGGGCTGTTGCGAGGGAGCCGGCATTGCCCTCAGCGCCCACCGTGTGACCGGCTATGCGCCTGTTGTAGAGGGTGATTTCCGGCTGGCTGACGATGCCGATGTCGGGCAGGTCCTCGACAAGGATCTGCTGGATCGCGGCCCATTGCTCGAAGCGCTTTTCGTGATCGACCTCGACGGCGGCCGCTTCAAGAAGTTCATCGACCTTGGCGTTGCTGTATTTCGAACCGTTGGAGAACGGTACGCCGGGCTTGAAATTCTTCGACCAGTAGAGCCGCTGCACGCCGACCGTCGGGTCGAACAGATTGCTCATGCCGTTGAAGGTGAAGTCGAAATCGCGGTCGGTGTAGATGCGCTTGGTGTAGGTGGCGAAATCCTGGCTGCGTACGGTGACCTCGACCCCGACTGCGGCCAATGCCTGCTTGATGTATTCGGCGCCGCGCTTGTAGGTCTCGCCGCTCGGGACATAGTCGTGGACAAGCTTGAGCCGGGTGCCGTTGGCGTCGCGCGGCAAGCCTGCTTCGTCGAGCAGTTTCTCGGCAGTGGCAATGTCGACCGGATAGGTCTTCAGGTCGGCGACGTACCACTTCTTCAAATTGGGGTTGATCGGGCCGGGAATGGTCGCGCCATAGCCATAGTTGATGGTGTCGCGGATGATGTCGCGGTCGATAACATGGGCGAAGGCGCGGCGGACGCGAACATGCTGGAAATAGGGTTTCTCCAGGTTGAACTCGACCCGGCTGATGCCATTGGAATATTGGTAGCCCTGTTTCTCGAAGCCGATATGCGGCAGCGTTTCGAAGCGCTGCAAATCGCTGTACGGAATCGGCGTTGCCGGCGCCAGATCGATCTCGCCTGTCTCCAGCGCCAGTGCGCGCGCCGAAGCGTCAGGGATGAAACGGACAATCAGCCGGTCAAGGTAGGGGCGCGGCGCGTCCCAATAGTCGGGATTACGTTCATAGACGATGTGGCTGCCGCGCACCCATTCCTTGAAGACGAACGGGCCGGTGCCGACCGGCGCGACGTTGACGGTATTTTCGGCTGCCTTTGTGCCGTCATAGAGGTGCTTCGGCACGATTGGCGTTTCGGCCGCGGCCAGGGCCGTGATCAGGTAAGGCGCCGGCCTCGACAGAACCAGCGTCACGGTCAGCGGATCCGGCGTCTGGATATCTACAAGGTTGAGGAAGGTGTTGCGGCCGCGCGGATGAACCTCTCTGATCGTGGTGATCGAATAGGCGACGTCGGCGGCGGTGAACGGCTGGCCATCATGCCACTTCACGCCTTCGCGCAGCTTGAAGGTGTATTGCAGCCCATCGTCACTGACTGACCATTGTCTGGCCAGGGATGGGCGCGGCGTGAGATCGAAATCATAGGTCAGCAGGCCCTCGGTGGTCTTTGCCGAGACGTAGACCGAATTGAATGCCGTGTGGGCGATCGTTGTCAGCACCGGCGGCTCAGCCGAGAGCACCAGCGTCGCCGTTCCACCCTGTTTCGGCTCGGCGGCGTAGGCGCTGCGCGATGCAGACAACAGCGTCGCTCCGAGTGCGGCTGCCGAGATGCCGAGGAACCTGCGGCGGTTCGGAATGAGGAAATGAGACATCGCGCCCTAGTCCTTTTTTTGCTGCCGCCCCCGATCGGCCGATCCTCGGCCACCGAGTTAAAAATCTATTGTTCCAAGAGCGGGCCCGTTTGCGAAAAGATTTGGCCGACCCGCTCCCGCGCTTAAGATTTCATGCCTCAAACCGCCAATTTCGTAGCATGAAATAAAATTCTATTCTGCAAAGTCGCCATTTGCAGGATAAAATTTCTTAAATCACGTTTGACAATGTCTATAAATTTTGTCAACTAAAAAGCACGAAACTTTCCGGGAAACAGCAAACCCGCATCGTCAGCCACAGCCGGGATAGCGAAAACGATGTCGACCCTGACGCGCATTGGCAGAACGTTTCGACGCACCGCGATACAGGCGGTGCCGACCGTTCTGGGCATCGTGATCCTGAATTTCTTTCTGCAGCAGCTCGCGCCGGGCGATGCGGCCGACGTCATGGCTGGCGAGGCTGGTTCGGCCACGGTGGAGACCATGGCGGCACTGCGCCAGCGCTTTGGGCTCGACAATCCGCTGCTCGTCCAGCTGTTCAACTATCTCTACAATCTGGCGCATTTCAGCCTCGGCTTTTCGCCGCGCTACGGCATGCCGGTTGCCGACCTGATCGGCCAGCGGCTGCCCGGCACGCTGGTGCTGATGGCGGTGGCTCTGGCCGTCGCCATTGTGCTCGGCCTCGCCCTTGGATCGGTGATGGCGGTGTTTGCCGGGCGCCTGCCGGATCGTCTGCTCTCCGTTATTTCGCTGCTGTTCTATTCAATCCCGGGTTTCTGGATCGGCTTGATGCTGATCGTGTTGTTTTCGGTCAAGCTCGGCTGGCTGCCGAGCGGCGGCTCGGGAACCATCGGCAGCAACCTGACCGGCCTTGCCGGGCTCTGGGACAGGGCGCGCTACATGATCCTGCCGGCACTGTCGCTGGCGCTGTTCTACGTGGCGATCTATGCGCGGCTGACACGAGCGGCGATGCTGGAGGTCCAGTCGCAGGACTACGTGCGCACCGCCGCAGCCAAGGGCCTGCCGCCGGCCATCATCACCATTCGCCATGTCCTGCGCAACGCGCTGATCCCCATTACCACCATGGCCGGCATGCATGTTGGCGGCATGCTCGGCGGCGCCGTCGTTGTCGAGACCGTCTATTCCTGGCCCGGCCTCGGGCGTCTCGCCTTCGAAGCGGTCATGGGCCGCGATTTCACCGTGCTGCTCGGCATCCTTCTGTTGTCGTCGCTGCTGGTCATCATCGCCAACGCGACCGTCGATCTTCTGCACGCCTGGCTCGATCCCCGCATCGGAGTACGCTGATGGCTTCCACCGATTTCGCCGCGGGCGATGCCCGTTCCCGCCGTCTCCATGCCGATGCCCGCGGGCCCGCGGCACCGCCTGAGCCCGAGGCAAAGAGCTGGAGCAATCTCCACGCGCCCGACGCACGCTCCGCTTCGGCAGCGTCGGTGCCGATAGCCGTTGGAGGGCGTGCGCTGAAGGTTTTCCTGCGCAATCCCAACGCCATGTTCGGCGTGGTGTTCCTGTCGTTGGTCGTGCTGGCCGCACTGCTAGCACCAGTCCTCTATCCGGCCGATCCGCTATCGATGGTGGCGCGGCCCTTCCTGTGGCCGGGCCAGAACCCAGCCTTCCCACTGGGCACGGACTCCATGGGCCGCGATGTGCTTTCTGGCATTCTGCATGGTGCGCGGATTTCGCTGTTCGTCGGCCTGGTGGCGACCGCGCTCGGTCTCGGCTTCGGCATCCTGGTCGGCGCCGCCGCCGGCTACTTCGGCGGCTGGATCGACGATCTGCTGGTGCGCCTGATCGAGATCTTTCAGACCATACCGAGCTTCGTGCTTCTGGTCGTCATGGTGGCGATCGCGCAGCCGACCGCGCCCGTCGTGACAGTGGCGATCGCCGTCATCACCTGGCCGACGGTGGCGCGGTTGACCCGCGCCGAATTCCGGGCCATCCGCGAGAAGGATTTCGTCATGGCCGCCCGCAGCCTCGGCTACTGCCATGCCCGCATTATCTTCCGCGAGATCCTGCCCAATGCGCTGCCGCCGTTGATCGTGACCTCGTCGGTGATGGTGGCGACCGCGATCCTGATGGAATCGGCGCTGTCCTTCATGGGCCTCGGCGATCCCAACGTCGTCAGCTGGGGCTCGATGATCGGAGCGGGCAGGGAATTGATCCGCACCGCTTGGTATCTGACAGCGCTTCCGGGACTGGCGATCGTCTTTACCGTGCTGGCGCTCAACCTGATCGGTGACGGCCTCAACGACGCGCTCAACCCGCGCTTCTCACAGGAGCGCTAGAGATGGCGGCTCCTTTGCTCAGGATCGACAATCTGACGGTTCGCTTCCCGAACACTGAGCCGGTCAGCCGGCTGAGCTTCGAGGTCGGTGAGGGCGAGACGCTGGCGATCGTTGGTGAATCAGGCTCCGGCAAGTCGCTGACTGCGCTCGCCCTGATGCAGCTTCTGCCGCGCTCGGCGAAAATCCCCAATGGCCGGATCGAATTCGCCGGCAAGGACCTGCTCGGTCTCGACCAGAAGGCTATGCGGAACCTGCGCGGACGCGAGATCGCCATGATCTTCCAGGAGCCGATGACGTCGCTCAATCCGGTGCTGACCATCGGCCGGCAGATCACCGAGGTGCTGACGCTGCACGAAGGCATACGCGGCAAGGCAGCGCGGAGCCGTGCCATCGAGCTTCTCAATCTGGTGCGTATTCCCGATCCGCAGCGGCGCATCGACGACTATCCGCATCAGCTTTCCGGCGGCATGCGCCAGCGCGTCATGATTGCCATCGCCGTTGCCTGCCGACCACGCCTGCTGATTGCCGACGAGCCGACGACGGCGCTCGACGTGACCATCCAGGCGCAGGTGCTCGACCTGCTCGATACGCTGCGCCGCGAATTGTCGATGGCTGTCGTGCTCATCACCCACGATCTTGGTGTCGTCGCACAATGGGCCGACAAGGTCGTCGTCATGTATGCCGGCCGCAAGGTTGAACAGGCGCTGCCAGACGCACTGTTCAGAACACCCCTTCACCCCTATACGCGCGGCCTGCTTGCCGCTTCGCCAAGGCTGAAGACCAATCTCCACTACCGCGACGCCAGGCTGACCGAGATTCCCGGCAGCATCGTCTCGGCCGCTGGCGAAAAGGGCTGCCCGTTCCGCCCGCGCTGCACGGTGGCGCGCGACAGCTGCGCCCATTTCGTACCCGCCCTCGTCGAGGTGAGCGAGGATCGTCTAGTCGCCTGCCCCTACAGCTTCATTCCGGAGGTTGCGCATGGCGCTGCTCTCGGTCTCTGACCTTTCCACCCATTTCCACGCCCAGGGCGGCACGCTGCGCGCCGTCGATGGCGTATCCCTCGAAGTCGGACGCGGCGAGACGGTTGGTCTCGTCGGCGAAAGCGGTTGCGGAAAATCGACGCTAGGCAAGACCATCATGCGGCTGGTCGACCCGACTAGCGGCAGGATCGAGTTCAACGGCACCGACATCACCGTTCTCGACGCGCGCCGGCTGAAGGCGGCGCGCCGTAATATCCAGATGATCTTCCAGGATCCGTTCGCATCGCTCAATCCGCGCCACATGATAGGCGACATCCTGACAGCACCCCTGAAGGTCCATGGCATTGGCAACAAGGCCGAGCGGCGGAAAATTGTCGAGGACATAGTCCAGCGTGTAGGATTGCCTGGAGATGCTCTCGGCCGCTACCCGCATGAATTTTCCGGCGGGCAACGCCAGCGCATCGGCATCGCCCGGGCGCTGATCCTCAATCCGGAACTGGTCGTCTGCGACGAGCCGGTGTCGGCGCTCGATCTCTCGATCCAGGCGCAGATCCTTAACCTGCTGGTCGACATGAAGCGGCAGCTCGGGCTGTCCTATCTGTTCATCTCGCACGATCTGTCGGTCGTCCGCTATTTCGCCGACCGGGTGCTGGTTATGTATCTCGGACGCATTGTCGAAAGCGCCGACAATGCGACGCTGTGGACCTCGCCAAAGCATCCCTACACGCGCGCGCTGATGGATGCCGTGCCGGACCCGGCGCGCCGACGTCAGGCCGCGCCGATCCATGGCGATCTGCCGAGCCCGCAGAACATCCCGAACGGTTGCCGCTTTCACACGCGCTGCCCGCTGGCGACGGACCTGTGCCGTTCGCAGGAGCCGGCATTCCGGGCGATCTCGCCCGGACACCACGTCGCCTGCCACTACGCCGAACCAACCATCAACTGAAATTCAACGGAGCAGAAAAATGTCCGACTACCGCTATCTTGGCCGCAGCGCCCTGAAGGTTTCGCCGCTCAGCCTCGGCACGATGATGTTCGGCGGGCCGACCGAGGAGACGGTCGCGCATCGCATCATCGACAAGGCGCGCGAGCAAGGCATCAACTTCATTGACACCGCCGACGTCTACCACAACGGCAAGTCCGAGGAAGTCGTCGGTCGCGGCATCAAGGCGACGCGCGATCATTGGGTCGTGGCGACCAAGTTCGTCAACTCGCATGACAAGGGGCCTAATCTCGGCGGCCATTCGCGCAAATGGGTGATCCAGACGGTCGAGAACAGCCTGCGGCGCCTGGGAACAGACTATATCGACCTGTTCTACTTCCACCGCGCCGTCTTCGATGCGCCGCTGGAGGAGCCGGTGCGGGCGATCGCCGACCTGATCCGCCAGGGCAAGCTGCGCTATTTCGGCGTCTCCAACTTTCGTGGCTGGCGCATCGCCGAAGTCGCGCATCTGGCCGATGAACTCGGCATCGACCGGCCGGTGGCCAGCCAGCCACTCTATAACATCGTCAACCGCACCGCCGAGGCCGAACAGCTGCCGGCGGCCGCCTATTACGGTCTTGGCGTCGTCTCCTACAGCCCGCTGGCGCGCGGCGTGCTGACCGGCAAATACGAGCCGAACCAGGCGCCTGCCGCCGACACGCGGGCCGGCCGTGGCGACAAGCGCATCGCCGAGACCGAGTGGCGCCCGGAATCGATCGAGATCGCCAGGCAGATCGCGGCGCACGCAAAGTCACGCGGCGTCTCGGCCGCTGATTTCGCGCTGGCCTGGGTGTTGAACAACCGGCTGATCACGGCGGCGATCGCCGGCCCGCGCACCGAGGAACAGTGGGACAGCTATGCGAAGGCATTGGACTTCAGGCTGAGCGCCGAGGACGAGGCCTTTGTCGACCGCCTCGTCACCGCCGGCCATGCCTCAACGCATGGGTTCAATGATCCGAGCCATCCGGTCGAAGGCCGCGTGCCGCGTTCGGAGCCGGCCGCGCCGATCCCGCTGACACGGCCTCTGCGCGCCGCCTGACGGTCGCCGACGAAATGGCGGGGCCGGCGGCCCCGCCCGCGTTTCCAATTGCTTTGGACAGATGAGAAGCCCATGAATTTCCACGTCGAACGGCTGCGCCAGAACATCGTCGTGCTTTCGGGCAACACGCACAGGCCGTCGAAGTCGCGGACGCTGGCGCATCATCTCGGCAAGGCGCTGCGCGAAAGATTGTCTGTCACGGTAAATTTCCTCGATCTTGTCGATGCCGGTCGTGGTCTGGGTGCTGCGTTTACGCGAAAGGAATTGACGCCGGAGGCGCTGGATGTGGTGGAGGCTGTCGAGCATGCCGACGCGCTGATCGTCACGACGCCGGTCTACAACGGGTCCTATGTCGGCCTCTTCAAGCATCTGTTCGATCTCATCGATCCGCTGGCACTCGTCGATCGGCCGGTCCTGATCGGCGCGACGGGTGGTGGCCAGCGCCATGCATTGGTGGTCGAACACCAGCTCCGCCCGCTGTTCGGCTTCTACTCGGCGCTGACCGTGCCAAGCGCCGTGTACGGCAGCGACAGCGATTTTTCCGATGGCAAGCTTGTGGATCCGCTGGTCCTGGCGCGGGCCGGGCAGGCCGTGGATCAATTCGTTGCCCTGCTTTCAGCGCGCCAGCCGAAGAGCCAACCGGTCCGGGCGGCTTCGGGCTGACGGATATCGGGTTCGAGCAGGTGCCGGATGCCTTGGACGGCCAAATAAGCAGAACGTTCGGTGTTTTGGCCGACATCGGCGACGGAACCATACGGAACGATACGGGAAGATTTCTGATTTTGGCCCACGAAAAAGTCAATGAAATCAATGCTTTTGATGCATCCTCCGGGCCCACCATTGTTATTATTTATCAATGACTTAGCGGTGTGTTTTGGTTCGGGTAGCCAAGTAATAACTGGCGAACCGCCGTCCATAGCGTTTGATTTTATTGACTTATGGTGGGCCTCCGGAGGCCGCAGATGTGTTGCCAGCCGCCGGTGGAGTGTCAGGATCGTTTATCAAGTGCTTGAACGACGCCGGCACGGTGTTCGGAATAGAAATCCGCCCATAGTCCCGTCGCAATCAACCTCGAATTACTGTCTGGATGCTACATCGGCCATCGCCGCACCCCACCCTGCGGCGATCTCGTAGCCCATGCGTGAGAAGCCGAATTCGCGATCGAATTTGTTCGGCGCTTTGACACGCCAGTTCTTCATGACCTCGCCCGGGAGGCCGCCAGCAGCGGTGACGACCAAGTCACGCTCGCCGGCGCGGAGTTCACGACGGCGATCATTTGGCGTAGCTGGGAACAGGCCGGCGACGTCAGGCAAGACCGTCCGGCTGCACCTAGGAAGTTAGTCGCGACCCACGGCGGACCGCTCCGTACGCGCGCGCTGCGTACGGCAAGCTGCTAGCCTCAATCTCCGGATGAGATCAGAGTCGCTCAGACCGGGTCTTCAGGATCTGGTACAGCACGTTTCGGATGCGCTGCCAAACGGTTAGCCGGTTGATCACGCCTTCGCCTCCTGTTCATCGCAGATGAATGGGCTGCGGTTCAGATGATCTGTGCCGCCAGCGCCACGCCGACCAACGACGTGCCGACCCCTGCCGTGCGGATGGCTCGCGGCCAGCGCCGAAGTGTTAGGGCGGCTAACGCGCCGGTCGCGTGAAGAGCCGAAGTAGCGACCACGAAGCCGACCGCATAAGCGATGCCGCTGGCCGTCTCGGGAATTTCGAGGCCATGGGCATTGCCGTGGAAGAGGGCGAAGAGAGCGATCAGCGAGGCGGCCACAGCGAGCGGAAGCGGCTTGGCAAGCGCCATCATGGCGCCGAAGACCAACAGCGATAGCGTTATGCCGGTTTCCAGTGAGGGCAGGCCGATGCCGGCGATACCGAGCAGGGCGCCAGCGACCATCGCCGAGACAAAGCACGACGGCACGATGATGATCCCCTTGCCGCCGGCGCGAGCGGCAATGATGCCGACAGCCATCATCGCCAATAGATGATCGATGCCGGCCAGCGGGTGCTGAAGGCCGTCTACAAACCCGTGGGCATGAAAACCGCCGCTATGGGCGAAGGCCAATGAGGGGATGAGGGTTGTGGCGGCTGCCAGGGCGAGTCTGCCGAAGAATGAAAGCGTTCTGTTCATGGTTCTTGACCTGTTTGATAGAGGTGCGATCGGTTCAAGGCCGGTGCTCATTGTCCGGCCCCTGGCATGGTGAATTGTGCGGCGCCGGACCTGTCGGCCAGAAGCCGCGCCTCGCCGAAGTCGAGGAGTCTTTGTCCCCTGCCGTCATGGTAGACGAAGGCCAGGCGGCGCCGGCGCGACGTCAGTTTCGCGGGCAGCGGGTGATAGGTGACGCCAGCGCCGCCGATCATCGGCATGACGGCGCCGACATCGACCATGTCCTGCGTCTCGACGCGCAGGAGATGCAGCCGCATGCCGTCGGCGGTTTCGCCGACGAAGGGAATTCCGGCGAGGCGCAGGAAACTGGACGGGTCGGGCGCCCGCGAAAACCCTTCGAGAAACGCGATCTCGACGAGATCGAGATCCGTCGCCCGCGCGTCGGCGGGTTCGGGCGCATGGTCGTGCGGTAGATGCGGTGTCTGCCATTGCAACGGCTTGCCGGCCGGCCCGTTGTGGCCGACGGGGTGGGGATGGTGATGATGACCGTTCGGCCCGTGATGGTGACCGTCGCCATGGTCATGGCTGTGGTGGTGATGATCATCGTGCATGATCAAAAGCTCGTCGGCTTGTCGATGATGGATTTGTGTTTGCCGAGATTGCCGTGCGCGACCATCGAGCCCAGCGCCTCGACGACAACCCGCACGCCAAACAGCGCCGTGATGTCTGACGTGTCGTAGGGCGGCGACACCTCGACCACTTCCAGTCCGCAGATGCCGGGCGCCGACACTAGCCCGAGCAGCTTCAGTGCCTCGCGCGGCAGGAAGCCACCGGGCTCCGGCCAGCCCGTACCCGGCACGAAACCGCAATCGATGCTGTCGACATCGAAGGAGATGTATACCGCGTCGGTGTCCTTCCATGCGAGCTCGAGCGCGATCTCCGCCGCCTTCTCCAGCCCCATCTGTTCGATATCGGAAATCGTCAGCACGTTGGTGCCGCGCTTCCGCGCCTCGGCGACGCCGTAGCGCGGCACCTGCCAGCCGCCGATGCCGAGCTGCACCAGATTGGTGGCCGAGACGTTCGGCAAGTTGGTTGCCCAGTACCAGGGCGTCGTGTGCATACGTTCGTCGAGATCCTTTTCCTGAATGTCGATGTGGCGGTCGAAATGGATGATGCCGATGCGCTTGGAGGTCACGTCGGCGATACCGCGCACGCACGGAAATCCGATCGCATGGTCGCCGCCGAGCATGATCGGCAGCGCCCCGGAAGAGGCGACATGGCTGACGCCCTTGGTGATCTGGTCGAAGCTCTTTTCGAGATTGGCGGGGATGGTGAAGACGTCGCCGGCGTCGCAAAGCGTCATCTGCTCGCGCAGGTCGACACCGAGCTCGTAATTGTAAGGCGTGTAGAGCGCCGAGATGCGGCGCATGCCTTGCGGCCCGAAGCGGGCTCCGGGCCGGTAGGTGGTGCCGCTGTCGAAAGGAATGCCCATGACGGCAGCGTCATATCTGCCGACATCGCGGACGTTCTCGACATAGGGCGCCTTGAGGAAGGTGTTGATGCCGGCGAAATGCGGCAACTCGCCTCGCGCGAATGTCGGGATCGACTTGTCGATGATCGAATCCGATCCGGGCAGGCCCATGTCGAGTGCCCATTTCTGTTCCTTGCGCCAGCCATCCTCGGGCAGCTTTCCTTCCGCCTCGATCGACTTCCAGCCCTGCATGTCGCGGATCTCGAAGTTCGGATGGTGGAAGCGTTGGCGTGGCTGGTGGTCGGTGAGCCCGGCGCGACGATGCCGGCGTTCTGGACTATCTCTGTGCATGAAACCTCCTTCACGACGCCGTCGTCGCGATTGCGCTATCCAGTCGGGTCGTCCCGACCATCGCGGCCACTTCGGCCACGTCTCGTGCGGAAGCCCGGTGCTTGCGGTCGAGCTTCAGATCGTAGGTGATCGTCGCGCCATAGGCGGACGGGAACTGGGGGTCGTGGCGCACCTTGTCGAAGACCAGCACGCGGGTGCCGAGCTTGAATGCCTCGCCGATATCGTGGGTGACCATGACCACGGTCATGCCGTGCTCGGTCCAGAGCTCGGTGAGCAGCTCATGCATCTCGATGCGAATACCGGGATCGAGTGCGCCGAACGGCTCGTCGAGAAGCAGGATCTGCGGCCGGCCGAGCAAGGTCTGCGCGATCGCCAGCCGCTGCTGCATGCCGCCAGAAAGCGTGGCCGGATAGAGATCGCACGCATGGCCAAGCCCGACCCGTTCCAGCATGGTTTCGGCTTCTTGCCTGGCGCTTTTGCGCCTGGCGCCGAAGACGCGGCCGAACGGTCCGCCCGAACGGAAGTCCTCGACCAGCAGCAAGTTCTGCAGCGCGGTCAGATGCGGGAACACGGAATAGCGCTGGAAGACGATGCCGCGCTGCGGCGTCGGTTCCGGCACGATCGGCTGGTCGCCGACGACGACCACGCCGCCACTTTGCTGTTCCTGGCCAAGCAGGATGCGCAGGAATGTCGATTTTCCACAACCGCTGGCGCCAACCAGCGACAGGAATTCACCCGCTTCGGCGGAGACATTGACCCGTTCCAGCACGCGGGCGTCGCCGTAGCTCTTCTCCAGCCCATGGACGAGGATCCGGCTCATCTGGTCCGCACCGGATGCGCCCAGGGCGAGATGATGTGAGAGAGCCGCACGAGCAGCCAGTCGGTCATCACCGCAAGCAGCGTGATCCAGGCGACGTAAGGCAGGATGACGTCCATCGATAGGTAGCGACGAACGAGGAAGATGCGGTAGCCGAGCCCCTCGGTGGAGGCGATGGCTTCTGCCGCGATCAGGAACAGCCAGGCCGGCCCAAGCGCCAGCCGTACGCAAGTGATGAGGCGCGGCATGACCTGTGGCAGCACCAGCCTGAGCACCATGGTCCAGCTGTTGCCGCCGAGCGTCTGTGCCTTGGCGACGAGCTCCGGCGGCAATTCCATCACCCGGTTGGCGATGTCGCGCACCATGACCGGTGCGACGCCGAGAGCGATCAAGGTGATCTTGGCCGTTTCGCCGAGGCCGAGCGCAATGAACAGGATCGGCAGCAGCGCCAGTGGCGGGATGACGCAGACAACTGTGACCAAGGGCAGCAGAAAGGCCCTGACGCGCGGGATGAAACCTATGGCGACGCCGAGGCTGAGCGCCACCAGCGTGGCCATGCCGACTCCGGCGAACAGCCTGATCAGGCTGGCATAGGTGTCGGCCCACAGGATCAGGTCGCCGGAGCGCTTGTCCGGCACTGTCGCCAGGTCTGAAAAGGCCGACCACATCTGTGCAGGGGAGGGCAGCAGCTTGTCGCTGGGATTGACCGCCAGCCTTTGCGACGAAGCGAAGAGATAGGCAATCGCCACGGCGGCAAACGGCAGCGTCCCAAGCAGCAACGCTCCGCCGCGCGAGACCGTCGCGTTGATGAGGCGAAGCCGCGCTTTCGGCCTGCTAAGTTGCAGGCGCGCGACTTCGGGGCCTGCTGCGGCCTGCATGATGCCGGTTCCTCTGGCTAGCATGTCGCGCTCCCGCGTCAGAGCGTTCCGCCCGCCGCCTCTGCCATAAAGGCCTGATCGAAGCGCAGCTTGACGTTGTTGACGTCGCCCAGCGTCGAGCCGTCGGGGAAGCTCATGCCGATCACGTCGACGCTCGGCGCGTTGGTACCAAGAATGCCGTGGCTGAACAGGAAGTTGCGCACCAGATCCATGGTCTTCGGCAGTTCGGCGCCGTTGGTGAATGCGACCGCCTTGGCCGGCTCGAAGAACATCGCCGTTGATGCAAGCTGAGCGTCGAAACCGGCAAGATCCGTCCCCGACGCCTTGGCCATCTCTTCCTTGGCCGCCTTGCCTTCGGGCGTACCCGACGTCATCAGCGCCATGGCTTCATACCATGCACCGACAAGCGCCTTGCCCAAGGCCGGATTGTCCTTCAGCGTCGCGGTGTTGACGACCATCATGTCGATGATCTCGCCGGGGATCTCAGTCGAATCGAATACCTTGTGGGCGCCCGGCATGGCAGCGATTTCCGAGACCAGCGGATTCCAGGTGACGACGGAGGTGACGTCGCTGGTGCCGTAGGCAGCGACCATGTCGGCATCGGAAGTGTTCACCACCGTAATGTCCTTTTCGGCCAACTCCACCGTCTCCAGCGCGCGCGCAAGTAGGTAATGTGAGACGGAGAGCTCGACGAGATTGACCTTCTGGCCGGCAATATCCTTGAGCGCGGTCTTGTTCTTGAGGATGACCGCGTCGTTGCCGTTGGAGAAATCGCCGACGATCAAGGCCGTCGTGTCGACACCGCCGCCGGCCGGGATCGAAAGCGCATCCATGTTGGTCATCGAACAGCCGTCAAAGCCGCCGGCCGTGTACTGGTTGATGCTCTCGACATAGTCGTTGATGCGGGTGATCTCGACATTGATGCCGTATTTGTCGGCCCACTTCTTCATGATGCCGCTGTCGGAAAGATAGCCCCACGGCATCCAGCCGACATAGATCGACCAGCAAATCTTGAAGTCTTTCTTGGGCGCCGCTTGCGCGGCTGAGATGAAGGGGAGGCTGAGTGATGCGGCTAGGATGATTGTGGCCAGTTTGCGAAACATTACATACCCCTGTTTGCGATCCGGATTGCGTCCGAACGTCTGTTGGGGGGTTCACGGAGCGCGCATCCGGGAGAGGTTCGCGCCAGCAAACCCGTGCAGGGTTCTCCCGGGATTTTGGCCCGCCGTGTTCCGCCAGATGCCTCAATGCATCTCAAGCGGTCGCGTCTCTTGGACCAGCACCGTGATCGACACGGCCGGAACCCTAGACGCTCTGCACATGAATAACGAAGCAAGGGGCGTGCCAGTCCGGAAAGCCGTCCTGGGGCGGCCTTTCCCCGGATTTGCAGGCAATCGCGTTATGCTGATGCCACAAAAGTCATCGCAACGCCGACGGATTAGGCAAGGCGTCAACCAATATGAGCAAGCTTGTGCCCTGGGGACCTCCGCTGATCGCACCCTGCTCTATGGTCGCCCACACATACATGCCCAATAGGGACACGTTCGGGAAGGGCGTGAGCGCGCGGCGGATCCGGATGCCAATTGGCGCCGACCCATGTGACGAGTGCGCCCGATCGTGCAAGGGCAATTCGTGAAATAAGCGCGACTGCAATGATGCTAGGCAAGCCCGATCGCGTGTCGGGAGGCAGTTGTGAAAGTTGCGATCATCGGACCAGGCTCGCTCGGGAAGGCCTTGGCGAAATGTCTTGGCCTCGCCGGGCACGAAATTCGCCTCAGCTTCAGTCGTGACGAAGGCAAGTTGCGCGCAATCGCGGCAACCCTCCGTGTTGGCTTCGGTGCCCCTGACGAAGTAGCGAGATGGGCCGACGTAATTGCCCTGGCGACGCCATGGCCGGCTCTCGAGCTGGCGATGGACGCGCTTGGCGATTTGTCGGGCAAGATCGTCTGGGACAATACCAATGCAGTCGCACCTGACCTTTCCACGATGCTGCTAGGCACTACTACGTCTGTAGGCGAGGAGGTTCAGAGGCGCGCGCGGGGCGCCCTTGTCGTCAAGTGCATTCCGACCTTTGCCGAATTGCTTGACAGGGATGATCCGCGTCTCAACGGCGATCCGGTGACGAGCTATGTCGCCGGCAATGACGCAGATGCCAAGGCGGCGGTTTGCCGGCTTCTCGCCGATCTGCCGACAATACCGGTCGATGTCGGCGATCTCACGGCCTCGCGCCTGATCGAGCCGATGATGCTGCTATTGGTCCAGCTCGCCTATCGGCGCGGGATGGGGCCGACAATTTCCTTCAATCTCATTCGACAGGACGGACGGACTCATGACTGATTATCTACCCGCGCGGCGCAAGGCGATTCCAGTAGGACGTCTGCTGATCGATGGCCAATGGCGCGATGCCGTCAGTGGCGAGACTTCGACGACTTTTGATCCGACCACGGAGGCGGCGATCACCGATATTGCGAAGGCGGACGTCACCGACACGAGCGATGCCGTCGCGGCCGCGCAGCGGGCTTTCGAGCAAGGACCCTGGGCGCGGATGCATCATGAGGAGCGCGCCAAGATCCTGTTTCGCATCGCCGATCTAATGGACGAGCGGGCCGAGGATTTCGCGGTGCGCGAGGCGATGGATATGGGTATGCCCTATCGCGATTTCCGCGATATCATCATGCCGCACTGCTCAGGACTGTTCCGCTTTCATGGCGGGCTCGCCATGAGCGCGATGGACGGCGCCTATCGTACCAGCTACGAACCAAATATCAGGATCCTGACGCGGCGCGAGCCGCTCGGTGTGATCGCTGCGATCACCCCGTTCAATTTTCCCCTCGCGCTGTCCTGTTCGAAAATCGCGCCGGCACTCGCGGCGGGTAACACGGTCGTTCACAAGCCTGCGACCGACACGCCCCTGACGGCCCTCGCCTTGGCGCAAGTGATCCTCGACGCGGGCGTGCCGCCAGGCGTCTACAATCTCGTCACCGGCCCGGGCGGCACCATCGGCGACGCGTTGGTCAACGATGCCCGCGTCGGCAAGATCGCCTTTACCGGGTCGACCACCGTCGGCCAGGGCATCATGCGCAACGGTGCCGGGACGATGAAACACCTGACCATGGAGCTCGGCGGCAAGAGTCCCAATATCGTTTTCGCCGATGCCGATATCGATGTCGCGATACAGGCAGCCTTCTGGGGCATCTTCTGGAACAAGGGCGAAGTCTGCGTCGCCGGATCGCGCCTGCTGGTTGAACGCGCCTGCTATGACGAGGTCGTCGAGAAGCTGAGCGCCATGGCGAAGTCGGCGACGCTCGGCGATCCGCTGGACCCTGCGACGATGATCGGGCCGATCGCATCGCGGGGCGAGTATGACAAGGTCTTGAGCTATGTCGAAGAGGGCAAGCGCACCGCGCGACTGGCCGCGGGCGGCGGCACCCGCCAGGTCAACGGCAAGGGCCTCTTCATCGAGCCGACCATCTTCGCCGATGCGACCAACGACCTAAGGATATCGCGCGAAGAGATTTTCGGCCCTGTCCTGCCGGTGATTCCATTCGACAGCGAGGAGGACGCGATCCGGATCGCCAACGATACGAGCTACGGGCTCGCCTCGGGCATCCAGACCAGCGATCTCGGCCGCGCCTTGCGGCTCGCCGACCGGATCAAGGCAGGCACGGTCTGGCTGAACTGCTGGCACAAGTACCATCCTAATGCGCCGTTCGGAGGTTTCAAGATGAGCGGCTATGGCCGCGAGCAGGGCCGCGAGGCGTGGGAAAGCTACACCCAATACAAGACGATTTGGGCGAATCTTGGCGAACCAGTCGAGATGGCGCGATGAGCGTGCGCGATTCCAACCCACTCGACCCGCGGCATCCTAAACGCGTCGCGATGGTCCTTTCAAACCCGGCTGTGTCAACCACCACAGGCTGGCCGGTCGGGTTTTGGTGGAGCGAGTTAACTCATCCCTGGCTCGCCTTCACCGAGCGCGGATATGGAGTCGCGATCTTCTCGCCTGAGGGCGGCAAATGCGAGGCGGATGCGTTGAGCGACCCGCGCGATCCGTCCGGCTATTCGGATACGGATCTGATCTCGCTCGGTTTCCTGTCGACGCCGAAACTGGCGGCGCTGGTGGAGACGACCCGGCCCATCGCAGAGCTGTCGGTCGACGCGTTCGACGCTATCGTCGTCGCTGGCGGCCAAGCGCCGATGTTCACCTTCGAAGGCGCAACTGAGTTGCAGCGGCTGTTCATCAACTTTTTCGCGGCCGGCAAGGTCGCGGCCGCCTTGTGTCATGGCGTCGCGCTGCTGCGCTACGCTCGCCTCTCAACCGGCGAGCTGCTGGCCAAAGGGCGCACTGTTACGGGTTTCGCCAATGTCGAGGAAGACTTCGCCGACAATGCCGTCTGGGAGATGGGCGCGCTGCCACACGGTACGCATCTGATGCCATGGCGGATCGAGGATGAGATGCGTGCGCTCGGCGCGAATTATGTTCAGGCCGGGCTGTGGCGCGATTTTGCCGTGCGCGACGGCAATTTGATCACCGGCCAGCAGAACTTCTCCGGAGCGGCGACCGCCCGTCTTGTCATCGAGGCGCTCGGTGGCTGAGGACCAAAGACCGCTCCTGTCGGTGAAGTTCGGGAGACAAACTCGCCGTCAGGGCGGGCGATGCCAAACGACATCGGCCCAATAGGATCCGGGTCCGTCCAAGAACTCCACCTCAAACAACCACTATCAGCAGCGAGGATGAACCATGGCCGTAGTGACGACACTTGATATTGCCGGCCTGACGGCCGAAGATTATAGCCGCATCCTCGATCGGATCGGCGTGGAGAAACGGCCCGCTGGCGGCATCTACCAGCACATCGCGCATGCCACAGACGATGGTTATCGCATCATCGAGATATGGGACGACAAGGCAGGCCTGGAGCTCTTCTTGCAGGACACATTGTTTCCCGCCGCACAGGAACTGCAAGTTCAGCGTGAAATGACCATTATGACCCAGACACTGCACAACATCTTTGTGCCCCGGATTGGTGAACTGACTGCCCTGGCAAATGATGCGCCTGGTGGACCAGTCAAACGGGCAAAAGTGTAGGCATCAAGGATCGAGGATGCGGCGATCGATCATCGAAGTCCTGGAGGAACTTGCGTCCGGACGCCCGGTACAACGATGGTGACCGCGGCAAGTGCAAAGAGGTTGTTCTTTCCTGCCGGCGACTATCGCCATGCGCCGGCCGGAGTCGTTCAGCTGCGTGTGATTCGCAGCGGTTCATCCTATGCAGAGATCGATCTTGGCCGCGGGCTGCGGCGCGTCTTCACCCGCCCCGGCGACCTGCTGCTCAGTCTTCCCGAGCGTGCCACGCGGTTCAAGATCGAGGAGCCGCGAGAGCTGACGATGATCACCGTTGACTCCGCGCTGGCGTCAAGGCTCCTGGTATCCGCAGGCGGGACCCCCGAGGACCTGGCAATCCTGACCGATCGACCGATACGCGATTCGCTGGTGGCCGAGTTGTGCCGACGCCTCGAAGGCGACCCGCCAGCCAACCCGATCGTCCGCGAATGGACGCTGGGCCTGGTTTTCGCGAACCTGCTCCGTCTCGGGCATGCACGCCAGCGGCAGCAGAAGTCTCCGGTCCTAACCTCGCAGCGGTTCGACCGGGTCCTCGCTGCGATTGACGGCGATCTGGAAAAGGGGGTGTCGATCGACCATCTTGCCGGAATCGCGGGAATACCACGACGCGCCTTCACCGCCGCCTTTCGCGAGGCGACGCAATTGCCGGTACATCAATTCATTTTACGCCGCCGCGTTGATCGCGCGGTCGAGCTTTTGGAAAATAGCGATCTGCCGCTGGCCGAGATTGCTCAGCACGCGGGTTTCACTCACCAGGCCCATATGAATCGCGTCGTGACCCGATTGAAAGGGCTGTCGCCAGGCCGGCTGCGGTCTCGCAGGCGCGACGGCTGACTTGTGATCTATTCCAGCATCAGGATTCGAATGGCGGAGATGTGAGTTGCTGAAACGTCCGTTGGCTAAGATGCCCGACAGTTTGCGTGCAGAGCTCGAGGCCGCAAATCTGATGACTGCTTTCGAGCAACGGCCTCCCTATCAGCGCAATGATTACTTGCATTGGATCGAGCGCGCCCGTCACCCGGAAACACGCCGAAAGCGCATAAATCAGATGATTGACGAGCTTACGAAGGGAGGAATCTACATGGGAATGCAATAAGAGCTGGCATCGCCGCGAAGCTAGCAGATCCGTCAACGATCATCTTCCGATCCGTGGCCTATCGAGATCGGGTGCTTTCCGCATTGATCTTCATCGGTTTCCCCACGCTTTTGCGCAGATTATGCAGGGAGCCAATAGTGACAATCGAACCTATCCTCCATTTTCGTTTGCGGCAGGTGGCCATATGATCGTGACATCGCAAACCAATAACGTGCTCGGCAGCACGTCAGGGAGGTGGCGCGTCTGGTCGCTCTCGGACGGTTACATCGAGATGCCGGCGGACCTTCTGCGGGACCCGCAGGATAATCCGGTGCCGCAAGCTGCGTTGGCAGGGGCGCTTCGCCTGTCTGTCAATTGCTTCGCGCTCGCAGGTCCAGGCGTTGACGGCGTTCTGATCGACAGCGGAGGAGGGGGCTGGGCTCCGACAGTGGGGCGTCTTGAGCAGGCCATGGCGGAAGCCAAGATCGACCCGGCTTCGATCACGGTCTTGGCGCTCACCCACGCCCATCAGGATCATGTGCACGGACTTTTGACCCCCGACGGCCGAGTGCTCTTTCCAAACTTGAAGGCGATCGCTATTCCCGAGGCGGCTGTGGGGAGCTTTTTCGCTTACGCGCACCTTGCGCAGTTCCGGCCCCTGCTGAAGCCTGTCCAGAATGGCGACCAGGTGGGTGAGCGATTGAGGGCGGTCGCCCTGCCCGGTCATGCTGCCGGTCATACCGGCTACGCGTTCGACTCGGACGAGGACCGTTTCCTATTCTTCGGGGACGTCGTTCATGTGCCGGCCTTGCAGTTCGGCAATCCCGCGTTCAGTTGGGGCTATGACGACGATCAGCTGACCGCGCGCGCAACCCGCCTAAAGGTTTTCAGTGACGCGGCCGAGGCGGGGACGTGGATCGCCGGCGCGCACCTTGGCTGGCCGGGCATCGGCCGCGTGCTGCGTAAGGGCGAAGCATACGGCTATGAGCCGGCAGGAGGACGAGTGACCGGATAGGCGGCCCGGTGCTGATCGGTTTATACCGCTCTCTTCGCCCAAGGCAAGGATCTCGACGAGCAGCGCGTCGCACTCCGGCGTCCTCAACGGCGGCGCTACCATCGTCCGGCCCACCAAAATATCTGATTTTGATCCACTGGCGGCCGATCGATGCCTGAGGCTTACCGGATCGGCGTCTCGCCGCGAAACAGCGGCTGGTGCGCCCGCATCAAGGCGGCGATCCGGTCGGCGACTTTCCGTACCGGCGGGGAATGACGTTCCTCGTGATGGGTGACGATCCATTGGTCGGTTTCAAGTTCGGGGATAGGCTGAGCAACGCGAACCAGCCGCGGATCGCCGTCACCGACGAAGCACGGAAAGACCGAAAGGCCGGCGCCGGCGGCCACCAGTTCGCGCACCGAATGGGTGTTGTTGCCGCGTACGGCGATGCGGTCGCCGTGATGGGCTTGCAGCCAGCGCGCCGAGGCAATGTTTGCGCCTTCGCCGGTGACGCCGACGAACAATCCGGCGGCGATGCCGTTGATCAGGTGACGTCCGGAATAAATGGCGTGGGCGACCTTGCCGCTCTGACGGCCGGCCAGCCACTGCTCGGTCGGGCGCTCGCTGCGGATGCCGATGTCGGCGGCACGGCGGCCGATGTCGACCCGGTCGGTGGTGGTGACAAGCTCTACCCTTATGCCGTCATCGACCGTCCAGATCTCGCCGATATGGGCGGAAACGAAGGCCGAGGTCCATGGCCCGGCCGAGACGCGGACAATGCGGTCGGGCAGGTTTCCCTCGCGCCAGCGGGTCAGCGACTGCATTGCCGCCTCGACGTCTTCGGCGCGCCGCAGCAGTTCCTCGCCGACCGGGGTCAGCCGGTAGCCGGTCTGCTGGCGCACGAATAGAGGTTCGCCGATCTGCTTTTCGAGCGCGGTGACGCGTCGTCCAAGGGTGGCTGCGCTGAGGCGCGTTGTTCCCGTCGCTGCGCTCAAGCCACCCAGCCGCGCAACGTCGAGAAACAACCTCAGATCGTCCCAGCCGATATCCATTTTGCAGAAATGAAAAACTCCTTGCGACCGTGGCTGTAGCGCAAAGCGGGCATCGTGCGCAAGTATGCAGGCATTGGAGGCGTTGGACAATCCTGCCCGGCGGGACAGGGACAAGCGCCTCGGCTGGCCAAGAAGCGAACTGAACCCTTTCGATCGCGCATGCGATTCGCGCAGAGGTTTTGCGCTTCCGACCAACCCAGGCGCGCAGGCATTCTGCGTACCAAAGGAGACGATCATGTTGGATGAACTTCGATACCGTTTCGCCCGCTGGATTGCCTATCGCCAGACGCTTGCGAGCTTGAGGCAGGCCCGGGACAGCACACTGGCGGATGCCGGCATTTCTCGCGAAGAGATCCGCGAGCGTGCCCGCCACGCCAGCTTGCGTCGTTGAGGAGCCGGGCATGCAGATGATGATGCTTTGGGATGGCCGCTCGGTACCGCGCATCGGCATCGGCACCTGGGCGGCGGGTGGCCCCGCGCGTTGGCGTGACACGGCGACAATCTATGGCGAGGTCGACGATATCAGGTCGCAAGCCGCGCTGGCGATGGCTTATGAGATCGGCGCGCGGGTGTTCGACACGGCTGCCGCCTACGGCGCCGGCAATGCCGAACTGATCCTCGGGCGGGCGTTGAGGGGTAAGGACGAAGCCGTCATCGTCACCAAGGTCGGCTATTTCGGCGATCCCGAAACGCGTAAGATCGCACCCGAGGATGCCTCTGCCGCGGCAATCCGGACATCGATCGACAATTCGCGGCAGCGCCTGCAGCGGGATTGTATCGACGTCGTGCTGCTACATATCAACGAGTATCCGATCGAGCGCGCCGGCGAGGTGTTCGATACGCTCGGCCTGTTGCGCCAAGAGGGCAAGATCGGCGGCTTCGGCTGGAGCACCGATCACCGCGAACGGCTTGCCGCCTACGCGCCGCGCGAGGGGTTCGTCGCCGTAGAGAACGACTTCAATGTGTTTACCCCGGCGAACGAGCTGATGGCCGTTGCGGCGCGCGAGAACCTCGTCT
>NZ_JAMYRB010000027.1:0-54063 GCF_040321165.1 Mesorhizobium sp. M0500
GGGGCGTATGATGCGGGCCTCGGGCGCGATGTGCCCGGCTGGTGGGCGCGCGGCCCGGCTCCCCCCCGCCTTCGCCCCCCCCGCGACCGCAGCCGCCGTTCGATCTCGGCCGCCGCCGCCTCGGCGACGCCGATGACGGTGGAGGAAGAAGAAGGGTCGCTCGGCACCACCTCGACCAGATCGAGCGCAAAGCGCGATTTCAGCCGTGCCGCAAGGTCGAGGCAATTGGCGATCGGATGGTCGACGCGCACCTTGATCAGCCCTTCGGAGACTGCGAGCGACACCAGCCGCTGCGCCGTCTGCCGCGAGATGCCAAGCGTGGCGGCGATCTGGTCCTGGGTGTTGCCTGCGACATAATAGAGCCAGCCGGCACGCGCCGCGTCGTCCAGCCTGTTGCCGCCGCTGTCCTGCCGCGAATTCAAGTTCCTGCCTCCCAACCCCGCCGAGCACAAGAGGCGGAGCGCAGTAGTTTCGCAGGGAATGAACTTGCGCGCAATTGCCTATTGTAAGAGCAATTGCTTAGTGATGAAACTTGGGTGTTTGGAGCGAAGTGACAGGTCGACCCAGTCTCGTTGCAACAGCAAGGCTGTCGAGGTCGCACCAATCACGGTTCTAAAGCGCGTTGCGTTCGATCGACCTCATGCGACGCGTTTTAGGTTCCTTTTTATGCATGTCGTCATCGCAAAACCGCTGCACACTTTGCGCGACATGCATTAGCGGGGACGCGGCGGTTTATCTCGCGCGCTAAACGCTTTAAGGAATTTTTTGAGAATGGAGCCTTGCATGACGCCGAAAGCGGTTTTCTGGGATATGGACGGCACGCTGGTCGACAGCGAGCCGCTGCACGAGGCGGCGCTGATTGCGGCGCTGCACAGCGTCGGCATCGCGCCGCCGGCCGACCTGCATGAGCGCGTGCTCGGCATCGCCGCATGGCCGGTCTACGAAATGCTGCGCGACGAGTTCGGCCTCGACCTGCCTTTCGACGACTGGATCGTGCGCAAGTACGATCACTATCTGCCGATGGCCGAAACGCTGACGCCACGCACCGGCGCGATCGAGATTTTCAATGAGCTGCTCGCGCTTGGCGTGCCGCAAGCGGTGGTGTCCAACTCCGACAGGCTGATCGTCGATGCCAATCTGCGCGCCGTAGGCCTCGTATATCCCGGCATGAAGACGGTCAGCCGCAACGACGTGCGTGAAGGCAAGCCGCATGCCGAACCTTTCCTGCGCGCCGCCTGGTTGGCCGACGTCGATCCCGCCGAGGCCGTGGCGGTCGACGACAGCGTGACTGGCGCCACGGCGGGGCTGGCAGCTGGAATGAAGACGATTTTCTGGCCAGAGGTGCCCATGGAGGGGCCGCCGGGGGCGATTGTCATCAACAGCGCCGGCGAATTGCGGGCCGAACTCGGGCTTTAAGCCAGGCCCGGCGGGACCGCGCTCAACTCCGGTAGGCAGGCTCCTGCTCGTCGAGGATCGCCTTCAGTTCGGAAAGGTGGCGCTCGGCCTGGCCGGGATAGTCTTCCTGTTCCCTTGCCGCTTTCTCCGCGATCTCATCCGACAGTACCCGCAGCGGCCGGCCGGTCCACAGCGCCTTGATATAGGTTTCGGCGGCGCGCTCGAAATAGAACATGCGGTTGAAGGTGTCGGCGACGCTGTCGCCGATGACCAGCACGCCATGGTTGCCCATCACCATCACCTTGACCTTCGGGTCGACAAGAAGCTGCGAGCAGCGCTCGCCCTCTTCCTCGAAGGCCAGCCCGCCATAATGAGCGTCGACGACATGGCGGTTGAAGAAGATCGCCGAGTTCTGGTCGATCGGCGGCAACGTCGAGTCAGCGAGCGAGGCAAGCACGGTGGCGTGGATCGAGTGGACATGCATGACGCAGCGTGCATGACGCACGTTGCGATGGATGGCACCATGCAGGCCCCACGCCGTCGGGTCGGGCGCATTCGGGCCGACCAGCGTGTCGGGATCATTGGCGTCGATCAGAAGCAGATCGCTCGCCTTGATACGCGAGAAATGCACCTGGTTAGGGTTCATCAGGAATTGCGAGCCATCGTCGTTGACCGCCAGCGAAAAATGATTGGCCACCGCCTCATGCATGTTAAGCCGCGCCGTCCAGCGGAAGGCGCAAGCCAGATCGACGCGCTCCTCATAGAACGGCAGGTTGGTCAGCACTTCCTTCTGCAGGCGCGTGATGCTCATCGTAACCTCCGTGAAAGAAGCAAGGATGCCGCGCGGCTGGAACACGCGCAACCGGTTTCGTTTGGTACAGGCGAGCGCCGTTATGCCGCCGTGCTGGTGGCCGCGCCGACCCGAAGCCCGCCATGCTCGACGATGAAATCGATCACCTCCTGCAGGCCCTTGCCGCGCGACAGGTCGGTGAAGCCAAACGGCCGTTTGCCGCGCATGCGGGCAGCGTCGCGTTCCATGATGTCGAGATTGACGTTCACATAGGGCGCAAGGTCGCTCTTGTTGATGACCAGGAAATCGGACCGGGTGATCGCCGGTCCGCCCTTGCGCGGAATCTCCTCGCCCTGGCAAACCGAGATGACATAGAGCGTCAGGTCGGCAAGGTCCGGCGAGAAGGTGGCGGCGAGGTTGTCGCCGCCCGATTCGATGAAGACGATGTCGAGATCCGGGAATTTTTTGGTCATCTCGGCGATCGCCTGCAGATTGATCGAGGCGTCCTCGCGAATGGCGGTGTGCGGGCAGCCGCCGGTCTCGACGCCGATGATGCGATCCTCGGGCAGCGCCTGAAGCCGGGCCAGCATCATGGCATCTTCCTTGGTGTAGATGTCGTTGGTGACGACGGCGATCGAGAACTCGTCACGCAGCGCCTTGCAGAGCTTTTCGGTGAGCGTCGTCTTGCCGGAGCCGACCGGGCCGCCGATGCCGATGCGAAGAGGACCGTTGGCTTGTGTCATCTAGGGAACTCCGTGATGGCAAGAATGGCGAAGCCGAGCCCGATCAACAGACAGAGCGGCGAATAGTAGCTGACATCAAGCCGCGCGAAAGGCTGTTCGGGCGCCAGCCGGCGCCACCACGGCGTGAAGCCGGCAATGCCGCGCGCCAGGAAGACCAGCGCGATGAGCAGCGCCGTGGCGGCCAGCCCGGCCTTGGGAAAGGGCGTGGCGAACACGCCTTCGAGCGCCATCGGCCACAGCGTCGCCAGGCCGAGGCAGGCGGCAACGGCGAAGCTGGCGAAGGGTGCCGGCATCTCGTCGACGCCGCGAAAGCCGATGACCGCGCGAGCGCAGGAGGCGGCGTCCCTGCCCGGCCAGATGCCGCCAATGCCCCAATAGACATGCAGTGCTGTGATCAACAGCAGGACCAGCGAGAGCGCGAAAGCGAGGACGATCATGAGCGGAACAGCCGCGAATACTGGGCTTCGTGCTTCATCGCCGTGACGTCGGAGATGAAAGCGCAGCCGCCGAGATCATCGAGGGTCGAGCCGGCAGCGCGGTCGGCCGTGGCCAGGGCAAGCGGTTCGAAGGCGGCCAGTAGCGTCATCGCGGCACTCTGGCCAACGATGCCGAGCCGGATCGCGGCCTGGACGAGATTGGAGAAGAAGGCCTGCAGAAAGGCCGCCAGGGCGTCCCGCAGCGCAATGCCGTGATCGCCGGCAACGGCGCCGACGGCAACGCAATAGGCACATTCGGCCGGCAGGCGATCCAGCACCTGGCACGGCCAGGCGAAGGCCGCCTTCAGGAAAGCAGCGCCCTGCAGCATGGTCTCGGCATGGCGCTCGCGCGAGCCTGCCAGAGCTTCGGCAAGGGCGACGATTTCATCGAGATCGCCGGTTTCGCGCCCCCTGCGCCAGCTTTCGGCAAACAGCACCGCATCATTCCAGCCCGAACCCATCTCGACCAGCGTTTCCAGCCACGCGGCGAGCTCTTTGCTGTCGGCAACCAGCCCGGCATGCACGGCTTGCTCGAGACCATGGCTGTAGGAAAAGCCGCCGACCGGGAAGGAAGGCGACAGCCACGCCATCAGCCGCAACAAAGCAATATTGGAAGGCTGGGCAACGTTGGAAGGCTGGTCAGTCATGGTCATGGTCATGCGAATGGCTGTGGGAATGCGATTCGCTATGGGTATGGGAATGCGCTTCGGCGTGGCTGTGCGCATGCGCCTCGGCATGAGCGTGGCCGTGGCCGCCATGCCCGGAATAGGCGCCGCGCACCGGCTTGAACGGCTCGGAGACGTCGCTAACGGTGGCGCCCAATCCCTCCAGCATCGCCTTGATGACATGGTCGCGCAGAATGAGGATGCGCCCAGCTTCGATGGCGGCTGCGAGATGGCGGTTGCCGATGTGCCAGGCAAGCTCTGCCAGATGGACAGGGTCGCTGGCCCGGACGTCGTAGAGCGCCTCCTCGGCCGCGATGATCTCGATGTGGCGGCCATCCTCCAGCACCAGCCGGTCACTATGGTTCAAGGTCACCGGTTCGGGCAGGTCGACCAGCACCTTGTCGCTACGGGCCGTTTCGATGGCGCGACGGCGCAGATGCCGCTCGTCATGGGCAAGCACCGCACTGTCGTATGGCGTGGTGGTTCCGGCTTCGCCCGCGGCCAGGACGGAGACGGCGCGCGGGAATTTGGTGAAGTCGGTGCGAATATCGAGCTTCATGTAAAAACTGCCTCTCCCAAAAAGCCTAGCCTATCGCGTCCGCCGCCCCAATGGGGCTCAGACGATCGTGTCGAAGAGCCGCAGGATGAACGATATCTGATAGACGAGCGCGCCGGCGACAAAGGCGATGTGAAAGCGGCGGTCGCGCAGCAGGATCGCAATGACGCAAAGCGCGACGAAAACCGGCGTGCGGATCAGATATTCGACGCCAAAATGGGCGAAATGCTCCGGCCCTTTCAGCAGCGTATCGATCACGTCGAGCAGATAGGTCGCCGCCAGCAGGCCGAAGAACCAGGCCCGGCGCGAATAAAAGAAATCCTCATAGCTGGTGTAGTCCAGCATCGAATCCGGAAACAGCAGTGCGCAGAGCAGGAACAGCGTGACGGCGTAGAAGATGATGAACAGGTATTTGCCGAAGGTCCAATTCTCGATCTGGAACAGGCCGAACTCCCACCACCAGAAATGCACCAGCATTAAAAGCACCGACGCAACCCAGGCGAGGTGCACGGGATAGAGCCGGTATTGGCCGGGATGCTGGACGATGCGGGCGACCCCCGACAGCAGGCGGGTGACGCCGAGGCCGATCACCATGCCCAGGACGATGCGGATATGCGGGAAAATGTCGTGGGCGTAGGGGAGTTGCGGGTCCATAAGCCTGGCGCGGCATGTTCTACATCGGTCGTTCTAACGCCTATGGTTCAGAACAGGAAGTAGCGTTGCGCCATCGGCAGCACGGTAGCCGGCTCGCAGGTCAGGAGTTCGCCGTCGGCGCGGACCTCATAGGTTTCGGGGTCGACCTCGACATGCGGCGTGGCGTCATTGAGCACCATCGAATGCTTGCCGATGCCGCCGCGGGTGTTTTCGACCGCGACCATCTGCTTGTCGACGCCGAGCCTGCCGCGCAGGCCTGCGTCGAGCGCGGCCTTCGAAACGAAGGTCACCGACGAATTGGTCATCGCCTTGCCGTAGGCCCCGAACATCGGCCGGTAATGCATCGGCTGCGGCGTCGGGATCGAGGCGTTGGGATCGCCCATCGGGGCGGCGGCGATCATGCCGCCGATCAGCACCATGTCCGGCTTGACGCCGAAAAAGGCCGGATTCCACAGCACGAGGTCGGCGCGTTTTCCCACCGCCACCGAGCCGATGTCCTTCGACAGACCATGCGCGATGGCCGGATTGATGGTGTATTTGGCGATGTAGCGGCGGACGCGGAAATTGTCGTTGTCGCCGGTCTCCTGCGGCAGCGAACCGCGCTGGCGCTTCATCTTGTCGGCGGTCTGCCAGCAGCGGATCGCCACTTCGCCGACACGGCCCATGGCCTGGCTGTCCGACGAGATGATCGAGAAGGCGCCGATGTCGTGCAGAATGTCTTCGGCGGCGATGGTTTCCTTGCGGATGCGGCTTTCGGCAAAGGCGATATCTTCGGGGATCGACGGCGACAGATGGTGACAGACCATCAGCATGTCGAGGTGTTCGGCCAGCGTGTTGATCGTGTAGGGGCGTGTCGGGTTGGTCGAGGACGGAATGACGTTAGGCAGGCCGCAGACCTTGATGATATCAGGCGCGTGGCCGCCGCCGGCGCCTTCGGTGTGGAAGGCATGGATGGTGCGGCCCTTGATCGCCGCGACCGTGTTTTCGACGAAGCCGGACTCGTTCAGCGTGTCGGTGTGGATCATCACCTGCACGTCGTAATCGTCGGCGACCGACAGGCAGCAGTCGATTGCAGCCGGCGTCGTGCCCCAGTCCTCGTGCAGCTTCAGCGAGCAGGCGCCGGCGAGCACCATCTCCTCGAGCGCGGCAGGCAGCGACGCGTTGCCCTTGCCCGACAGGCCGATATTCATCGGGAAGGCGTCGAAAGACTGGATCATGCGCGCCAGATGCCACGGCCCAGGCGTGCAGGTGGTGGCCAGCGTGCCGTGCGCCGGGCCGGTGCCGCCGCCGAGCATGGTGGTGATGCCCGACATCAGCGCTTCCTCGATCTGCTGCGGGCAGATGAAATGGATATGCGCGTCGAAGCCGCCGGCGGTCAGGATCTTCCCCTCGCCGGCGATGATCTCGGTGCCGGGACCGATGATGATGGTGACGCCGCCTTGGGTATCCGGATTGCCGGCCTTGCCGATCGCGGCGATACGGCCGTCCCTGAGGCCGATATCTGCCTTGACGATACCGGCGGTGGCATCGACGACCAACGCATTGGTGATGACGGTGTCGACCGCGCCTTGCGCGCGCGACACCTGGCTCTGGCCCATGCCGTCGCGGATGACCTTGCCGCCGCCGAACTTCACCTCCTCGCCGTGAAGAGTGAGATCCCTTTCGACCTCGATGAACAGCTCGGTGTCGGCGAGCCGGACCTTGTCGCCGACGGTCGGGCCGTACATCTGCGCGTAGGCGGCGCGGGTGATTTTAGCCATCAGCAATTGCTCCCGAAATACAGCCCGGAAATACCGCTTGTCGAAGCCGGGCCCCACATTGCCGCCATCCTATGGTCACGCAATGACCCGCTGAGCGACACTTTCCGATCCCATTTAGCGTTTGAGGTGGCCGGGCCACCCCAAAACGACCATTTGCCAATCGATGGAAAGGAACATCCATGCGCAAAACGACCCTTCTGGCAGCCGCCGCCACGCTGGTGCTCGCAACCGCCGCCAGCGCCCAGCAACAGCCTGCGCAGCAGCCCAGTCCGGCGCCGGCTGCGCCTGCTCCTGCCGCGCCCGGGGCGCAGCCGCAGGCGCCCACCATCCAGGCGATCAACGTCGTCGATATCAAGGATCTGCCCGCGGACACTCAAGCCAAGGTCAACGAGGTGATCGCCAAGCGCAGCGATGCCGACCTGCAGAAACTGCGCGGCTCGATCGACGCGACACCGCAGGTCAAATCCGCGCTCGAAGCCAAGGGGCTCACCTCGGCGCAGGTGATCGCCGCCAGCATGAGCACCAATGGCGCGCTGACGCTGATCACCAAGAAAGCGAGCTGACGAGACGAGGCGGCGGGCCGGCGCCCGGCCAGCCCGCCGCATCGCAAAGGGAACCTTCACGGGGGACGTTACGTTTCGGTCCTGTCGCCCTGACACGAGCCTCGAAAAGGACCCTGAGAACGAGCGATGGCGATCACCACCTTCTCCGACACCAGATGGCTGCATGGGATTGCCGCGACCGCGTTTCTGGCAGCCAGCATTCCGCACGCCGCGCTGAACGCGCAGAGCCTCGACAGCGCCGAGACCGTCAACCGGATCGTCGGCTCGGAGGTCGGCCAGGAAGAGACCCAGACAAATGCGGAAGCCGGCAAGGTCAGTTCGGCGATCGACCGCACGCGTGAAAACATCGCCGCCGTGCGCAAGACATCCAAGCTCGACAAGGTCGATATCGTGTTTCTTACCGATGCCGCGCGCACCGAAGGCGGCCCGCCGCCGGCGATCGAAAACAAGGTCAGGCAGCATCGGGACGACATCGCCGAGCTGCGCAAGGAGATCGAGGCGAACGCATTGCTGTTCAACGCCATCGATTCGCGGCGAGTGCAAACCGAGGACGTTCTGGCGGTGGAATTCGACGATCCGGGAAAGGTCGTCATCTATGCGGCGGCCAAGCCGCCCGGCTGAGCCGAAACTGCTCAACGCCTTCGATCTCACAGCGCGCCCATGATCTTCTGCTGAAATCCGTAGACCTCGTGCTTGCCGCCGAACGGCACCAGGGTAACGTCGCGCTCTTGGCCGGGCTCGAAGCGCATGGCGGTGCCGGCGGCGATGTCGAGGCGCATGCCGCGGGCCTTGTCGCGATCGAATCTCAGTCCCTCATTGGTCTCGAAGAAATGATAATGGCTGCCTACCTGGATCGGCCGGTCGCCGCTGTTGGCTACCTTCAAGGTGACCGTCGCCAGACCCTTGTTCAGTTCGATCTCGCCGCTTGCCGTGATGATTTCGCCGGGGATCATCGCGGCCTCACACGACGCCGAAAGCGAGGCCGGCGCCAATCGCGGCACAAGCGGCGCCAGCGGCGCGGGCAAGCCCGCGGAAGCGCCAGCCGAGGCCGAGACCGGCCGCGATGCCGACGGCGTGGAGCAGTGCCGTGGCAACGGCAAAGCCCGCCATATAGCCGAGTCCGCCGACATTCTCAGGCACCTCGGTGCCATGGGCATAGCCGTGGAACAGCGCGAACAGACCGATGACGGCAACGCCGGCCGAGACGGGAAGATCGACGGCGAGCGCAACCAGCAGCCCGAGCACCACGACGGACGCCAATATAGCAGGCTCGACGAAGACCATCGGCACATGCAGCATGCCGAGCGCGCCGCCGGCCAGCATGACGCTTACGAAGGCCAGCGGCCATGCCCAGATCGCTTTGTCGCCCTTGAGCGCGGCCCATAGCCCGACGGCAATCATCGCCGTCATGTGATCGAGGCCGGAGAGCGGGTGGGAGAAGCCGGCGGTGAAGGACCAAACCGTGCCGACGCCGACATGGGCATAGGCTGGCATTGCTGCCGCCAGCAGCAGGACCGCCGACAGCGTTGAGCGTTTCATCGTAGCGGTGATCATCGGCGTAGCTTCCATCTTCGAGTACCTCTCACGCCGCCTTGCGGGCCGGAGCGCAGCCCTCTGCCTTGAGGACGCGCTTGGTGGAGGCCGGATATTTCGTCAGCAGCGCTGCCGGACGGATCGGGCGGGCCGAGAAGTTGCCGCCGCAATTCGGACAGGCGCCGCCGAGCACGTTTTGTGCGCAGTCGGCGCAAAAGGTGCATTCGAAGGTGCAGATCACCGCATCCGTCGCATCGGGCGGCAGATCCTTGTCGCAGCACTCGCAGTTGGGACGCAGCTCAAGCATTTTCCTCTCCTTGGCGGTGTTATCTGATCGGCTCGTGCACAGTCACCAGCTTGGTGCCGTCTGGAAACGTCGCCTCGACCTGCACATCGTGGATCATTTCTGCAATGCCTTCCATCACCTGGGCCCGGGTGACGACATGGGCGCCGGCCTCCATCAGCTCGGCGACCGCGCGGCCGTCGCGGGCACCCTCGACGACGAAATCGGTGATCAGCGCGATCGCTTCCGGATGATTGAGCTTGACGCCGCGTTCGAGCCGCTTGCGGGCCACGATCGCCGCCATGGCGATCAGCAGCTTGTCTTTCTCCCTCGGCGTCAGATTCATGCTTTTTCCTGCGGTGGCAAAATCGAAATCAGAGTGACCATAATTTGGGCAGGCCCGCCCGTCCGTTGAGCAATTCGACAAGCGGCACCAGCCGCTTGCGGAGCTGGTAGCCGTCCTCGGCGAACAGCCTCGCAAGAAGCTTGCCAGATTTCCGCACGCTCCAGAAACTGACGCCGCCCTGGCCGCCGACTATGCCCCGGGCCGGCTCGAGCAAAGCCTCTGCCCGTGGCGACACCATCAGCAGCGTCGCCACGGCGACGGCACCGCCGGCCGCTGCGGGACGGCTCAAGGTGGCCGCAACGTCCGGCCCGATGCGGAACTCCTCTGCATGGACCAGCGCCCCGTCCTGGCGGACGCGCCAGCGGTCGTGGAAATGGCCTTGCGAAGCCCGTTCACCCATGGCCAGGCGGCCGAAGACGGTAGCCTCCAGGATCAGCGCCTCGGCTCCGGTGGCAAGCTCCACGTCAAGGCTGCGGGCAAAGGCCGAGCGGTCGAAGACGATGGTTTCCTGTGGCAGCCAGGCAATGTGGCCGTCTTCTCCGACAGTCAGCTGCACCCGCACTTCGGCGCGGTCGGATGCGGCGCGATAGATTTTCTCGCAGGCCTGCGTTGTTATGGTTGCGGAGGCGCCGGCACCGACATCGACCTCCCAGGCGAGACGGTCGCCACCGGTCAGCCCACCGGCGGTGTTGATCAGGACGGCTTCGAGCGGATCGGCCGAGACCGCCGGCATGCGGATCTTGGCCGAACCGTCCTGGTACAGACGCCGAAGACGCGTGCGGCCTCCGTTCCAGTCGCAGCCAAGCTGCGCGACGCCGGCAACACGCTGGGCCGGCGGCACTGAAGTCAAGCTATATGCGATCGTATCCACGACACCAACGTTAAGCACTGCGGCGGCTTTGTCGATATATAGCTTGTTGCTTGACAGCGTTTCGGTTTCTATAGAGGGAGCCACCTTGGTACGGTCACCGGCGCCTGGCGGGGGTAAAAGGCGACGATGACGACGTAATCGAGGACAAAAGGGGCGCTGATCAGTTGGCGTCGGGAAACGACAGAGTTGGGGAAGAAACCGAATGGCTGACCAGCTGGCAAACGATATCATCGCCAAGATCAAGGCTCATGCCGAGCCGGGCGGCGAGGAAATCACCACCAGTACCGAACTGACCGCCCTTGGCATCCATTCGCTGGAACTGACGGAGATCATCTTCGATCTCGAGGAAGAGTATGGCATCGAAATCGAGATGAACACTGTCGATGCCTGGAGCAATCTGAAGAATGTCGGCGACATGGTCGAGGCGGTTCGCGCGCTGATCGCGAAAAAAGCCTGACTGAATGCACAAGCGCGTCGTCATCACGGGCATCGGCGGATTATGCGGGCTCGGCACCAATGCACCGGCAATCTGGAATGAAATGCGCGCCGGCCGTTCGGCAATCGGCGCGATCGACAATCCGCTGCTGCATGATCTGAAGGTCAAGGTCGGCTGCGAAATCAAGGCGCTTCCCGAGCACGGCATCGACCGCAAGCAGGTCGTGTCGATGGACCGCTTCAGCCTTCTGGCGACGATCGCCGCGCGGGAGGCGGCACAGCAGGCGAGATTGAACCCGCACGCGGCCAACACCTACCGGATGGGCACCATCGTCGGCGTCGGCGTCTGCGGCTGGGAGGCAATCGAAGAGAACTATCGCGCCATCCTGCTCGAAGGCAAGAACCGCGCCGGCATCTTCACCGTCCCGAAAGTAATGCCGGGCGCTGCAGCCGGCCATGTCAGCATGAATCTTGGTCTGCGCGGGCCGGTGTTCGGCATCACCTCTGCCTGCTCGTCATCCAACCACGCCATTGCCTCGGCGGTCGATCAGATCAGGCTCGGCCGGGCCGACGTCATGGTCGCCGGCGGCACCGATGCGCCGCTGGTCTGGGGCATCCTCAAGGGCTGGGAGGCCCTGCGGGTACTGTCGCCGGACACCTGCCGGCCGTTTTCGGCCGACCGCCAGGGGCTCGTGCTCGGCGAAGGCGCCGGCATGGTGGTGCTGGAAACATATGAGCATGCCATGGCGCGCGGCGCCGCCATCCTTGCCGAAATCGCCGGCGTCGGCCTTTCCGCCGACGCCTCCGATATCGTCGCGCCAACCATCGAAGGGCCTGAGGCGGCGATGCGCTTCTGCCTCGTCGATGCCGGGCTCAATCCCGAGGACGTCGACTATCTCAACGCGCATGGCACCGGCACCAAGGCCAACGATCAGATCGAGACGGCGGCGATCAAACGCGTGTTCGGCGGCCATGCCTACAAGCTTTCGGTGTCCTCGACCAAATCGATGCACGCCCACTGCCTCGGCGCCTCCGGCGCGCTGGAAATGATCGCCTGCGTGATGGCGATCCGCGAAGGCATCGTGCCGCCGACCGCCAATTATCGGGAAGCCGACGCCGACTGCGATCTCGACATCACGCCGAACGTGGCGCGCGAACGCACCGTGCGCACCGCGATCAGCAACAGCTTCGCCTTCGGCGGCACCAATGCGGTGCTGGCGGTCAAGGCCGTGTGACCGCACCCCTTGCGGGTCCTTCACCGGGGCCGGCGAAACTTTCCATGCGCATATTGATCGCGCCAGGCGTCGCGCCTAATTCTCTGCGACCTGCCATGACCGTGCCGCTCGGCGCGGTCCCCTACCAGGAGTTTCGATGACCGATCTGTCCGCGTTTCCGATTGCCAGGCGCTGGCCGGCGAGCCACCCCGACCGCATCCAGCTTTATTCGTTTCCGACGCCGAACGGGGTGAAGATATCGATCGCGCTGGAGGAACTTGGCCTGCCTTACGAGCCGCATGCCGTCGATCTCGGCAAGAACGAGAGCTGGACCCCGGAATTCCTGTCTTTGAACCCGAACGGCAAGATACCGGCGATGATCGATCCGGACGGCCCGAGCGGCAAGCCGATCGGCTTGTTCGAATCCGGCGCCATCCTGCTTTACCTCAGCGACAAGACCGGCAAGCTGGTGCCGGCAGACGCGACGCTGCGTTATGAGACGATCCAGTGGGTGTTCTTCCAGATGGCTTCGATCGGGCCGATGTTCGGCCAAGTCGGATTCTTCCACAAATTCGCTGGGCGCGAAATCGCCGACAAGCGCCCGCTGGAACGTTATCGCGACGAGTCGCGACGGCTGATCGGCGTCCTCGAAACGAGGCTCAAGGGCCGCAGCTGGATCATGGGCGACGATTACACCATCGCCGATATTTCGATGCTTGGGTGGGTGCGCAATCTGATCGGCTTCTACGAGGCGCGGGAACTCGTCGGTTTCGACGATTTCCCCAGCGTGGGCGCATGGCTGGAGCGTGGCCTCGCCCGGCCGGCGGTGCAGAGGGGCCTCACCATTCCGGCCAGAAGCTGATCTTACATCGATTCCGCTCGGCTATTTTGCCTTGGTCCGGGGTTTTGAGCCGCCCTTGCCGACTACGGAAGCAGCAAGCGACGCCGCACCTTTGGCGGTGGCAAGCACGGCACCGGCGGCGACATTGGCCGTTGCTTTAACAGTGCGCATTGCGCTGCCTGCGATCGATCCTCTGCTGCTTGCCGATCTTTTGGGCTTGGGTGCAGCGGCTTTGGTCGCGGCAGGCATCACCTTTTTCGGCGCCGCCTTGCCAAAGCTGGGCTTTGCCGCATCCTTGGAGCGGGCCGCCGCTGCCGGGCCGGCGCTGGTTTTCACTCGAGTGGCTTTTGATCGTGTTGCCCTGCCCTTGGCGGGCGCAGGCTTTCTTGCCATGGTTTCCATCGAACGGTTCCCTCATGGGCACAATTGCCGTATCCGGGATAACGGCCTGAAACTGTCAAGGTTCCGGCCGGGCGGTTCCTTGCAAGTCAGGCCAGGTCGCCGACCACCAGGTCGGCGGGCCGCCGACGGGCAAGCACGCGGTCGATGTTCGGCATATCGTTAGAGGCGATCCAGGCGCGCGCGTCCTCGTCGGAGCGGCCGTGCTCGTGCCATCGCGCCAGCAGTCGGCGCTCGAGCTCGGCGCGCGGCACATCGACGAAGATCGAGAAGTCGAACAGCGGCGCCAGCCGCGTCCAAGGTTCTTCGTCGAGCAGCAGATAATTGCCTTCGACCAGGATGAATTTGGTCTCGGCGGCGACGATAGCAGCGGCGGCGCGCGACAGCTCCATGCTGCGGTCGAAGACCGGGATGGCGATATCCGGCTCGCCGGCGCGGATGCGCTTCAGCAACGCTTCGAAGCCGGCAAAATCAAAGGTTTCCGGGGCACCTTTTCGCGCGCGAAGGCCGCGCCGCTCGAGCATGACATCATCGTAATGGAAGCCATCCATCGGCACGACTTCCGCCGTGCCTTCCGGCAGCAAGTCGTGCAAGCCTGCCGACAATGTCGATTTGCCGGCGCCGGGAGGGCCCGCAATGGCAACGATGAAGCGCGGTGCCTTGCCGGCGCGCTTGAAAATGACAGCAGCGATGTGGGCGATTTCTGACATTGGCATCCATAAGATGGTTCTGGCGCATTTTGGCGGCAGTTTTCGAAAATTTCAAACGCCGGATTGTGCCAAGCCTTCAATCGGGCCTGGATTGACCGATCCGCAGGAAATCGCCGTCGAAGCCGATGTCGCGCACGGCACCGTCAGCCGCCAGGATGCGCATGCGGCCCGGCGAGGTCGTGACGTCGTGCGGCGGCTCGCCGGATAGCCATGGCAGTGCGCCGATGACATGGCGGAACGAAAAGCGGCGCCCTTCGGAAAGGGCAAAGGCGGTCGCCACGCCTTCGCGCTTCAGCCAATTGTCGCCGAGCGATGCGGCGTGGCCGACGGCCGTGCGGCCGTCCTCGATGCCGAGCACGCCGCGGTGGCGGCCACTCCATGGCGCATAATCGCGCCCGCCATTGCTGACCCACAGCATGGTGACCGGCAGTTCGGCCGGGTTCTTCAGCACCAGCAAGAGATCGGCTTCCGCCTGGCGCGCCAGCGCGGTCCAGCCCGGCCCGCCATGATCAGCCTCGACCAGCGTCACGAAGTCCTCACGCAGCTGGTCCATGCGATAGGTGGTCAGGTCAATCGTGCCGCCGTTGGCGGCGGGAAAGCGCGTCAGGTCGGCGGTTCGCGCCGGGTAGGCGAGCAACGAGCGGCCGCGGGCGGGATTGGGCTCCGGCGCCTCACTCGGCGTTGCGGCAAGGCGCTTGGGCGAGAAGGCCAGTCTGCCGCCGGCCGTCATCACCGTCATCGGGTGGTGGGCGACGGGAATGGCGCCGGCGCCGCCGGAAAAGACGTGTTCCTGATAGAGAAAGGGATGATCGTCGCGCAAGGTCAGGATCTTGTCGACGGTTGCGCCCATAACCGGGCGCTGCAGGCGGAAGACGGCGCGCCAGCCGTCGGCCGTTGCCGCGCTGTCGACGACGTCCCAGCGACTATTTGCCGGCCAGCCATGCAAAGGTGCCGCTTCGACGTCGCTGATCGAGAAGGGTGCGCAGAGGAAATCGCCGGACAGGTGGACCGTCCCTTCAGGCAGGTCTTTCGGCAGCATCTCGCGCGGCTCGCCGACCCAGGGCGCGCGATGCAGCGGCTTCAGCCGGCGGCCATCGATATCGATCGCCATGTCGGCGAGATGGCCGACGGCAAGATCGACCGATACCGAAATGCCCTTCGCCGTGATCGTGACCATATCCATGTGCACCTACCGATTCTGCCAGCCCGATTCTGGCGGCCCGATTCTGCCGGCGCCAGCAAAGCCCACTCGCCGCCGGTTGCGCAAACGCGGTGGCCGGCAATTCACATCAGGCGGCGCCACGTCGGCCTGTGGACAGGGCACCGTTCGAGGGCCAGACCGATATTAACCAAATGGACTGTGCCTTTGCGTTAAGATAGCTTCGCCTCGTCTCAGAAACTGCCTGCCTTCGGAACTGACTTGTCCGCCTTCCGGTTCTTTTCGTCCATCCACAAATGCGTCGCGGTGCTGGCGCTGCTGCTGTTTGCTGCCGGCTGCACGACTGTCACGCCGCCCGACAGCGTGCTGGCGGTACCGGCGCCGCCGCAGAAATATGCCGCCATGGTCATCGATGCCGGCACCGGCAAGACGCTGTTTGAGGTCAATTCGACGGCGCCGCGTTATCCGGCGTCACTGACCAAGATGATGACGCTCTACCTCCTGTTCGAGGCGCTGGACCAGGGCCGCATCAGCAAGGAGACGCAAATCCCGGTGTCGGACAACGCCGCCCGGCAGCCGCCGACCAAGCTGCGGTTCAGGCGCGGCGAGACCATCGACGTCGATTCGGCGATCCGCGCCGTCGTCGTCAAATCGGCCAATGACGTGGCGGTCGCCGTTGCCGAATATCTCGGCGGCAGCGAAGAGGCGTTCGCCGGCATGATGACCGCCAAGGCGCGTCAGATCGGCATGAGCAGCACCGTTTTCCGCAACGCCTCGGGCCTGCCGGACGGCGACCAGCACACCAGCGCGCGCGACATGGCGGTGCTCGGCATGGCGCTGCACGCCCGCTTCCCGCAGCATTTCCACTATTTCTCTGAAAGCGACTTCATGTTCCGCGGCAGGCTGGTGCGCGGCCACAACGACATGCTTGGCCGGGTGCGCGGGGTCGACGGCATCAAGACCGGCTACATCAGGGCTTCGGGCTTCAACATCGTCACCTCCTATGATGCGGACGGGCACAGGCTGATCATCGTGGTGATGGGCGCCGACAGCGCGCGCCAGCGCAACGACCACGTCGAGGCGCTGATCCAGCGCAGCCTGTTGCCGACCTCCGAGGCAAAGACGCGACTGCTGTATGCCGAGGAGCAGTGACAGTTGAAGTCCGAGTGTTGACCGCGTGCGGGTTCAGGCGACAAACGCAGAGCCGCCGTTTTGCGCGACACTGCTGAGATACTTTGCCGGCGGCTTGCCAAGCGCTTTCTTGAACATGGTGATGAAGGCGGTGACCGATTCGTAACCGAGATCGGCCGAAACCTGCTGCACGCTGGCGCCGGAGGCCAGCTCGCGCATCGCGACGATCAGGTGCAGTTGCTGGCGCCAGCGCCCGAAGGTCAGCCCTGTCTCTTTCACCACGAGACGTGCGAGACTGCTCTCGCTGAGCGCGACGCGACTGGCCCATTCCGCCAGGGTGCTGCGATCGGCAGGATCTTGCGCCAACGCCGCCGCGATGCGCCTCAAGCGCGGCTCGGACGAGATCGGCAAATGCAGCTGCTGGACAGGCATGCGCGGCAATTCGGATAGCAGTACGCTGGTCAGGAGCTCGCCCCTCGCGTCATCGTCCTCAACGCGATCCGTCAGCTCTATGATGAGCTCGCGCAGCAACGGCGTGATCGAAAGCGTGCAGCACCGGTCCGGCAGGTCGGTAGCTCCCGGTTCGATATAGACGAAGAAAATCCGGGCGTTGGCGGTCGCGATATTGCTGTGCTCCATGTCGCCAGGAATCCACACCGCGCAATGCGGCGGCACCATCCACAGGCCGCTGGGGACGCGACATGTGACGCCGCCGCCCAGCGCGAAGACGAGTTGCCCCTTGCGGTGGCGATGGTCCGGCACCTCCGCCCCGGTTTCGGTAACGTCAACGCGCACGGCGATTGCCGGGGCGAGGACGTCATCCGGATCGAAAGGCCAGGGGTAGCGGAGAGGCTGTCTCATATTGACTGATTTTAGCGATCGACTGCCAAGATATCTAAATTACTCAAACAGGAAAGTCGATAGTTTAGGGATGAGTAACTCAGAAGCCGACAGGCGGGCTTCCATTTAGTCTAGTCATGCCCTGCTTGCGTTCTGAACGTCGGACCAACAAGCCCGGCGCACGAAACAGGCTGGCGTCCGCCACGCAGCAAGAAGGGACGATAGCAATGCTCGCCTTGGTCACATCTTCCGACAGCGCCACCGGGTTGCGGCTCGCCGAGCTTGGCGAGCCCGAGCCCGCCCCGCATGAGGCGCTGGTCTCGGTCCGGGCAGTCTCGCTGAACCGCGGCGAACTGCGCCTGCTCAACATCCGTCCGAACGGCTGGGTGCCTGGCCAGGACGTCGCCGGAACTGTCGAGCGCGCCGCGGCCGACGGCTCCGGGCCGGCCGTCGGCGCCCGGGTTGCGGCTCTGGTCGACGAGGCCGGGTGGGCCGAACGGGTCGCCGTTCCGACCGACCACCTCGCCGTCCTGCCGGACGACGTCAGCTTCGTCTCCGCCGCCACTGTTCCGGTCGCGGGCACGACCGCGCTGCGGACCCTGCGCCTCGGCGGCGACCTGGCCGGCCAGCGGGTCCTGATTACCGGCGCAAGCGGCGCGGTCGGCCGTTTCCAGATCCAGATCGCCCGCCAGCAGGGCGCGTCGGTGGTGGCGGTCGCCGCTGCCCGTCATGCCGACGATCTCCGCGGCCTCGGAGCCGAGCGGGTCGTCGAAACGATCGAGCTGGCCGAAGGATTGTTCTCGCTGATTACCGAATCGGTGGGCGGCGATAGCCTCGCCCACGCGATCGAACGGATCGCGCCCGGCGGGACCGTCGTCATGTTCGGCTCGAGCAGCGGCGAACTCACGCCCATCGGCTTCCGCCAGTTCGTTCCGGGGCACGAAGGTGCGCGGCTGCAGACCTTCGCCTACTACGCTTCCGGTCCGGAGGTTGGCGCCGACATCGCCTCGCTGCTCGCGCCGATCGCAGCCGGCCGGCTCGAAACGCGCGTGGTCCTGACCGTGCCGTGGCGGGACGTCGGCCAGGCCCTCGACGCGCTGCGGCAGCGCAGCATCAGCGGCAAGGCAGTGCTTACCGTGACAGAATGAGCAGGCGGTGGCGCCGGACGGGACGGTGTCTGTCTCCCCCGGGCTGCTACGGCAACTTGAGCCCGCTGGCGATTGCCCGTTGAAGCCGGCGCCTGCTTCCGCTAAGAAGCCGTGGCTGGCCGGTTTACCGGCTGGTTCGTTTTTGGGATCACCGATCCTGAAGGCACCCGTAGCTCAGCTGGATAGAGCGCTGCCCTCCGAAGGCAGAGGTCACAGGTTCGAATCCTGTCGGGTGCGCCACTGCCTTCTTTAAGAGAAAGCTTGGCGGAGAGGCATGTCTCTTGTTGGCGCAGGTCAATCAGGACGGGTCATTGCCACGATTACTTGATAGCATTGAAGTCGGGATGCTTTCCATCCACGCGTCAGATCCATGACGAATCTGCACTGGGGCGACTTTTACGTCGGCTATTTCAATTCCAACTTCTTAGTCTAACGTACCGACCGACGGGGGGAAAATGCCAAAGCGGACAAGTTCTCGATCGGGAAGCGAACTCTTCATAGTCGACAACAGCGATGATGAATGGCTGGCGCTCCGCTATTTACGGGACTGGTGTCAAATTTCGCGATCAATAGATATTGCCAGTGCCTACTTTGAGATCGGATCGCTTCTAGGGCTCGAAGGAGAATGGCAACGGGTCGACGAGATGCGTGTCCTTATGGGAGATGAAGTCAGTCGCCGGACGCGCAAGGCCTTCGAACAGGCGGTCAGCGAACGGGTCCGCCGGCTCGATTCAAGCGTGGAAATGGAAAAGGAACGGGATGATTTCCTGACCGGTGTCCCTGCGATTGCGGAGGCGATCCGAAACGGAAAAATCAAGTTCCGTGTCTACAGGAAAGAGCGCTTCCACGCGAAGGCGTACATCACCCATGCCAGACTTGAAGTTGTAGGTTCCGCGGCGCTAGTCGGTTCGTCGAACTTCACCCGTCCGGGCCTAACCCAGAACATTGAGCTCAACGTGCAGATCACCGGACAGCCGGTGACGGTCCTTCAGGACTGGTATGAGGAGCATTGGGACGAGGCCGAAGACGTAACCGCTGACATGCTGCGCACGATCGAGCGGCACATTGAGAATTTCTCGCCTTTCGATGTCTATGCACTGTCGCTGCGCGAATATTTCAAACGACGAGAACTGAGCGCTGGCGACTGGGAAAAGAACGAATCCATTATTTGGAGGATGCTCGACGGCTACCAGCAGGAAGGATACGGCGCGATCCTGAAGATAGCGCGGCAATATGGTGGCGCATTTCTTTGTGACGGCGTCGGTCTCGGTAAGACATTCGTCGGCCTAATGCTGCTCGAGCGTCTGATTCGTTTCGAGCGGAAGAAGGTCTTGCTCCTGGTGCCAAAATCGGGTCGTGAGACCGTTTGGGAAGCGAACCTAGACAAATTTCTTCCCGACCTGACTGATGGTGTTTTCTCGAATCTACAAATCCTCAACCACACGGATCTGAGCAGCGATAAGTACGACCGCGTGCTGACGCAGATCGCCAGCCAGGCCGACGCGATCATCGTTGATGAGGCGCACAACTTCCGAAATCCGGGCATCGCGGGCACAGGCGAGCGCCGCCCGTCGCGTTACCGTCAGCTTCAGGAAGTCGCTGCAGGCAAGGAAGTGTTCCTTCTAACCGCCACTCCGGTGAATAACAGCGTATTCGATCTAATGCACATGATCGAGCTGTTCGCCGGCAACGGAGAGAAACTGAGACAGGCGCCGCTCGGGGTCCATTCCGTGCAGGGACATTTCCGGGTGCTCGAAAAGCGCATCAGAAGGGCGAACGAGCCGGAGGACAATGACACGGATGAACTTGATGATATCGACGAGACCGTAGTCCAGCCCGGCGCGTTCGATGTCTTTTCATCAGATCCTATCGTGAAGGAGTTGGTGGTCCAACGCAGCCGCGCTTATGTCAAGGAGAGCCAAAAGAAAGAGGCAAAGGGCGAGGCGCTGTTTCCCATCCGGGAAGACCCGAAACTCGGCGCTTACATGCTCGGTCAACGACAGGCCGACCTCCTCGATCTCGTCGAGAAAGCTTTCAGCCGGCAGCAGCCTCTCTTTTCCTTGCCGATCTACTACCCCTATCCCTGGGCAGTGGCGCCTGAGGACAAGGCAGATTTTAACACCGGCCGGCAGCGCCAGGTCGTCCGTCTGATCCGAACGGGATTCCTTAAGAGGCTGGAAAGCTCCACGGCAGCTTTCGATTCTTCCTGCCAGAATCTGTTGGTCAAGCTACTTGCCTTCGCCGAAAGACATTCCAGCGCCAAGGGACAGAAGGATCGGCTCGCCCGCTGGAAGGCGCAGCACGAGGCAACGCTCACCTATGTCCAGGAGCGGCAGGCGGAATTTCGGGGGCTTGAGCCTGAGGCGGGCGAGGATCTCATCTCGCCTGAAATGCTGGAAGCAGTTGAGGAACTGCCGGGCAAGGAATTCAGGATCGATGAAATCCTGAACGAGACGATTCTCGATCTCGATCAGCTAGCCAGGTTCATCGAGGATTTGCGCGGTTTCACGCCCGCCGATGACGGCAAGCTCGCAGCACTGATCCGGCTCCTGAAGACCGATCCGGTTCTCCAGAACCACAAGTGCCTGATCTTTACGGAATACATGACCACCGCGCGCTATTTGAAACGGGAGCTGCAGAAGGCCGGCATTGCGGGCGTCGAACAGGTCGATTCGGCGACCAAACTCGGCCGCGGTGAGGTGATCCGCCGCTTCGCGCCGTTTTACAACAACTCCTCCAGTGCCCAACTCGAACGGGAGGGCATCGCCGAAACCCGCATCCTAATCTCAACCGACGTGCTTTCCGAAGGGCTCAACCTCCAAGACGCGACCTGCCTGATCAATTATGACCTGCATTGGAATCCCGTGCGGCTCATGCAACGCATCGGCCGCGTCGACCGGCGCATGAATCCGATGGTGGAAAGAGCGCTAGCCGCCGCCCATCCCGATCGCGCGGCGCTGCGTGGCAGGGTGCGGTACTGGAATTTTCTGCCGCCGGACGATCTCGAACGGATTCTGAAACTTTACGACAGGGTCGCCGGCAAAACACTGCGCATCTCGAAACTATTCGGCATCGAGGGCAGAAAGCTGCTCAGGCCGGAGGATGACTACGAAGCGCTCAGAAACTTCAACGAAGGTTACGAGGGCCAGCAAAGTTTCGAGGAACAGATGCGGCAGGAGTTGCGCGACTTGTTCATCGCAGATCCATCGCTGGAAGCCCGCCTCGACGCCCTGCCGCGTCGTATCTTCAGCGGCAAGCAATGCCCCGCCACTGGCGCGCGGTTCGTGTTCTTCTGCTACGCGCTGCCCAGCAAGGATGCGATCGCGCCGGACGGCGAAGAGGTATGGAGCGAGGAGATGGGCCGCAATGGCTGGTATCTCTACGATCTCGAAAGCAGAAGGATCGCCGAAGATCCGGCCGCCATGCTGCATCTGATCCGGTCGACGCCAGAAACGCCGCGGCGGACCATATTCGATCGCACTTCGCTGCGAGAAGCCATGGCCGCCATCGAGAAGCACATCAGGAACGGATACCTGCGCCAGGTTCAGGCGCCTGCCGGCGTCAGGCCGGTGTTGAAGGCGTGGATGGAGTTGAATTGATGCTGGATACCGGACGCCTGGACGAGATCACCACCTTCCCTCGCCTGCTGGAATACCTGCGCAATCACCTGGACTGGCCGATCGAAGACGAAAGCTTCGACGACCTCACTTTCGACTACACGCCGTCGGAATTCGGCCTGAAGCTCGATGGCGAGAAGGGAAAGATCGAGATCAAACAGCTGCGGCCGCTGTCCTCAAGTCAGCCTTTCGGTATCTTCTTCCTGAATTTTCCGGGCAAGGCGATGCCGGTGACGGTGCTGCGCCGCATTCTGGGTTCGCTGACGAAGAAGAAGCGCGAGTCGGCCAATCCCGCTGAGCGCGCGGTTTGGGTCAAGCACGACCTGCTCTTCATTTCCTCTTTCGGGCAGAGCGGCCAGCGCCAGCTTTCCTTCGCCCATTTCCAGGACCGCTCAGACATGGGCGATCTGCCGGCGTTGCGCGTGCTCGGCTGGGACGGACAAAACACGATCCGCCGCCTTTCATATACCAACGATACGCTGAAGAAGCATCTTGTCTGGCCGGAGAATACTGGCGATCTGGGCGCTTGGCGCGAAAACTGGAGCGGTGCGTTCACCGAAGGCAAGGGTGAGAGCGTCACAACGGCAAAGGCCATGGCCAGGGAACTCGCCCGTCTCGCCCGTCAGATCCGTACCCGCGCCAATGAACTCCTGGAGGCTGAGACCGAACAGGGACCATTGCGGCAACTGCATACCGCCTTCAAGGAAGCGCTGATCCACGACCTGACGCCTGACGACTTCGCGGACATGTATTCGCAGACCGTTGCTTATGGGCTGCTCTCGGCACGTATCAGCCGCGAGTCTGGCGCCCTAGTGGCTGACGACGCAGCCTTGATGGCACCGCCCACCAATCCTTTCCTGCAGGAGCTTCTCGCCAATTTCCTGCAGGCCGGCGGCCGCAAGGGCGGCGTGGATTTCGACGAGCTTGGGGTCAACGAAATCGTCGAGATGCTGCGCGACGCCAACATGGAGGCAGTTCTCCTCGATTTCGATGACAAGAATCCGCAGGAAGACCCTGTCATCCATTTCTACGAGCTGTTCCTCAAGGAATATGACGCGAAGAAGCGCATGCAGCGCGGCGTCTTCTACACGCCTCGTCCTGTCGTCTCCTTCATCGTGCGTTCCGTCGACGAGGTGTTGCGCACCGAGTTCGGACTGGAAGATGGGCTTGCCGACACCACGACCTGGGGCGAGATGGTCGCGCGAAAGCCGGAGATAAGGATCCCGGAAGGCGAGAAGCCGTCGGACCCATTTGTCAAGATCCTCGATCCCGCCACCGGCACTGGCACCTTTCTGGTCGAGGTGATCGGCCTCGTTCACGAACGCATGCTGGAAAAATGGCGCAAGGCGGGCAAGAGCAAGCAGGATGTCGACGCCTTCTGGAACGCCTATGTCGAAAAACACCTGCTGCCGCGACTGTACGGCTTCGAGTTGATGATGGCGCCCTATGCAATCGCGCATATGAAGCTCGGCCTGAAGCTCGCCGACACCGGCTACCATTTCCGCTCGAAGGAACGCGCCCGGATTTTCCTCACCAACGCGCTGGAGGAACCGCGCGATTTCGATCTGCAATTGGCTTTCATGTCGGAGGCGCTGGCGCATGAGGCGAAAGCAGCCAACGAGGCGAAGGGGAAGGCACGGTTCACCGTGGTGATCGGGAATCCGCCATATGCTGGTATTTCGTCAAACATGTCCGCCTCAGCCTCGCTGATGATTGAGGAGTACAAGACTGTTGACGGAAATCCACTCAACGAACGCAAGCACTGGCTGCATGACGACTATGTCAAGTTCACCCGCTTTGCGCAGCAGCTAATTTCGAAAACCGGAACGGGCACGATCGGACTAATTACTAACCATGGGTATCTCGACAACCCCACCTTCCGAGGAATGCGAAGGTCATTGCTGAACACTTTTCAACGAATACGGGCGATAAATCTCCATGGAAGCGCAAAGAGAAGACCACATGGTACTGATCTGCAAGATGAGAACGTTTTTGATATCGAGCAGGGCGTTGCAATAGGACTTTACGTCTCTGCGCCAAACGATCACGCGCCATCTGAGATGTACTATTCCGAGTTAATCGGTTCTCGTGCAAAAAAATATGGTGTACTCCAGTTTTGCGCAGAAATTAATTCTCTGAAGGTAAGCTATAGTTCACCATACTATTTCTTTGTTCCGCGCGATGATGTAAACAGGAAAGAATTTGAGTCGTTCCCCCAGATAAGGGAATTGATGTTGCTATCCAGCACCGCTATACAAACCTCCCGCGATCATTTATCAGTTGCGTTTGATCGAACAGAACTACGCGACCGTATTACGCATTTTGCCGATTCTTCGCTAACTGACGATCAGATCCGAGCAGAGTATTTTCCTGGAAGATCTGTTTCGAAGTATCAGGCTGGAGACACCAGGCAGTGGTCGTTGTCAAACGCTCGACAACAAATTCGTGCTAACCTGGATTGGCAACGCGCAATAAGAACTTGTCTATATCGGCCATTTGATAAACGGCAAGTGATTTATGACCCCTCCATGGTCGACTGGCCCAGAGGCAATGTTATGCAGCACTTGCTGGATGGTAGTAACCTAGCGCTGCTGCTGCCGCGGCAGCTCGCTGGTGACAGCTACCGACATGCGCTCTGCACCAATACAATGGTTGAAATGTGTGCAATCAGCACCCAGACCAAGGAACAAAACAACGTCTTTCCGCTTTGGCTGAAGCCGACCGGCGCCGATGTTCAGCCTGGACCTAATCTCTCCCGCGCCTTCATTAAGAGACTCGCCTATCTTACCGGCTTGGCCTTCGACGATGGCGCACATGGGGCGAAGCAAGTTACCTTCGGCGCCCGGGATGTGTTCGACTGGATCTATGCGGTGCTGTATTCCCCGGCTTACCGCAAGCGCTATGCCGATTTCCTGAAATCCGATTTTGCCCGCATTCCCCTGCCGAAGGACCGCGCCTTATTCAAGGCGCTGATCCCGCTGGGAACCCGCTTAGTTGCGCTGCATCTGGTCGATGTGGACGCCGCGCCCGATCTCAAGGATCCAGCTGGCATCCGTTTCGCCGGTTCCGGCGCGGCGGCAATTCCGCCGACAGGTGGCAGCAACGGCTATCCGCGCTTCGTGAACGGCCGTCTCTATATCAATTCCGAGCGTTGGTTCGAGGAGGTGCCCAAGGCGACGTTCGAGTTCTACGTGGGCGGTTATCGGGTCTGCGAGAAGTGGCTAAAGGACCGCCGCGGCCGCACGCTCACCACCGAGGACGTTCTCCACTACCGCCGCATTGTCCACGCGCTCACCGAAACGCGGAAGGTGATGGCCGAGATAGACAAGGTCATCGAAGCCCATGGCGGCTGGCCTGATGCGTTCAAGGGAATGGAACAGAAGGAAACAGAGAATTGAGTCCTGCACTAAAATTGCCAAAAGCATCGGGGCTCTACGCCTATGTCTCTCGTGGAACGCAAAAGGGCGAGCTGCTTTACCCGCATCGGCACGATGACGACATGTATGTCGTCAGCCCTACCCGGTTGGAGAAGGATTACATCCGGGTCGGCAACCTTGCGGATGTGCCAGCATGGCTTGCCAAAGGTTATCGGCTGCGCATGTCCAATCGGCCAGCAGGAGTCGTCGGTCCACGCCTGATCATGCCGCAATCAATCTTCGGGCGTTAAACATCACGTCGAACTCACAGAGCCGGGGGGCACTGACAATGGACATCGCGCCAGACAAGCAGAATATCGACCGCGTATTTTCCAACACGACCTATCACATCGATTTCTATCAGCGAGACTACAAGTGGACGGACGAGCCGGTTCGCCGGCTAATTGACGATATATTTTATACATTTGAGGAGGCCTACAAGAAACACGTTGACCTCGACCCCGGACCGGAAATTATCGTCGCGAGATATCCTTGGTATTATCTCAGTACTTATGTGACCAATACGGTCGATGGCCGCGTGTATGTCGTTGACGGACAGCAGCGCCTCACCACGCTGACGCTGATTCTCATCAAGTTGCACCATATGGCTGCTGCTTTCGAGTCCGACTTAGCCGACTGGGTAAAAGGAAAGATCGCTGGGCAGGACGGTTTCAAAAAGCGATTCTGGATGAACCATGAGCGCCACCTGGAGACACTGACGGCATTGTTCGAGGACGAGGATGAGATTCCGACGGACAGCGGCCTTACCGCGGCAAACATGCTCGACAACTACAATGTCATCGCTGACGCGCTGGACGAGCGCCTTACCGATAAACACAAGCTCGAGACCTTCATCTTCTATTTCTTGCACCGACTGGTGCTGATCAATCTTTCCGTTGCTCAGACCGACGTTCCGATGGTCTTCGAGGTCATCAATGATCGCGGCGTGCGACTCCGACCATATGAAATATTGAAAGGTAAACTTCTCGGCCAGATCGATAAGATCGAACTGGAAGCGCAGGATTTCAACGCGTTGTGGGAACGCTGCGTTAGAAGTGTGAATCGCTACAAGGCAGAGGAGATCGATACATTCTTCACTTACTATTTGAAGGCGAAGTTCTCCGACACGAGGAGCGTCGCTCAGCGGTTCGACAACGAGTACCACCGGGAGATGTTCAAAAAGGACATGAACGAGGCGCTCGGCCTCGATCACGACGCTGTAAGGGTCAAGAAATTTCTCAGTGAGGATTTCCGCTACTACACTTCGCTTTATGCAAAAATCTGGAACTATGCTGGCGTGCGGAAACCGGCGCAGGACCACGTCTATTTCAACAGGCTGAACGAAATGGACAGCCAGTTTCTCCTTATTCTTTCTGCTTGCACGGTTGATGATCCCGACGAAGAGGAGAAGATTCGCCTGGTTTCGTTTCACCTCGACCGGCTCTTTACCCTGTTGCGCCTGCAACGGGCGTATGACAGCAATGAGTTCAACGACGCTGTTTACGAAATCTCAAAGGCGATACGGGCCGCGAATACCAGCGCAATTCCTGCGGCATTCGATCAGCAATTGCTCAAATTGCTCTCGCTGAGACGTGGTCTGCCGGTTAGCGATCCATTCGAATATGCGCAGTTCAAGAACACTTCGATAACCGACGTTCCGACACGCTTCACCCGCTATTTCTTCGCACGAATCGACAGTTTTCTGGCAGTTGGAATGAACATGCCTGCACATAATATCGAGGACCTTGTTACCAAGACCGGCGCTGTTAACGGTTACCACATAGAGCATATAATGTCGAACAACATCAATAATCTAGCCCTTTATGAAAACAACGCTGAACGTTTCGAAGTTGATAGGAACAGACTTGGCGGCGTGTTGCTGTTGAAGGGTAGAGACAATATTTCTAGTAACAATGAAGTCTATTCAAAGAAACTAAAATCCTATGCTGGGACTTTGTATTGGAACGAGACGCTGCGGGATGACACCTACAAATCGAAGCTCGACTTCAAGAAAATGATAACCGACCACAAGCTTGAATTCGAGCCGTGCGGGAGCTTTGGACCTGCGGAGATCGATAATCGTCAGAAGCTGCTCTTCGACATGGTGTCGATCATTTGGGCTCCAGCGTCTTGACTTCCAGCCATATCTCGTAAAGCCGGATGTCGAATCCAACCCTGCCCGTCCATCACACTCACCTTCCACCCTCAGCGATGGTCTGGAACCCAATCCACCTCGAACGATTTCTTCGTCAGGTAAATTTCGAAGGAGTGCCCCCCGTGCCTGCACCGCCCGAAATGGATGTCGTCCTCGAAAAGCTGCCTTTGAGGATCGGCGCCTATATCCCCGACGACTTGCTGGAGGACTGGTTTGCGCCGGGAACCGGCATGAACCCGGTCAGCAAGGAGGCGCTTGCCACCGCCAAGAATTACGGCTGGCGCTTCGAATGCGAGTTCAAGCACTACCCCGAACGCAAGGAAGGCGTGTTCTGGAAGTGGGTGCCTGCGATCTGACCGGCGCTGGACGGTTCATCGTTCCGCGGAAACGCAGAACCGGTCTATCTTTTGTTTGACGCAAATACCGGACGGAAAACCGCTTCACACTTTTCCTGGAATTGCTCAGCCTCCGCCTATCGGCGTCGTCACCTTGCCGGTTCCGCCGCATTCGGGGCAGGTGCGGCCGTCGATCATGCCTGACCCTGCACAGCGGCGGCAAATATTCTCGCCAGCGCCTGGAGTGCCTGCGGGGACTTCGTCCGTGTTGGTCTGACCGGCTTGCCGAGGCTTGCCCTGCAGCTTGTTTCTCAGCCGGGCGACCCAGCCTTCGTCGACCTCGAGCGGCCTGCTGCTGTCGTCCGGCAGGCCTTCGCCGGATTGGCCGATGGTTTCATTGCGCGGCCGGTCGTTCGCGCCTGTCGTGATCTTCTGAGCCATTGCGTTTGCCTTTACGCCTTGCAATTTTCGAACGCCTCAGCTCCGCAGAGGTTCCGGTTCGACCGGCAGCCTTTCAGCCGGGTTTTCGCCGCACATTATCTATCCTGAACCCGGATTTCGGCCGCGCCGGCATGCGGGCAAGCGAGACGGTCATATCCTGATCAGGCACCTGGTAGGCCATCGACCGCGTCAGCAGGCGAACCGCTTCCATGATCAGCGCGACGGTGACGGCTTCTCCGGGGCAGCGATGGGTAGTCGCCGGATCTCCGCCGCCATGCGGGATGAAGTCGAAGCCGTGGGTTTTCCAGCTCAAGCCGCGCTCCGGGATAAATCGGTCCGGCTCCACAAACAGGCGGCGATCGTGGTTGGTGCCGTGCAGGTCGAGCAGAACCCAGTCGCCTTTGCCGAAGCGGTAGCCCTTCCATTCGAAGGGGTGGCGGGCGCGGCCGCCGATGAACGGGAAGAACGGATAGAGCCGGCGAACCTCCTCGGCGAAGGCTTCCAGCCCGTTGTCATCGCCGGCGGCGAACTTATCGTACCATTGGCGGTGCTGGTGAAGCGCCAGCGCCGCAAACATGATGAAGCGGCCGATGGCGACAACCGGCCGGATGATGTTGATGATCTCGACCGCAGCACTGGCAAGATCGAGCGGCATTCCCTCGGCATCGACATATTCGCTGACCAGGCGGACCGGGCTGTTTGCCGGCAAATCAAGCGCGCCGCTTCGAACGCGCCGTACAAGCTCGCCGATAGTGCGTTCGGTCCGGCGGCGCCGCCACAGCGCCAGCATGGTCGACGGCCCGACGCCGCCGGCGTTCTCGACCATGCCGCTGAGCTCGCGGCAGAGTTCAGCGCGATCCTTGTCGGCGGGGATGCCGGCCCAATCCGCTGCCGCCTGGGTCAGGACGAGGTTTACGGCGTCGAACAGGACGATCTCGTCACGCCGCTGCCAGTCTTCCAGTCGGTCGAGCCAGGCCCGACGGAAGGTTGCGCAGAGCCGCTCGATCTGGTCGCCATCCAACAGGATCGACAGGAAAAGCGCCTTGCGGTGGCGGTGAGCGGCGCCGTCGAGCGCCTGCACGCTGCCCTTGTCCTGCAGCAGCCGCAGCGTGGTCTGCGGCATCGCACCAATTCGGGTGAAGTGGTCGCCGCCATAAAACATCTCGGCAGCCTCGGCACCGCGGACGCAGATTGCCGGCCGCAGCATCAGGCGCGTGGCAAAGATGTCGGTGTTCATGCGCCGGCAGCGGGCTGAAATGAAGTCATAGCCTTCGCGCAGCAGGGCCAAGGTGCCATCGAATGCGGCGCGCGGAATGGGTTTTGCGGCATGATTGCCGCCGTCGGCATCGATCAGTTCACGTCTGTTCATGGCGTGCTCCCTGGCGTTGAAACTCCTCAACGCACGGCCGGCACTTTCGATCACTCGACTTTTTGACGGCTTTGCCGCGCCGCCCTTCGGCCGCGGCCGGCAAGGATGGTGGTCAGCGTGACCGGACGAAAATCCCAGCTGTCGACGCCGACGTCATACTGGCGCGTGACCGGGGTCAGCCTGCCGTGGGAATGGCCATGCAGGTCGATCGATTTCCTGCCGATCTGGTTCCAGGTGCGAAAAGGGTAGTGGCAAAGGATCAGCAGACTGCCGTCGAGCGCCAGCTCCTTGTAGTGTTGCGTGCTCGCCCAACCTGTGGCCTCAATGGTGGCCGCAGCATCGTTGTTGCCGATGATCAAATGCTTGCTGCCATGAAGAGACGCCAGAAGCGACGACACGAACGCGGCCGATCCCCTGGCAAAATCGCCGAGATGCCAGACCTCGTCGTCCGGCCCGACAGTCTCGTTCCAGAACGCAATGAGCGCCCGATCATGTTCCGCCAGCGAGCCGAACGGGCGGCGATCGATGCGCAAAATGCGCGGGTCGCTGAAATGCGTGTCGGCGGTGAAGTAGATCATGCGCTGGAGCCTGTTTCGAACTGCTGATCTGGGCGCGTGGCGCACCAAGTCCATGTTGCTCTCCCGATGCTTGCTCAACCCGCTCGATCGCCGGTTGTTCCTGGAAGCAGGCCCAGGCGGTTTCCGCTCGTTGGCACTTTGAAACGGGGCACTTTGAAACGGGGGAACTTTGAAATGAGACGCAGGTTAGAATGCTTGACGCCGATGCTCTGTAAGGACCTCGACTATGACCGACGCAGCACCTCTTGGGCGAAGCCCGGCTCAGGCGCGGGGCGATATCGACGCCGGGCGCGAAGGGGACAAGACCCCGGGCATCGATCCGGCTGCGGCTCCCATGGAAACGGACGCGGAATCCGCCGGCAACGCTCCGCCGAAGAGCCCTGCCGCGCGCCATGAAACGCCGAAGTTTACCAACCAGGCGAGCTATGCCAATGCGATGCGCCCGCTGAAGGATGAGCCCGACGTCCAACCGAGCAGATATGGGCCAGTCATGGTGATTGCCGCCATCGTCGTGCTGGCCGCGGCGGTTTTCATCGGCGCAGCCGTGCTGCGCTGAATATCTTCATCCGAGCGCTGCGGCTGGACATTTTGTGTCCGGTCCGGGACCTTGTTGTCGCGTCAGGTTCAGGCGCGACCGAGTCTGCTGCACAATGACCACCACCCATCAATTCTTTGCCCGTGACGCCACCACCGTGGCGCGCGACATGATCGGCGCCACGCTGCTTGTGCACGGCGTTGGCGGCGTCATCGTCGAGACCGAGGCCTATCGCCCGGATGACCCGGCTTCGCATGCTTTCGGTGGCAGGACCGTGCGCAACGGCGCAATGTTCGGTGCCCCGGGCAGCGCGTATGTCTATCGCTCCTATGGCCTGCATTGGTGCCTCAATGCCGTCTGCCTGCCCGGCAGTGCCGTGCTTGTCCGCGCAATCGAACCGCAATCCGGGCTGGAGGTGATGCGGGCCAATCGCGGCGTTGACGATCCGCGGCTGCTTTGTTCGGGACCGGGTCGTCTTTGCCAGGCGCTGGCAATCGACAAATCCCATGACGGGCTGCCGCTGGACGTGCCGCCATTCGAATTCAGGCAGCCGGGCGACGCCAGCGCCGTTCTAACAGGCCGCCGGATCGGCATTTCCAAGGCTGTCGATGCCGAGTGGCGGTTCGGCCTGCGCGGCTCGGACTATTTGAGCCGCAAGTTCTGATGCCCGCGGCAGCGGCAGAGCAGTTGCCCGGCATCACTCGTCGGGTTTGCCGAGATGCATAGGTGTCGCCTGCTGGCGGGCTTCCCTGGTCACCTCGTCGGCTCCGGCAGGTGAAATCCCTCGCAACGCCTTCGCGGCTACGGTCAGCCGGCCGCGATCATTGCCGAAGCTTTTGATCAACTGACGGACCTGGTCGGCGGTGATGCCGTTCTGTTGGGCAAAATACTCGACTTCACGGTCGTCTTCCGTAGAAACGCGATCGCGCTCGCGGAAATCTCGCTTGCTCTTATCGTCGGCCATTTTTTCCTCCTGGTGGAGCTTTGCATCAACGGCAACGTGGGTGAGCCGCTTTCGTTGCCGCGATCAGGCGGACTTTTCCGCCGCCGTGCCGACTGCCCAGGAACCATGAGGCGAGCAGCCGGTTTGGCTTGGATGCAGACACGTTCAGCCTCCAATTCATACCGATGGAGAATACGATGACGCTCGCAAGCAAAACCACTGCAATTGCCGCGGCGCTGGCCATGTTGGCCGCGCCGGCATTCGGCCAGACGAGCCCACCTGCGCCCGCCGCGCCGGCACCGGATCGTGGCGCCGAACAGTCGCCCGCAATGAGCGGGCAGAGCCAGGATGCCATGCGCGAAATGATGCGCCAGATGATGACCGAGATGCTGGAGGAGAGAATGCAGGAAGATCGCGCGCCCCGGACAGAACGGCGAGGTCCCGACCGCTGGCATCGCGACTACAGGATGGGCCCACCTGAGCGAGGGTGGGAGATGGGAGGGCGCGGCGGCATTCCACGCGGGATGCATGGCGCGAAGATGCGAATGATGTTCGCCATAGTAGATGCGGACGGCGATGGCGCGCTTTCTCAAAGCGAAGTCCAGGATTTCGTCGGGCGGATATTCAACGCCGTCGATGAGGACGGTGACGGCAGCGTCGACATGCAGGAAATCCGGTCCTTCTTCCACGGAGCAGGCGCCGAGGATCAGGAGTAAGTCTCCTACCGGTCGGCAGGAGGCCTGTCTGGGGCTGGCCTTGCCGAACGCCGCGGACCAATCAGACCAGCAGGAATTCGTTGACCATGACAGCGAAAGCTACGGAGAAAACCCCGACCATCGCTCGTATCTGGCGCGGCAGAACCGTGCCTGAAAAGGCAGACGCCTATGAGAGTTACAATTACAAGGCCGGCATCAAGCCGCTGATCGAGAAGGCGCTGGGCGTGCAGACCTTTCGCGAGGACACGCCGACCCATTCGGAATTCGTGACGATTTCCTATTGGGAGACTATCGAGGCGATGGCGGCGTTCACCGGCGGCGATCCGACGAAAATCCACCATCTCGAGCGGGACGAAGAGTTCCTGATCGAGTTGCCGTCACAGGTGCAGGTGCTGCGCATCCGCTCCAGTCACGGGCGGCTGGGATAGGGCAGCGCCGCCCGGTTCGGCCCGATCTAAGAAATCGCCGTCAAGTCGATTTCGGTGATGTGCCAGCGGCCGAGATTTGCGGTGTAGAGCTTGTCGTCCTTGAAGGCAATGTTGGTTGGGTGGGCGAGCGTCGTTGCCGCCGGATCCTCGATCAGCACCTCGAGCCCGCTATCCTTTCGCCAGCGATAGATGCGGCTCGGCTCGTAGCATGAGATGAACAGCGAACCGTCCGGCGCCAAGGCGACGCCATCGGGAACGTTGTTCACGCCCTCCACGACGAGCTGGCGAGACCCTGCCGTGCCGTCGGCAAGGATCGGCACATAGCTGAGGCAGGCCGCATGGCTTTCCACGACGTAAAGCCCATCGCCACCCGGCGCCATCGCCATGCCGTTGGCGAAGGCCATGGTCTCGCTGCACCACAGGCCGCCTTCGCCGGTCTTCAAATCGTAGCGAAAGATGCCGGAGCGGTTGTCTTCGCCTACGCTGTCCGACACGTAGAGCCAGCCGCGTGTCTCGTCGACGATCGGATAGTTCGGCACGCGGATGCCGGCCGAGGCGAAGCGCGTCATACCAGCCGTCGCGGCATCCCAGCGAAAGATCGCCGCATGTCTGAGATCGCACGCGAAGCAGTTGTCCGCGCTATCGAAGGCGATGCCGAGCAGAAAGCCCTCCGTACCGCCCATGCGTTCGACCGAGCCGCCATCGGCGGCCAAGCGCAGCAGGTCGCCGGTTTCGGTGCCGCACCAGATCGAGCCGTCGCGATGGATGGCCACGCCTTCCGGATGGGCAACGCGCGGGCTGGTGAAGATGCCATCGAAGAAGACCCTCGCGGCCGACATTTCGAGCAACGGCTTTGCCATGCGCCACCCCTCTTCAATCCGGTGCAGCATGCGACCGCTGTGCGGCGATGCAGCGCTCGACCATCCGCCGGTCGGTGGCCAGGATCTCGGCGATCAGCGCGCTGCGCTCCCTGGCGCTGACGAATTCGAGGCGCCGCAGGCCGAGCGGGTCGATGCGGTTTCGCAGGATGTCGAGCGTCTCGTTCGAGGGTAGCGCAACTTGGCGGCAATCGGCATCGAATGTCAGGGCAAAGCCGGTGGCATCCTGGAGCTGCTGGCGCGTCACGCCCGGCATGGTCTCGATGACGGCCAATTGCCGGCTCTCCCCGTCGAGCCGAAACACGCAAAGGTCGGTGAACACCAATGCCGCGCCGGTCCGATAGCCCATCGGCTCGCGTTCGGCCTCAGTCAACAGGCCGCGCGCCGAGCTGGCAATCTCGACCGTCTCGACCAGCGACTGCACGGAATGGCGGGGGACGTAGAGCAGATAATCGCGATGCATGTTGGCGACGTCGGCCATGCCGCCTTGCCCGGGCAGCCGGATAAGGCTGCCGTCACGCTTGCGCAGCGCAATGGTGTTGACGCGCCCACGGCGGTCGACCTGCGCGGCACCGACGATCTCATGCGTCACCGCGCCGGCCTGGTAGTAGGTCGAATAGGTGTCGTCGCCGCCGGCATGCGCCACCGCCGTCTCGCAATCGAGGCTTTCGATCAGCGACAGGATCATCGGGCTCGGTGCTATGTCGAGATGGCCGCAACTCATGGTGGCGATGATCATGTCCGGCGCGTGCGTCGCTTTGGCCAGCCGGTAGGCGACATTGGCGAGCGGCGACACCGCGCCGGCACTGGCAAAGCTCTCATTGTCGAGCTCAGCGGCGATGCGGGCGGCGATGATCTCGTCGATGGACGCCTCCTTGTTGCCGTGCACGAGCCTGGGCATTGCGAGGACTGTTTCAGCGCGGACTTTTGCAGCGTCTTGAACCCGCTCCGGCACGCCTTCCGAAGGCATGCTCAGGCTGTCCGACAAAGGTATTTCCTTGGCCGCGAACGCCCCCGCCAACGCTTGATAATCCGTCACATAGAATGGCAGGCAGGAGGCGGGATAGGCGCCGCCTGGTGCCAGCGCGATCGCCGACACCTGGTTGCGGGTCAAAATGCTCTGCCGACCATCATGCCGCAGCGCTCCGACCGGGACGATTTCCTCGACCGTGACCAGCACCTGGCGCGCCGCCCCGGCCATGGCGAAGTCCAGCGCCCGTGGCCCGATGATCTGGACATTGCCGCTCTCGTCGGCACGCTGGGCATGGACGACGAACGTATCGAGCCGCAAGGCCGGGATGATCCCGGTCGTGATTCCCGCGATCGGATCGGGCGCGGCGATCGCACCCGGCACGCGCGCCAGCATGTCCGAACCCTCCGGAAGCTGAAACGGCATCGACGGCAGGTTCTGCTGCCCCGCCCGCAGCGCCTGGATCATCGCCAGCGCCGTCCAGTCGCGAACCGGCACGGCATTCGTCTCGGCAGCCGCGCGGAAGCGCGGCGGCAAGCCAAAAATATCGAGGCTGGAAAAGCAGATATCGACCTCCGCCACGGCATTCGCTTCGAGAAGCAGTTCGAGCGGCAGGCCGCCGGCCCAGCAGACATAGCGAAGATCCTTGACGCCCAAGCGGGCGATGGCCCGCAACAAGGCGATCGGCAGCCGGGCAAAATGATGGCCACCGACACCGAAGACGTCGCCGCCGCCGACCATCGCGGCCAGGCCCTCGACATCGGTGAAGCGCGGCCGGTTTTGCTTGACCAGGGACGTCATTTCGCAGCCTTCGGCCGCGTCGCGCTCTTTTCAGCAAATTCCTTGACGCGCCGCTGGCCGGTCTCGCTGCGGTACAGGCCACCCAGGACATCGCGCTCCATGGCAAGGCCGTCGGCCAGATCGCCCGAAACGGCATGCGCGGTCAGCGCTTTCAGCCCTTCGATCGCTGCGGCCGGTTCGGCGGCGATCATCTCGGCAAGGTCCAGCACCCGCGGCATCAGCCTTTCGGCATCGACGATCTCGTTGACCAGACCGGCGCCGACGAACTCGGAAGCCGGCACGATGGCGCCGGTCATCAGCAGAAAATTGGCGCGGTTGCGGCCGAGCTTCTGGACGCTGCGCTGGGTGCCGCCGCCGCCGGGGACCAGCCCGAGCTTGATCTCGGGCAGGCCGAGCTTCGCGAACTGGTTGGCGATGACGATGTCGCAGCACAGCACCAGCTCCATGCCGCCGCCGAGCGCAAAGCCGTTGACCGCGGCGATGACCGGCTTGCGGTTGTTCTCGACCGCCGCATACATGCGCGTGCCGGCGGCCTGGAAGGCGTCGAACTCGATAGCTGTCTGGGCAGCGTATTCCTTGATGTCGGCGCCGGCCATGAAGCCGCGCCCCTCGCCGGTCACCACGATCGCGCCGACGCCGTCATCCTGCGACAGCGCCTCGAAAACATCGGTGATCTCGCTTTGCATCAGCTGGTTCATGGCGTTGAGCTGATCGGCGCGCCGGAAGGTGACGACTGCGACGCGCCCGGATATTTCCAAGCTGAGTGTCTGGTAAACGCTCATCGTCAGACAGCATCCACGGTCATGTCGCCGGACGCCTCAAGCGCTGCAATCTCGCCGCTGGAGAGGCCGAACTCGGCCAGTATCTCGCGGCCATGCTGGCCGACCAGCGGTGCCGGCCGCTCTATGGTAGGCGGCGTCTCGCTCATCTTGACCGCCGGCGCGACCACCCTGACCTTGCCGCCGCGCGGATGATCGTAGCTGGTGATCATGCCCAGGTGCTTGACCTGCGGGTCCTCGGCTGCGCGCCTTATGTCCTTCACCTCGGCACACCAGATGTCGGCTGCCAGCAGCCGCGCCAGCAGGTCCTGCGTGGCAAACTTCCTGGTTTCGGCGTTGACCTTGTCGAACACCTCGTCGCGCCTGTCGAACAGCGTCTTCAGATCGTCGTAGACAGCAAGCTGCGGCGCCTCCAGCACTTCATACAGCGTCTTGAACGGGCTCATGGCGATCGACACATAGCCGCCGTCCTTCGCTTCATAGACACCGAACGGCGCCTGCATGCCGGGGTGGCCGATGCCGGAATTCGGGCGCACGAAATCCTCGCCGAGATTGAGCACGGCGACATATTCCTGATTGAGATGCGCCAGCATGCCGGCGAGCAGATTGACCTCGATCTTCTGGCCCTTGCCGGTCTTCTCGCGATAGTAGAGCGCCGACAGGATACCATAGACCATGTTCATGGCGCCGATCTGGTCGGCCAGGCCGGCACCGGCCGGAACAGGAGCCTGATCGCCGCGGCCGGTGTTGGAGATCAGCCCGGACAATCCCTGGATCAGCATGTCCTGGCCGGGGCGCTCGACATAGGGGCCCTCCTCGCCATAGCCGGAGCCCGAGCAATAGATGATGGCGGGATTGACCGCCTTGAAGTCCTCGTAGCCATAGCCGAGCCTGGCGAGCACGCCGGGGCGGAAATTCTGCACCACCACATCGGCCTTCTCAGCCATGTCCATGATGATGGCATGCACCTTGCGACTTTTCAGGTTGAGCGCGATGGAGCGCTTGTTGCGGTTCCAGGCGAGGAAATTCGGGCTTTCGGAGCCGCCGACCCATTTGGCGAAGAAGGTCATGCCGCGGAACATGTCGCCGGCGCCGGCACGCTCGATCTTGATGATGTCGGCGCCCATGTCGCCGAGCAGCTGCGTGGCGAACGGCCCTTGCAGCAGATGGCTGAAATCGAGAATGCGGACGCCTTCGAGGGCTTTGTTCATTTCATGTCTCGTTGGTTGTCAAAGCAGGTCGGGTACGTAGCGGGGTGCTGCGGTGAGGCCGCCGTCGACGCGCAGGTCGGTACCGGTGGTGAAGCCGGCGGCGTCGGAGGCCAGATAGACGGCGGCTTCGGCCACCTCGGACGGTTTGCCGATGCGGCCGAGCGGATGCATCTTGACCCAGGCCTTGGCGAGATTGCCGCCGATCTCCTTGACCAATTTGTCGTTCATCGGCGTGTTGATGGTGCCGGGCGAGATCGAGTTGACGCGGATGTTGAGCGGGCCGAACTCGACCGCCATCTGGCGCGTCATCGCCATCACCGCACCCTTGGCGCCGGCATAGGCGGTCCAGCCGTCGAGCCCGATATGACCTTGCGCCGAGGCCATGTTGATGATCGAGCCGGATTTCTGCGCGATCATGTGCGGCAGCGCATATTTGCAGCCGCGGAACACGCTGGTCAGGTTGACCGCGATCAGCCGGTGCCACTGCTCGTCGGTCATCTCATGGACCGGCATGCCGCCGATGGCGATGGCGGCATTGTTGACGAGAATGTCGAGATGGCCGGTCTTGCCGACGGCTGCGGCGATAAGAGCGGCGATATCGGCCTCGTCCGCGACGTCGCAATGGATGTAGTCGGCGCGGTGGCCGGCGGCGCGCAGCTCGGCTGCGAATTTTTCACCCTTCTCGTCGGCGATGTCGCCGAGGAAGACGTGCGCGCCTTCCCTTGCCATCGCCTCGCTGATCGCGTGGCCGATGCCGTCGGCGGCGCCGGTGACGATTGCGGTTTTCCCTTTGAGACGATCCATATCAGCCTCCAATGGCGTGCCGGCGCTTTGCTTCGTCGAAGGCGACGGCGGCAATGATGATCATGCCGGTGATGACCAGTTGCCACTCGGTCGGCAGGCCGAGACCGCGCAGCCCGTTGGACAGGAACTGCAGGATCAGCACGCCGAGCGCCATGCCGGTCAGGCTGCCTATGCCGCCGGCAAGGCTCACCCCGCCGAGCACGGTGGCGGCAACGACCTGGAACTCGAAATTCAGCCCGGCCGTATGCTGCGCCGAACCGACGCGGGCTGCCAGGATGATGCCGGCTACCGTCGCCAGCAGCGCGCTGATGATGAAGCAGGTGAACTTGACGCGGCGCACGTCGTAACCCGCCAGCCGTGCCACTTCCGGATTGCCGCCGACGGCATAGATCTGCCGCCCGAACGGCCGGTGCTGCATCACGTAGGCGAAGACGGCGAGCAGGACGATGGCGATGACAGCCGAATAGGGAACGACGTTGAACAGGCGGCCGTCCGACAGCGCGATGAAGCTGTCGAGCGCGGCATCGTCTGGAATAGCACGCTGGCCGGTATAGAGATAAACGCCGCCGCGCATGATGAACATCGTGCCCAGGGTCACGATCAGCGAGTTGATGCCGGCATAGGCCGTCAGATAGCCATTCACGACGCCGATGATCAGCCCGAACAGCAGCGCGCCACTGATGCCGAGCACAAGCGAGTTGGTGTCGTTCATGATGATGATCAGCGGCAGCGCGATCGTCGCCAGCAGCGAGCCGATCGAGATGTCGACCTCGCCTGATATGAAGACGATGGCGCAGCCGATGCCGGCTGTCAGCGCCAGCGAAGCCTGACCGAGCACATTGGTGATGTTGCGCACGGAGAAGAAATTCTCGGCGGTGAAGGAAAAGAACGCGATCACCAGGATGAGGCAGAGGAGCAATGCCAATTCCTGCCGCGCGACGAGCCGCGCCAGCATGGACGGCCCAGCTTTCATGGTGTCGGTGCTTGCCAGGCTCATCGCTTGGTCCCTTTGCGAAGCGTCATCGTCTTAGCCGATCGCCGCATTGAGGATGTTCTCCTGCGTGGCCTCGTCGCGAGGCATGATCGCGGTGAGGCGGCCTTCGCACATCACCGCGATGCGGTCGGCAAGCCCCAGCAGCTCGGGCATTTCGGACGTCATCATGACGACCGCCAGGCCCTCGCCGGCGAGCCGGTCGATGAGCGCAAAAATCTCCGACTTGGCGCCGACGTCGATGCCGCGGGTCGGCTCGTCGACGACGATCACCTTCAGGCCTCGCATCAGCCAGCGCGAGATCAGCACCTTCTGCTGATTGCCGCCGGACAGATTCTTGACCTGCTGGAACAGGCTGGGCGTCCGGATGCGGAAACGGTCGACATAGTCCTGCACCGCCTTGCGTTCGCTGACCTTGTCGACGAAGCCCATTCTGGCGAAGGCGCCGAGTGAGGCGAGGCTGGCATTCTGGTAGACCGGCAACTCGCCCATCAGCCCCTCGCTCTTGCGGTCCTCGGTGAGCAGGCCGATGCCGAGCCGGACGCCGGTGTGCGTTTCGTGCGGCAGCAGCCGGCTGCCATCGACCGAAATGGCGCCGGAAGTGATCGGGTCGAAGCCGACGATGGCCTTGGCGAGCTCGGTCCGGCCGGCCCCCATCAGGCCGAAGAAGCCGAGGACCTCGCCGGCATGCGCCTCGAACGACACATCCTTCAGCTTCTTGGCGGTGCTGAGCCCTTCAACGGAAAGCGCGACCTTGCTGCCCGGCGCGCCGCGCTTGCGAGGGAACAGGTTTTCGATGCGCCGGCCGATCATGTCCTGGATCAGCGTGTCGTTGGTGTGCTCGCCGATCGGCCTGGTCGAGACGTGGCGGCCATCGCGCAGCACGGTCACGGTGTCGGCGATCTCGAAGACCTCGTCGAGCTTGTGGCTGACATAGAGCACCGCGATGCCGAGCGCGGCCAGCCGGCGGATGACGGTGAACAGCAGCGAGACCTCGTTCGGCGTCAGCGAGGAGGTCGGCTCGTCCATCACCACGACGCGGGCCTCATGGGCGAGTGCGCGGGCGATCTCGACCATCTGCTGCTGGCTGACCGGCAGCGATCCCGTGCGCGCCGCCGGGTCGACATTGAAGCCGATACGCTTGAACAGAGCGGCCGCATCGGCACGGATCTTCTTCCAGTCGATCGAGCCGCCTTTGCCGGTCGGATAGCCTTCGAGGAAGATGTTTTCGGCGACGCTGAATTCAGCGATCAGCGCGATCTCCTGGAACACCACCTTGATGCCCTCTTTCAGGCTATCGCGCGGCGACTTGATGTCGGCCTCGCGGCCGCGCAGGCGGATGGTGCCGGCATCCTTGCCGTAGACCCCGGCCATGATCTTGATCAGCGTCGACTTGCCGGCGCCGTTCTCGCCCATCAGGGCATGGATTTTGCCGGGTTCCAAGGTCAGATCGACATTGTCCAGCGCCACCACGCCGGGAAAACGCTTGCCGATGCCGCGCATCTCCAGCGCCGGCACGCTTTTGTCGACGGCCGCGGTTTTGCCGGGGTGAAGGAAATCAACCGACATTGGCTCTGTTCCGGACGATGTCGAGATAGGTCGCCAGGATGATGACGATGCCAGGCACCACCATCTGCAGGTCCTGGTTCCAGCCGAGGATGATGATGCCGTTGTCGATGACCTTCAGCACCAGCACGCCCAGCAACGTGCCGAGCAGCGAACCGCGGCCGCCAAGCAGGCTGGTGCCGCCGAGGATGACGGCGGCAATCACCGTCAGCTCGAAGCCGCGGCCGGCGGTCGGCTGGCCGGCATTCATCAGCGACGACAGGATCATGCCGGCGATGCCGACGCACAGGCCGGTGACGACGAAGGCGAACAGTTTCAGCCGTTGCGAGCGCACGCCGGAGAGACGAACCGCGCGCTCGTTGGCGCCGACAGCGTAGAGATAACGGCCGAGCGTGGTGAAGCGCAGCGTTGCCGCGGCCAGCGCGAAAATCAGCGCGGCAATGACTACGGGCAGCGGGATCGCGCCGAGATAGCCGGCGCCGAGATCGGTGAAGCCGGCAAGCCGGTGGTGGTTCTGCACCGCCTCGCGGGTGAACAGATAAACGCCGCCCTGCAGCATCATCATGGTGCCGATGGTGGCGATCAGCGAGTTCACTTTGAGCCTGGTGACGACCAGCCCGTTGAACAGGCCGACGGCACCGGCAAAGGCGAGCGCCGCCAGCAGCCCGAGCGTCAGGCTGTGCGTTGAATTCAGCACGGCCATGCCGATGCAGCCGACAAAAGCCAGCGATGCACCGACCGACAGGTCGACTTCCGCGGTGATGATCAGCATCGTCATGCCGGAGGCGACGATCAGCACCAGCGCGCATTGGCGCAGGATGGCGATGATGTTGGCCTCGGAATAGAATTGCGGCGCGGCAATCGAAATGGCGATGCAGAGCACGGCCAGGATCACGCCGAGCACCAGCTGGCTGCTGCCCAGCAGCTGGCCGCCGATGAAACGCCTTGGCGCGGAGGATTGCGTAAGCTCGCTCATGTCCATTTCATTTCCGGGCCCGTATCGGTGCCGTCGCCGTCTGGAACTGCCGGCCAAAACAGGACGGTTGCCCTGTTTTGCCGTCGGCATATCCGATCCGCCACCCTTCCCGCCGTGCGGGAAGGGCTACCCGGAATCCTTACTTCTTCAGATCGGCGGAAGTTTTCATGCATTTTTCCGGTGGCTGAAGCGCATTGACGGCATCCCATTTGATTTTGCGTGTGGTGCCATCGTAGTCGTAGAACTTCTTCCAGTCGTCACCGTTCATCGGCGCGGTGGGGCTGACGATGTGTTCCGGCACCTCTTCGCCGTTGAAGAGCTTAACCGCTGCATCGATGGCGGTGTAGCCTTCCTTTTCCGGGAACATCGCGGCTTCGATGCGATAGGACGGCTCGTTCTGCATTGCATTGATGAAGGCGAGGCCTTCGCCGCCGGTGCCGACCGTCAACAGGCCGTCCTGCGACTTGCCGGCCGCTTTCCAGGCCTGAAGGCCGCCGAGCGAGGAGGAATCGTTGATGCCGTAGATGATGTTGATGTCGGCGTTCTTGGCAAGTGCCGCCGAAGAGACCTCGAGCGCGCGATCGGGATTGCCGCCACCGTCGAGGTCGTGGACCATGACCGCGTCGGGGATGATGGTCTTCAGGCCATCCATGAAACCCTGCGACCGCAGCACCGTGGCGGACAGCAGCGGCAAGCCGACATTCATCACCTTGGCTTTGCCTTCGAGCTTTTCCTTGGCGTATTTGCCGGCTTCGACGCCGGCGGTGTAGCCGGTGTCGTAGTCGCAGATCGCGACCATTGTGGTCATGCCCTTGACCGGATTGCCTTCGAGCACGACTGGAACGTTGTTGGATTTCGCCTGGCGCAGCAGCGGCACGACGCCTTCCTCGTTGACGGGCGTGATGATCAGGACGTCGACGCCCTTGGCCATGAAATCTTCGGCGGCGGAGACCTCCTTGGCAACGTCCAGATTGGCGTCCTGCACCTCGAGCTCGATACCAAGTTCCTTGGCGCGGGACTGCATGCCCTTGATGACGTTCTGATACCACTCATGCGTGGCGTAGTTGGTGACGTAGCCGATGCGCTTCGGCATGTTTTCGGCGTGTGCCGCGGCGGCGCTCAGAGCAAGCACCGCCGCCGAGGCAAACAGCATCGATTTGGACCAGTTCATGTTTCTTCTCCCTGTATTTCTTGTCAGTTGCTGAACGGATAGTCCCGCCGTTCCGGGTCGGCACGTGAAGAGGCGGCAGCTTCGCCCGCGCCCAGCGCCGCCGATATCGTCTCGGCCGCCGCCTTCGTCCGCTCGAAGACGGTGCTGCGATCGAAGCGGGCGGCCTTTTGCGGCAGGAAGGGGACGGTGAGCGCGGCAATGACGGCGCCGGTATGGTCGCGCACCGGCATCGAGATGTTGGTGCAGCCCTCGACAGCCAGCGAGGCGCGCATTTCATAGCCGAGCCTTGCGACCTCGTTCAGCCGCGCTTCGATTTCCGTCCGGCTGCCTTGGCCTTCGCCTGCGGCGACGATCCGTTCGACGATGCGGTCGCGCTCGGCGCGGCTCGAATGCGCCAGCAGCACCGCGCCGGAGCTCGTTTCGAGTATCGGGAAATGCGAGCCAAGGGCAACCGAATAACGCATCGGCAAAGGCGAATCGATCTGCAGCACGACCAGTGCGCTCTCGCCTTCGCGCACGACGAGATGGCAGCTCTGGTCGGCATTGGCGGCCAGGCCGCGCATCACCGGCAGCGCACATTCGACCAGGCGGTTTACCGGCGGATGCATATGCGCCAGCTCGAACAGCTTCAGCGACAGGCGGAAGCGGTCCGATTGCGTCCGGAAAATGTAGCCGCGCTTCTCCAGCAACAGCAGGATGCGGTAGATCTCGTGAATGGAGCGCCCCATTCCGGTGGCGATCTCGGTTTGGGTCAGCGGCTCGCCGCTGGCAGCCATGAATTCCAGTATGTCGAGCGCCTTCTCCACCGCCGGCACCCGATAGCCGTTGCGGCCGCTTTCGCCTTCGTCGACGATCTGGGCAATATCGGCGGCCATTACGCGACGCTCCGTTGCGGCTGGCCATGCCTGGTCTCGCGATAGAGCCGGTTCAGCCGATCCGCGAGCTCGGCCGCCTGCAATTCGCCGGCGATCGCCGCCGCGGCATGAGGGGCGCATTGGCGGAAGAAGCTGATGAAGCCCGGATGGGTCGGGCGCAGATAGGAGGCTTCGATCGTCGCCAGAGTCGAGGCGAAGAAGCCGCCCGAGAGCGCGTTGACCTCGGTATCCTGCCACGCCGCCAGCGACCCCGGCTGTCCGCCGGATTTCACATAGTCGCCGCGCTGATAGCCGGGCGAGCACAGAAATAGCGCATAATCGATGGCTGCCTGCTTGTGTTTCGATTGGGCGCTGACGCCGATGCCGGCGCCGCCGAGCAAGGCGCCGGCGGATCGCGGCGTCGGCACGTCGGCGAAGCGCAGATACGGCCTGTCTGCCTTAGAGGCGTAGTTCACATAGCCGAAGGCGAACGGCACGTAGACCACGTCGTCATGCGCGATCATCTGATCGTAGCAACGGATCGGGTTCCATTTCGGCGAGTTCGGGTGCGACAGCGCCGCAAGCTGGCGCAACTGCCCGACGGCCTGCTCGATTTTTTCCCCGGCGATGAACTCGTCGCCGTCTTCCCGGGGCTCACCCAGCGTCAAAAGCAGGCACATGGCGTCAGTCGGCACCAACGGCAGCCCAAGCCATTTGCCGTCCTTCAAGGCGCGCCGGCCGAGCTCCAGCACCTCGTCATGGCTGCGCGGCAGCGGCCCGTAGCGCTCCAGCAGATCGGGGCGATATGAGGCAACCTGACAGGCAGCATCGATCGGCAACGCCCATTGGCGCCCGTCCCTTGCGTAGGATTGCCAGGACGCGCCGACCGAATCCCGTTCGAAGCCGCGGCGCTGCTCGGCCGACAAATCGAACGGCACCATCAGCCCGCCTTCGGCAATATCGCCGATGAACGGATGGTCGAACACGACAAGATCATAGGCGCCGAGCACCGGACCAAGCGCGCCCTCGCCGAACTCGTAGAGGCTGCGGCGGTCCCATTCGATCTCAAGACCGGGATTGGCGGCACAATACGGCCCGATGCTGGCGTCGAGCGGACCCCAGCAGCGTCGGTGATCCCACGCGAGGCCGCGCAGTCTTGTCATGCCGAAATTCCTCCCAGAGGCGGCCATGCGCCGGCCCAGCCGATTAGTAGCAACTATTTTCACCTAGACAAGTAGTTTTTACATACGCAAAGCCAGTCCTCGCTTCTGTTTGGCGAGAAAGCCGCCCAACCATCCTTGGTGCGCATCGCGTTGCCGCCGGCCTGCAACCAAAGGCTGCGATGGATCTGGCTTTTTGGGAACTTTCGCGACGAACATTCGTTCGGTTGGCGCAGCCATCTGGAGCAGCATCACTGGGCAGCGTCACTGGATTCAGCGCCGAGTCGCGGGGAGCGGACTAAAATGGACAACGGTGGGCGCGGCCATGAACCGGTTTACCGCCTTGGCATTCGCCACGTTTCTGGCGATAACTTCGATCTGGGTCCTGTCGCTGGTTTCTTAAGATTTGGCTCTGGTTGCTTGGGATTTGCCGCTGGTTTTTAGGATTTGGAGGGGTTCTCGACAGGTCGACCGCTTAACGATGACGTCCGCCGCATGTGGTTCTGCCAGCCGGAGCCGCGTGCGTGAAGAAACTGTCGCCAGGAGCACACCGGCGCGCACATTCGGGGTTGGCAGCCACGCTGCCTGCAACGTTCCAATCGGTTTTCAGGAAACGGCGAGATCTCATGCTGCTGAGGGTGATCGTTCGAAACTGTGCCGCCATCCGTCTTGGCTGCCTCGGCGCGACGATTTTGCTGGTCGGGCTGCTTGCCGGCTGCCAGGGCGGCGTGCTCGATCCGCAAGGGCCGGTGGGGGCGGCGCAGCGGACGATCCTGCTCAATTCGGTCGCCATCATGCTGGCCATCGTCATCCCGACGATCGTGGCGACGCTCGGCTTTGCCTGGTGGTTCCGGGAAACCAACACAAGAGCGCGGTACCTGCCGGAATGGGCCTATTCCGGACGCATCGAACTGGTGGTCTGGTCGATCCCCATCCTCGTCATCCTGTTTCTGAGCGGCATCATCTGGATCGGGTCGCATGACCTCGATCCAATGAAGCCGCTGGATTCGCAGCAAAAGCCGCTTGAGGTGCAGGTCGTCTCGCTCGACTGGAAATGGCTGTTCATCTACCCCGAGCAGAATGTGGCGAGCATCAACCAGCTCGTGGTGCCGGCGGGCAGGCCGGTGCATTTCTCGCTTACCTCGGCAAGCGTCATGAACGCGTTCTTCGTGCCTCAGCTTGGCGGCATGATCTATACGATGAATGGCATGACGACGCAGCTTCACCTGCAGGCGGATCAGCCCGGCGAATTCTATGGGCGGTCGGCCCATTTCAGCGGTGACGGTTTTCCAGGCATGCAATTCGTGCTGCATGCCGTCGCAGCGGATGCCTTCGACGCGTTTGTCAATTCGGCGCGAAGCCAGGGACAGGCACTCGACAAGGCCAGCTACCAGGAACTGGCCAGACAGAGCATCGACGTGCCGCCTTCGACCTATCGCTCGGTCGAGCCGGACCTTTTCCATGAAATCGCGACGCAGGGCGTTCCGCCCGCGCCCGGTCCCCAGGCCGGTCGCCCCGAGCCGAGCGTATCGCCCGCGACAGGAGGCTGACAATGCTCGGAAAATTGAGCTGGGACGTCATTCCGTTCGATCAGCCTCTGCCGATGATCGCCTCGGCGGTCGTCGCCCTGGCAATTCTCGGCGTGCTGGCCTGGGTCTTCCTGGCCGGCCATTTCCCCTATCTGTGGCGCGAATGGATCACCAGCGTCGATCACAAGCGGATCGGCGTGATGTACACGCTGCTGGCGCTGCTGATGCTGCTGCGCGGCTTCAGCGACGCCGTCATGATGCGGTCCCAGCAAGCCCTCGCCTTCCAGGCGCCCGGCTATCTGCCGCCCGATCACTTCAACCAGGTCTTTTCCGCCCACGGCACCATCATGATCTTTTTCGGGGCGATGCCGTTCGTCATCGGCCTGATGAACCTGGTCGTGCCGCTGCAGCTCGGCGTCCGCGACGTTGCCTTTCCGACGCTCAACTCGGTGAGCTTCTGGCTCACCGCCACCGGTGCGCTGCTGGTCAACATCTCGCTGGTGATCGGCGAATTCGCCCGTACCGGATGGCTGCCCTATCCGCCGCTCAGCGAGACCGCCTATTCGCCGGGCGTCGGCGTCGACTATTATCTGTGGGCGGTGCAGATATCGGGCGTCGGAACGCTGCTCACCGGGATCAATTTCGTCACCACGATCCTGAAGATGCGGGCGCCCGGCATGAGCTACCTCAGGATGTCGATGTTCTGCTGGACCTCACTCGCCGCCAGCCTGCTCATCGTCGCCGCCTTCCCGATCCTCACCGCCACGCTCGCGATGCTGACGCTCGACCGCTATTTCGGCTTTCATTTCTTCACCAATGAAGCCGGCGGCAACATGCTGATGTTCGTGAACCTGATCTGGGCCTGGGGCCATCCCGAGGTCTATATCCTCGTCCTGCCGGCGTTCGGCATCTTCTCGGAGGTCATCTCTACCTTCTCCAGCAAGCCGCTGTTCGGCTACCGCTCGATGGTGGCCGCGACGCTCTTCATCTGCATCGTCTCCTTCATGGTGTGGCTGCACCACTTCTTCACCATGGGCGCCGGGGCCGACGTCAACGCCGCGTTCGGCATCGCCACCAGCATCATTGCTGTCGGTACCGGCGTGAAGATCTACAACTGGATGTTCACCATGTATGGCGGCCGCATCCGCTTCGCGACGCCAATGCTGTGGTCGCTGGGCTTTATGGTGACGTTCGTCATCGGCGGTATGACGGGCGTGTTGCTGGCCGTGCCGCCAGCCGATTTCCTGCTCCACAACAGCCTGTTCCTGGTGGCGCATTTCCACAACGTCATCATCGGCGGTGTGCTGTTCGGCGCCTTCGCGGGATATACCTACTGGTTTCCAAAGGCATTCGGTTTCCGGCTGCACGAGGGCTGGGGCAAGCTGGCCTTCTGGCTGACTCTGATCGGCTTCTACGTCACTTTCGTGCCGCTCTACGCTGTTGGCCTGCTCGGCATGACCCGCCGAATGCAGCATTTCGACGTGTCGGCATGGTATCCCTGGGTGCTGGCTGCCGGCGTCGGCATGTTAATCACTACCGCCGGCGTGGTCGCGCAGATCGTACAGCTCGTCGTCAGCATCCGGCAGCGCGCGGCGCTTCGCGACGCCACCGGAGATCCCTGGGACGGCCGCTCGCTGGAATGGGCCACGCCCTCGCCGCCGCCGGTCTTCAACTTCGCCGCGCTTCCGCATGTCGAGGGCGAAGAGCCCTACTGGAGCATCAAGCAGCGGGCACGCGAACAAAACCGGCTGCGCGACGAGCCTGACTACGAGCCGATCGAGATGCCGCGCAACAGTCCCACCGGGTTCATCTGCGCCTTCTTTGCGACCGTAATGGGTTTTGCCCTCATCTGGCACATCTGGTGGATGGTGGCGCTCGGCGCTCTCGGTGCTTTGGCCACCTTCGTCGTATTCGCGTGGCGCGACATCCCCGAATACGTCATTCCTGCCGCCGAAGTCGCCCGGATCGACCGCGCCAACCGAAGTGCCCGCCGCGAGGCGCTGGTTACCTACACAGGGCCAAGGCCATGACCGCGATCGATGTTCGAGAGCGTGACCCTTACCGCCTCCATGGCGGGCACGGCCATGCACCTGGCCACGGCGACGGCGGCCCGGCACCGATCCGGATCGTCGTCGGCTACGGCTTCTGGATCTTCCTCCTGAGCGACATCGTGATGTTCTCGGCCTTCTTCGCGGCCTACGCCGTGCTGGCGGGCAAGACGGCGGGCGGACCAAGCGGGGCCGAGCTGTTCGACCTGCGCAACGTCGCGATCGAGACGGCGGCCCTGCTTTTGTCGAGTTTTACCTGCGGTCTCGCCAGCCTCGCCGTGACAGCGCGGCGAAGCTCCTGGTTCTATGTCGCGATGGCTGTCACTTTCGTGCTCGGCGCCAGCTTCATCCTGCTCGAGTTGCGCGAGTTCGCGCATATGGTTGCCCGCGATGCCGGACCGACGCGCAGTGCTTTCCTGTCGGCGTTCTTCACGCTGGTTGGATGCCATGGCCTTCACGTGACGGCGGGGCTGCTGTGGCTGCTCACGATGATGGCGCAGATCTTCGCCAAGGGATTCCGTGACGATATTCTTCGGCGTTTCATGTGCTTCAGCCTGTTCTGGCACGCCCTCGACATCATCTGGGTCGCCCTGTTCACGGTGGTCTATCTCCTGGGAGCAAGTCGATGAGCAATGCGGACGATCGCCACGCGCAACGGCGCGACACCGATGGGCTGGAGCGCTACGACATCGATACGGCGCCGGGTGACGAATACCTCGGCGACACCGAAGTCGGATCCGGGCTACGCGGCTATGTGATCGGCCTCGGGCTGGCAACGCTGTTGACCATCGCCTCGTTCTGGTTGCTCGGAACCAACCTGATATGGGCACCCGGCATTCCGGTGGCGCTGGTCGTGCTTGCGATCGCCCAGATGGGCGTGCATCTCGTCTTCTTCCTGCACATCACGACGGGGCCGGACAACACCAACAACGCTCTAGCGCTTGCCTTCGGCGTGCTGATCGTAGTTCTGGTGATTGGCGGCTCGATCTGGATCATGGCCAACCTCGACCACAATTTGATGCCGATGAACGCGATCATGAACATGAACCGCTGATGCATGTCGCGCAAAAGTGTGCAGCGGTTTTGTGATAACGACATGCGTAAAAACAAGAATCTAAAGCGCGTCGCATGAGGCCGATCGAACGCGACGCGCTTTAGCGATTATTCCGGCCGTTCGCCGCAGTTCATGCGACAGCGAGCTCCGGTCTCAAGCCCGTTCGAATGTGCCGACGAGCTCGGCCTCTCCCACGACGTGCGGCGCGGCCTGTTTCAGCACGTCTTCGACGGCAGCCTTCTCGTCGAGACGCAGCGTCTCGACGTCGACCGCAAGAAGCCGGAAATGGTAATGGTGGAGCCCATGCCCAGGCGGCGGCTGGGGGCCGTCATAATGAGGATTGCCGAAATCATTGACGCCGTGTCCGAGGCTCTCGGTCTTGGCGCCGGCGGTCGTGCCTTCGGGAAGAAAGTTCCGCTGTGCGTCGATGTCGTAGACCGCCCAATGACGGAACATGCCTGAAGGGGCGTCGGGGTCCTCGACGGCCAGGACGAAGCTTTTGGTTCCTTGCGGCGCGTCCGTCCACTCCAATGGCGGCGAGACGTTGCCGCCGTCGCGGGAATAGCGCGGCGGTATTTTTTCGCCATCGAGCTTTGAGCGTGAAAGCCATGGTCTCGATCTCCCTGGCTGAGGTTCCCGCATAACAACCGCGAGCCACCGATGTTCCGGGCAGCCACCTGGTCAAACCCGCAGCCGGCCGTTGGCCGGAACATTCGCCGAGGAAGCGGGTTTTTCGGTTCGGACGCATCGCCGCGGAATGGCGGCAAGAGGCTCGGCAATGGACGAAGGGCGCGACATGACCGGGCTAAGCGGTAAGCAACCAAGCGGGGCGAAAGGTGTTGTGGTCGCATTCTCCGTGCCGGGCGGCGAGACAATCTATACCCACGAGCGGGAAACCGTCGCTGCCGTTGCGCGCACGATTGCGGCGTTGAAGGGCTTTGCCTTCCGCCAGGGCCTGCGTGACGGCGGCGGTGACAGTGGCCGACTGTATTTCGTGCCGGACGACAGCCTGCTTGCCGTCGATGCGCTCCAACTGGGCATAAACGGGCCGGACGACCTCTTCGGCGGTGTGGTGCCCTGGCGCCTCGCAACCACCAAGGCCATAACCCACGAGCTGGTGGACGGATCGGCGGCACGGCCAAAAGAATGGCACGCCGGCTTCGGCAGGGCCGTCGCCGCGGCCGTACTGCCCGGTTACACCGCATTTTCACGCCACGACGCGCTGCGCGCAGCGCAACGTCTGCTGGAGCTCGGGCTGGTCCGGTTCAAGCCACCGCGCGCTTCGCGGGGCCGCGACCAGCACACCGCCGCGACGGTCGGCGATGTCGAAAGGCTGCTGGACCAATATCCATCCTCTGACCTAAGCGAATACGGCCTTGTTCTCGAAACGCAGCTTCGCGACATCGTTACGCTGAGCGTTGGCAGAACCATGATCGACGAATTGTCGATCAGCTATTACGGCACCCAGCGGACGACGACCGACAACGACGGACAGCCCGTTTACGGCGGATCCGATCTGGTCGTCGTGCGCGGCGGATGGGAGGCGCTGGATGAGCTGCGATTATCGCCGACGCTGGGTTTGGCCGTGGCGCAGGCGAGGACCTACGACGCGGCGATGGATGGCTATCCCGGATTTTTCGCCTCACGGCGCAACTACGACATCGGCCAAGGTGTCGATTCCTCGGGCATCTGGCGATCGGGAGTGCTGGAAGCCAGTTGGCGGATCGGCGGCAGCAGCACGGCCGAGCTTGCGGCAATGGACGCCATGACGCGTGACCCCGACGTGCAGATTGTGCATGTCTCCGCCGTCAAGCAGTTCGGCAACACCGCGCAGCTGCCGCTGAATGCAGAAATCCACTTCGACGGAGAGGACCCCGAGGAGGGCCAAATCACGCGTTACACCGTCGTCACCCAGGTGATCCGAGGGCCGGTCGGGGAAGCCGGCCGATCGTCATTTTAGGTCGAAGTGAAACACGCCTTTGGCAGGGAACATCCGCGAATGGCCCGAGTTTGTTTCAGGCAGCCAGCCAGTCAGAAACCGGGGGAAAAATGATCGAGATGATTTCCGCTCCCCAGAACGTCGCCGCCTTTCGTGTCACCGGCACTGTGACAGCGGACGACTACGACAGAGTCATCCCGGCAATCGAAGCCAAACTGAGCGACCATAAGGACATCGGCGTCCTGACCGATCTTACCGATTTCGAGGACATGACGGCTGGCGCCTTGCGGCGCGACCTGCAGTATGGGCTGAGCAAACTTGGCGAGCTCCACCGCTTCAAACGTGCCGCCGTGATTTCCGACAAGCAGTGGATCAAGGCAGCTACGGAAATGACGGACGCGCTGTTTCCGCAAATCGAGGCGCGGGTGTTCCCGGAGGACGAAAAAGCCCAGGCCCTGAAATGGGTGGCAGGCGTACAATAGCGGTGTTGGAGAGTGCCATGCCGTTCGACAAACGACAGGATTCAGAAGGCCTCTGGGAGGTCTATGACAGCGAGAGCGACGAAGCCGTCGTGGTCGGCGGGTTGCCGCTTTCCGGTCTCGACGAAAGCGAAGCCGATGAAGCGATCGAAAAGCTCAATCGGGGCGATCTGACGTCGGACAACATCCCCGAGACGGTTCGGTCAGGGTGGCCTCCGACCAAGGACGGCTTGTGATGACAGCCTGACGGACGTCACCGAGGACCGGTCGCGGATCTACGACGAGGCCTTGACCCCGAGCTTGCGGGCTTTGTCCTCAAATTCGTCGCGAATATCCTCGATCGTCGGCAGATGCAGGCGCCGCAGCTGGGAGTGCAACTTTTTGGCGGCATCTGAGCTCAGGTCGCGCTTGAAATTGGTCGCGACCTCCTCGGCCGAGCCGTAATGGCGATAGCGCTCGATCTCGGTCTTCGTGGCTTGCTGGACGTGCTCGAGCGTCTTGCGTTCGGCATCGGATTTTCCGTCTGGTTTGGCCCGCACGACCGGATTGAACGCTTTGCTGATAACGAATTCGACCAGTTCCTGCTGGGCGTGAGCCATGATTGTTCTCCCTCGAAGAAGGGCTGTCCGAGCCTAGAACGGTTCATCGGGGGAAACGCTGAACCGATCTCTCTTGTTTGACGCAATTCCGAACGGAAAACCGTTTCACACTTTTCCTGGAATTGCTCTAACCGCACCGGCAATTGAAGGTTCTGTGGCTTCGGATTTCGTTATCGCTACAGGCCCAAGGCGGTTCCTCGAAGGTCACAGCCGCGCCTTGGTGGTGCGCGGCGTTGCCAGGAGCAGGCTTGTTTCGCTGCCGGTAATTCCGGGGATCAGGCGGATACGTCTCAGCACCGCGTCGAACTCGCTCAGGGTCTGGGTTCCGAGTTCTATCACCAGATCCCAGCGGCCATTGGTGGTGTGGATGGTCGAGACCTCGGAGAAGCCGCCCAGCGCCCGAATGACGCGATCGGCGGCGTGGCCTTCGATCTCGATCATCATGATGCCACGCACGCGCTGATCGACCGCGTCGGCGCGCAGAATGACGGTGTAGCCGACGATGACGCCGTCTCTTTCAAGCCGCTCGATCCGGGACCTTACCGTTGCCCGGGAGACACCCAGGCTAACGGCAAGGTCGGAAATGCTGCGCCGGGCGTCGTGCCGCAAAGAGGTGATGATCTGCTCGTCGAGGTGGTCCATGATTGCTCACAACGGAAGTAGATGCTGCCGCTATGGTAAGGCACTTCGACAAATTTGCCAATTTGACATGTTCATTCTGCCAGCGATGCCGGCTTCAATAAAGGCATCGTAATTGGCGGGGTATGACAAATGCATTGCACGATCGTTGGGGCGCCGATCCAGGCCGGCTCAGGCCGCATGGGCTGCGAGATGGGGCCGAGTGCGCTGCGCACGGCCGGCCTGGCCGGCGCACTGACCGAGCTCGGCCATACGCTGACCGACCTCGGAACGATCGTCCCTGCCGACATGCGTCCTGTCGTACACGGCAACGCGGCGGTGAAGGCGCTGCCGGAAATTGCGGCCTGGACGGCGGCAATCAGCGAAACGGCCTATGCCGCGAGCGCCGATGCGATGCCGATCTTTCTCGGCGGCGACCACAGCATTTCGGCCGGCACGCTCGCCGGCATTGCCCGCCCGGGGGCGAATGCCCCCCCGCCCCACATAGTGCTCTTGCGAGCTGCGCCCCCCCCATTTAAAAAATTATCATTTAAAACTAATACGCTGGCGCCGAAAAGGATAATTTTTATT
>NZ_JAMYRB010000028.1:0-53189 GCF_040321165.1 Mesorhizobium sp. M0500
CTGCTTGGCAGGGCGCGGCTCCGTCGCTCACTTCGGTTTGTTCCGTTATCTGCTTTTTCGTCGAACTGCACCTGATAGCTCACCTCGAGCTTGGCGAGCAACGGAAGCGAGAACGCGACGGAGAGTTTAAGCTGGCCGCCCTTATGGGACAGTTGGCGATTTGCCGATTGATGTACAAACGAAGGCGGCGGCGGGTTTTCTGGCAGAAGGGCACGAGCGTTTTCATGAGGTAGATCCTCCAAAGTGGTTGTGCGCAATCGCGAAGCTCGAATTCGGCAGGACATGCAAGTGCACCGCAGGTCGCAACGGAGCGAAGCGCAGAGGAGAACCCTTAAGGGTTGCGCGCCGGGGCAGGGCCTGCCGTATGGTGCGCGCGCAGCATAAAGATTGCGAACTGCCACTTTGGAGCTGCCCGATAACGCGGCCTTCGGGGCCCCGGGGCCGCCTATCAACATCATCAATCGGCAAATCGCCAACCGGCCGCAGGCCGGTTCTCCGTCGCCTTGTCGCTGGAGTGGTCCAGGACCTGGCTATGGCGTTCGACTTGCCGACAATGACGACAGGCTGAAGTGACCCCACATCGCGAAACAGAGCGGCGGCCCTGGTGGGGAGGGGAGTGCGAGGGGAGGGGCGTAGGGGCGCTCCTCGCGCGGTCCTGGCCCGCTCGAGCGAGTAAGGACCGGAGGCCTGCAATCAGTCCGGCTATTTGCGAACGATGCCGCGCAATCGACGCTGCGCCGCCGTCTCTTTGATCACGCCAGCAATCTTGCGGACAAATGCGGGACTGAACGCGCCAATCGGCGTGGTCGTCACCAGATCATAGGCTTCATCGACCTGCACCCGGTTATATTCGTTCAGGATCAGCCATGACGGGTAGTCGAGGCCGCCGCGGCGGCATTCGATTTCGCTGATGGCGAGATGCGGGCGCGACCGGTCGGGTTTTTGCGAAGTCAGCGGAAAGAGAAACAAGGCTGCGGGCGTTGCTGGCGTCCGGACAACGACGCAAACCGGCCTCGCCTTGCGTCCGGATTCCTCGCCGGCGTCTGCTTCCCGCGCCCATAGGTAATAATATCGGAACAGATCGCCGGCTTTAAACATGCGGCTTGTCGCCGGAAATTATTGCATCCAGTCCTGTCATGAGTTCATTGTGGACTTCATCAGGAGCGTCCTCGAGCGTATAGGCGACAGAATGCGGCTGGCCGACGAGTTGGTGGTACTGAGCAGCGGACAGGATGACGAGCTTTTCCTTGCCGCGCTTGGTCAGGGCCACCGGCTCGATCAATGCCGTTTCGAGGATTTCGCCTGACACCCGATTCATGTCCGAGAATGTGAATTGCTTCATCGCCGTACTTCCTTTTGAAATACCTATATAGGTATTTCACGTAAGAAAGCAAGAATGGCGGCGCGCGAGCGCCACCATTCTCGCCTTCGTCGCCGCCGGTCCTGACCAGTTGACCGAGATCCAGTGCATCGAGGAGGAGCCGCTGTCGGCAATCTCGGGCGGCCTGGCGAAGCGGGCATTGTGGAGCGGCAGGTGGATGTCGGCGATGAAGCGGTTGGCGGGCGCCTTCGTCGCCGATCGGCGCAATGCCTGGTCGGCGGGACAGGCACACAAGTCGCATCTGGCCATCGCCATTGCCCGTTCTCTCATCCACAACGGCGCACGCGGGCGCTTCTTCAACCTCGTTGACCCCGTCAACAGGCTCGAGACCGAGACCCGTGCCGGCCGGCAGGGCCGTTGAATTCTGCGACTGTGCAAAAGTCAGTTGCAAAACCGTCGCTTTGATCGGGAGCGACAAGGGAGGGTCGCGAGAGGTGGTTTTCTTTCGTACCTTCCTCGATCGGAACGAGAAAGAAGCGCCATCTTAGGACCTTCGCCAATGCGGCGGGGAACTTCGCGATCCGAACCTTAGGCGGACATTCGTAGCCCAGGTACAGAGGCCGCAGTGACGGTGGTCGAGAACACAAGCGAAGTAAGCGTGAGCGAACTGGTTGTCGTAACGAGTCATGCAACCAGTAGACCACGCTTTTGGTGATCAACTCTGTAGCCGCGCGTGAAACATGCGGCAAAGTCATGTACAGTGTTTGGCGCGGAATTCATGTTAGGAGCTAAGACATGGAGCGCCGATTATCTGCAATTCTGGCTGCCGACGTGGTCGGATACTCCGCACTTATGGAGCAAGACGAAGCGGGCACCTTTGACCGCCTTCGGGCGCGACGCACTGAGCTTTTTGAGCCCGAGATTGCGCGGCATCATGGGCGGATCTTTAAGCTCATGGGCGATGGCCTTCTCGCGGAGTTCGGCAGCGTGGTCGGCGCTGTCGAATGTGCCGTGGCTCTCCAGCGCGGAATGGCAGAGCGCAACGCCTCTGTAGCTGGGGAGGACAGGTTCGACGTCCGCATCGGCATCAACATCGGCGAAGTCACCGTGGACGAGGGTCGCTTTACGGCGACGAATAGCTGTCTTGCCCGGTTGTGCGCCGGGGCCAACATCGAAGGCGTCACTCCCCACACGCTGCGCCACACCTTTTGTAGCGTGGCTGGCGAATTTAGGATTTTCCGAGTTGACGATTGCGGCGCTTCTCGGCCAAGCCGCGAGGGGAGGTACTCAAGGCTATGTTCATATCGACGACGCTCTCAAGCTGGCCGTGATGTGGACATGCGATGAAATCGCCCCTCTGCTAAGTGGAAGCGCCGGCGGAGAAGGCTCGACCGTGGAAGGGAAGCCGCGAGGGCTCGGCGAACATCTGATTCATACTATAGCAGCGGTTAGAACGGGAGTTCTGCCCCCCGAAGGCAAGGTCGACGTTCGAACCGTATGGGGCGCGCCAAATTATCGGTAAATATCGAAGACTTCTGTCAGGCCCGGAGATCCGAGATGACAGGCACAGTGAATTGAAAAGCGGCACCTTTTGGAAAATTCGCGGCCGCCCACAATCGTCCTCCGTGAGCCTCCACGATTGAACGGCAGATCGATAGTCCCATCCCTAAGCCGCTAGACTTCGTCGTATAGAACGCCTCAAAGGCTCGCTCCAAGGCGACTTCGGGCAGCCCTGGGCCAGAGTCCCGCACCGCAACCAGAACGCAATCGTCTTCGGGTTGGGTGCTAATCAGCAGTTCTCGACGCTCGTCACTCATTTGGCTCATCGACTCGACGGCGTTCATGATCAAATTCAGCATGACTTGTTGAAGCTGTACGCGATCGCCTTGAACCACTGGCAAGCCCTCCGCTAGCTGGGTCTGCAGCTGAACACCATTTTTCGATACTTCACTGCGAGTCAGTCCAACAATTTCCGAAATTGCAAGATTAATTTCCAGGTTGTCCTTTCGTGCAGGCGTCTTCTTAACCAGCGCGCGCGTCCGATCAATAATGTCCGTGGCGCGCATGCCGTCGTTCACGAAGCGGTTGATCGCCTGTGTCGCGCGTACGACGTCTGGCGGCTCGCGAATAAGGCACCTCAGCGCGGTCTCAGCGTTGAGGAGCGCGGCCGCGATCGGCTGAGTGAGCTCATGGGCAATAGAGGCCGTGAGCTGCCCCAAAGTCGTAACGCGGCTCATGTGAGCGAGGTCGGCCTGCGCTGTCCGCAAGGACGCCTCCGCGCGCTCGGCGCGAATGATTGCCGTCACATCGGACCCTGTGCCGCGGTAGCCGCTGAATTCTCCGGCGGCGTCGAACACAGGCTTGCCGCTGGCTTTTACGTACATCGGAGAGCCGGTGCCGTCCGCAGAGCAGAATACGAAGTCGCGAAACGGTCTGCGTGCATCAAGGGTCTCAAGAACAAGCCGCCACTTCTCCGGTTCCGTTTCGAAGTCGAGAGCATGATCCCAGCACTTCGTGCCGATTCGATCCGCTGGGTGTGAACCAAACGCATTCTCAGTCAACAGCGTGTAATTGTAGTCCGTACCAATTTCCCACAGCCAATCGGAGGCAGTTTCGGCGTAGTCTCGGAATCTCGCTGCGCTCTCCCGCAATTCCTCTTCGGCACGCTTTCGATTGTCGATGTCGGTGCTGAATCCCGACCACTTGATGACTTGGCCGGCTGAGTCAAGAGAGGGATGAGCGAGAAACAGGAACCAGCGATATTCCCCGTCCGCCCCACGCAGACGAACGTCCGCTTCAATGGGCGCGCTCGACACTGGAACGCTTCGCCAGCCGGCGAGAAGTCGGGGAAGGTCCTCCGGGTGGACGCGAGTCTGCCAACCTCGGCCATGAAACTCTGCTAAGGCCACACCGGTGTATTCGCGCCAGCGTTGATTCAGAAAGTCAATTTGTCCGTCGGGCGCGGCCGTCCATAGAAGTCCGGGTAACTCATCAACGGCACCGCCAAGCTCACCCTGCATTGCAGGTCCCTTCACGATCACGGCCGGCCGAAACGCGCCACCATACAAACGGTGATCGACATCGTTTTAATATATGTCCTCCACTTAATATATGTTCTCCACCGAAGCCAGTGCGAATGGGTTCAGGTTCGGGTGAGCTGGAGATCTCAAATTGTTTGGTGACCAGAGACTTCGCTAAATCACGACCTCAACTGCCTCATATGCTCTGGTGACGAACCAGGTCGGAAAGCGGCAATGTCAGCAGCCATTGCAAATTTGATCGCGTTCAGGAGCTCCTCGTGCCGGACCGGCTTGGTCAGGAATTCAATCGCCCCTGCTTTCATGGCGCGCACCGACATTGCCACATCGGCGTGACCGCTTATGAAGATCAGTGGAAGCCGCACCTTTGCCTTGGCCAGGTCGGCCTGAAAATCCAGTCCGCCGTGTTCGGGAAGCCATGCGTCCAGCACAAGACAGCTTGGCGGCGAAGGACGATCGCTATCGAGGAAAGCGCGCACTGAGGGAAAAGCCTCAGCGCATAGGCCCGCCGACTCCATTAAGCCGACCAAGGCCTCCCTAATCTCGGGCTCGTCGTCTATCACAGCTACATAAGGCGCCGCAGTGCGAGACGGGACTTCGGGATTCGAAACCAGCCGCAGCCATCCTGGGACCTGCACAGTCTCGTGTTCCGATGTTTTCTGCATGGGTGGAGGCGCCGCATTCTCCGTGACGTCATCGTCCGCGAAAAGGTAACCGCGGCCAGGGATGGTCTTGATCATATCTCCGTCCGACCCGAGCACCCTTCGCAGCGCGGCCATCTGAAATCGAAGGTTACTGTCGTCGACGATAGTGGACGGCCATACGCACTTCAGGATGCTATTCTTCTCGGCGATCCTGCCACGCACCCGCAATAATGCCGTCAGGAGATCGAAAGCCCTGCTGCCGATCGGGACCGGACGACCGTCGCATAGCAAGACACGCGATCGCGGCAACACGCAGAACCGTCGGAAACGCAAAGGGCGCTCCCCGAATGGCTCCGGCGCCTCACCTGTCCAGCCGCTACCCGTGGACATCTGCGATTCCAACCCGTGCATGTACGCATCCCTCAGGCGTTCTCAAGATACTGCCTCTGTCTCTGATACATCATCCCGGATGAACCTTCGATACAGTCAAGGCTTGCCGCGATTCAGAGCCGTGTTCACGGCGGCTAGGAGCCGATTCGCAGTGATCGGTTTCAGCAGCATCGCTATCGCTCCATTCTCCATCGCTGATTCGCGAAACCCTTTTTCGGAGAATGCGGTGATGACTATCGTCGGGATCAGACGGCCTCTGGCGATCAGGCTCTTCTGAAGCTGCAACCCGGACATTCCTCCTAGCCTTACGTCGGTTATTAGGCACGAAACGGTATCGATGGAACCCGATGCCAGAAAGCTCTCAGCTGAAGCAAACGTGGCGACCTCAAAATTGAAGGCCAATAGGAGACCTTCCAGCGCTTCCCTCACGCTGGCATCGTCGTCTACACAGGCGATCAGCGGCGCCCGCGTCGTGGTTTCTTTTTGTTTCTTCACGCTGGTCATGATGGAGGGAGGATCGATATTCCGCAACTGGACGGGAGTCCGGCGCGCCTCGCACATGGTGGTGGCGAGACTAGACTTTGGTCTATTCGGGTGGGCTTAGCTTGGCTCTGGCCCAACGCGTCAGCCATTCGTACGAGTTCCACGACGGAGCCCGCTCACCGTGCCTTCTGCAAATGGGATGAGCGTCCATGACCCAGCCCTCTAGGCCGAGCAAGGCGACCGTCATCGCTTGACCTCGCCGAGGGCCGCGAGGCCGTTAAAGCCGTGCTTGCGGCCAAGCCCGGGCGCACGGGGCGCAGGAGGCAGACTCTTCGTTAGACGAAACACTCTCGTTCGCCATTGTTTCGCATGCAGCTCAATAAAATCGCGGGATCGGGCCGTTCTGCGGCGTGACGCGGTCGCCAAGGTCGAGAAAGACCTCATCGATGTAGCACCATCCCCAACCTTCCGGCGGATCGTAGCCCTCGATGATCGGATGGCGGGTCGCGTGAAAGTGCTTGGTGGCGTGACGGTTGGGCGAGTCGTCTCAGCAGCCGACATGGCCGCATGTGCGGGAGAGCCGCAGATGCACCCATTGCGAACCGCTCTTCAGGCATTCCTCGCAGCCGAGTGAGCTCGGCGTCACATCCTGAACGACTGCCGCATGCCTGCATTCGTCTGCCATCACGCTCTCCTGGCCAGTTCAGGCGCGACGGCGTGGCTGCCGTCCCGCGCGAGATATGCGTGCAACGCCGCCAACGCCGGGGCGCCTTCGCCGACAGCCGCCGCGACGCGCTTGACCGAGCCGGCGCGAACGTCGCCGATGGCGAACACTCCGCTGCGGCTGGTCTCCATCACACCATGCCCCGACCCTATGTAGGATCCGGTGCGGACGAAACCCTTGGCACCCAGCGCCACATTGCAGTGCACCAACCAAGTCCGTATTCGGGTCGGCGCCGATGAACAGAAAGAGATGGCGGATCGGGCGCGTCGTTTCCGCGCCGCTGGCGCGGTTGCGCCATCGCACCTGGCCAAGGCTGCCCCCTTCGGCTTCCAGCGCTTCGATTTTAGTCCCGGTCAGCACCTCGATATTCGGCTGTGCCTTGACGCGCTCGACCAGGTAGCGCGTATGCTGGTGTCGAGGCTGCCGCCACGCGCCAGCAGCGCCACCTTGCGCACGTGGCTGGCCAGGTAGACTGCCGCCTGTCCGGCCGAATTGCCGGCGCCGACCAATGCCACTTCCTGGCCCTGGCAAAGCCGTGCTTCGATCGGCGACGCCCAATAGTGCACGCACGATCCCTCGAACTGCGCCATATCGAGGCGACGATAGCGCGCGCCGCTGGCGATCACAACGGTGCGCGTCCGCACGGTCTCGCCGTCGCCGATATCAAGCGTGTAACGGGCACCGTCGGTTCCGGCGCTCAGCAGCTTCGCCTCGTCCGGTATCACCATTTCGACACCGAATTTTTGCGCCTGATTATAGGCACGCGCCATCAGCGCCATGCCCGAAATGCCGGTTGGGAAGCCGAGTTAGTTCTCGATGCGCGAGGAGGCGCCGGCCTGCCCGCCGAAAGCCCGGCAATCGAGCACGATCGTCGACAGCCCTTCGGAAGCCGCATAGACCGCAGCAGCCAACCCCGCCGGTCCGGCGCCGACGATGGCGACGTCGTACAGTTTGTCGGCATCGATCGGCCGCAACAGGCCGATGCAGCGGGCGAGGTCCTTCTCGCTCGGGTTCATCAGCAGCCGGCCGTTCGGACACAGCACGATCGGCAGATGGTGAGGGTCGACCTCGAAGCGCTCGACCAGGGTTTTCGCGCAAGGATCGCTGCCGGAATCAAGCACGCGGAGCGGCTGGCCGCTGCGGGCCAGGAAACCCTGCAGCCGCGATACATCACTATTGTCGACGGATCCGATGATGATTGGTCCGCTGGTGGCGCTTTCCAGCAGCCCGACACGGCGCAGGATCAGTGCCCGCATGATGCGCTCACCGAGATTGGCCTCTTGCACCATCAGGTCGCGCAGCCGCTGCGAGGCGATGACCAACGCCTCCACGGGCTCGGCGGCCTACGAATTCACCAGCGAGGGACGAGCCGAAAGCTGCGCCAGTTCGCCGACGAAGCTGCCTGGACCATGCGTGACGATCGTTTCACGCCGGCCGAGCCCGCCATCCTGGGTGATCTCCACTCTACCCGACAGGACGACGATCAAGCCGGGCGCCACATCGCCGGCCGTGACGATGTGCTCGCCGGCGGCATAGGCGCTGGTCTCGCCGAACCGGCGCATGCGATCGATGTCGGCCTCAGCCAGCGTGGGAAACGCCTGATCGCGACGCGCACCGAAGATCCGGTTGGTGGTTTGAGACATGATTTTCGAACCTATCGCCGACATCCCGTAGATCGAAGCGGTCTCTGAGCTTCAACGCTGCTCCAATCGGAAAGTGCCGTAACCTTCTTCCTCGTTATCGACGGCTGTCGGCTCGATGACGACCTCGACGAGCTTTCCTTGCCGCGCAGATAAGTGGGTACGCGGTAGTGGCCCATCGGAAAGCGGGTAAGAATGCGGACTGCGCCGCCAGGGCTGAAGTTGGGCGCCTCGCCGGCGGCCAGAAGTACGCCAAAGATCGGCGCTTCCGAGGTCTGGGAATTGTCCTGCATCCGTCCACTCCTCAATGGGTTCGCTACGATGCCGGCCCGCGATTCTTGGCATTGCCCTCCCGGTGAGCCGCGAAAGCTGCCGCAATCTCGTTTTCAGTAAAGCGGGGCGTTATGTGTTGCGGGCAGTTCCAGTCGAAGGCCTCGACCTTGATGAGCATCACTCGTTCGACCACTGCAGCATAATCCCCGATTGTCAGCCTTGCCGTGAGCGCCGGATCATCTCGGGTACCGATGACATGCATTCGACCGAAGATCTTGAGACGGCGCCTGTTCGGATAGTCCATCAGGAACAGCGAAATACGGTCGTCCTCGGCGACGTTGCCGGTGGTAATGTACTGCCGGTTGCCCCGGAAATCCGCAAAGCCCAGAGTCTGTTCGTCAAGGACCTTCAGGAATCCAGCCGGCCCACCACGGAACTGCACGTAGGGCCATCCGATCTCCGAGACCGAAGCAATGTAGAAGCTGTCGCGCTCGGCGAGAAACTTGATCTCATCTGGCCCAAGCTGGCCGTTGATATCAGAACCGGCTTCACGGCGGGCATAAGCGCTGCGGCTGCCCATCGTTTGCTGCACGGACTTCACTGCGTCAGTGAACGCGATTTCGGCGAATTTGTGGGCCATTCATTGCTCCCTGCGAGTCGCTAGATGGTTGGCTAGATGGCACGAGAACCCTGACGATCTGGCAGATCCGTGAGTCCAACTTCGAGATTTCCGCGCTTCCCGGAAGAGCGAAAGGGCGGTGGCGTCGTCACGCACTGGTTGCCGACCGGGACGGAAAGGTCGGCCCGTTGCCGAGTCCGGTCTTCTGGCCGATGGTGGCTCGCGCCTTCGAAGCCATGTTCGCGGAAGATCTCGGCAAGGACCGGAATGACGTCCGAACGTACGGTGATGGTCTTAGGCACAGATTACAACCCTAACTCCGACAGGCCCGGATGATCGGCCGGACGTGGTCCGGAGCGGTTCCACAAGAATTTGCATTCTGATTCCTGAATTGGCAAATCATTGATGCAGGCAAAGCGTTTTTGCATCAGGCCGTTTTCATCGAATTCCCAATTCTCATTGCCATAGGCGCGGAACCAGTTGCCGGAATCGTCGTGATATTCATAAGCGAAGCGAACGGCGATGCGGTTGTCCGTGAAGGCCCAAAGTTCCTTGATCAGCCGATAATCCAGTTCACGCACCCACTTGCCGGTCAGGAAGGCGACGATAGCCTCGCGTCCCTGCACAAAAGTCGAGCGATTGCGCCAATAGCTGTCAACAGTATAGGCGAGCGACACGCGTTCGGGATTGCAGCTGTTCCAGCCATCTTCTGCACCGCGAACCTTCTGGATGGCGGATTCGCGGGTGAATGGCGGCAGCGGCGGGCGTTGTTCAGGCATGATCTTTCTCCTTTCAGTCAGTGTTTCGATTGGTAAGCGGTTGGTCACGGTCCCGACGACGTAACCTGAAACCTAGATCTGCGCGGAGCCGCCATCGACAAACAACTCGCTTCCCGTGACGAAGCTGCTGTCGCTGGAAGCAAGGAAGAGGGCTGCGCTTGCGGTTTCGTCGGGGTCAGCGAGACGCCCTAACGGCGTTCTTGTCGACACGAACCGGATCATCTCATTGTGGGCCTCCTCGGATGGCGCGAGCTCGTGCCAGCCGGGAGTAGAGGTGGCGCCGGGGACAAGTATATTGACGCGAATCCCTCGGCCGACCAGATCAAGAATCCAACTGCGCGCGAAGTTGCGGATTGCTGCCTTGCTGGCGCCGTAGACGCTGAACCCAGGCGTGCCAGTCGTCGCAGCGGTCGATCCGGTAAGGATGATCGAGCTATGGTCCCTGAGAAGCGGCAGCGCCTTCTGGACTGTGAAGAGCGTGCCTTTTACGTTGACTCCAAAAGTTCTGTCGAAATGCTCTTCCGTAATAGCGCCGAGAGCGGAAAATTCCCCGCCACCTGCGTTGGCGAATAGAATGTCGATGGCGCCGGCTTCATCCTTCACGATCTCAAAAAGGCGGTCGAGATCGGCTAGGTTCGCTACATCACCCTGAATGCCTCGCGAATTGTTGCCAACTTCGTTGATCGCCGCATCGAGTTCCCTTTTGCGGCGGCCGGTCATGAATACACGGGCGCCTTCCGCCGCAAACCGTTTTGCCGCGGCCAAACCTATGCCACTCGTTGCGCCGGTGATCACTGCGACTTTTCCGTTGAGCTTGCCCATTACGAAATCTCCTGATCCAAGTTGGTCGCGGCGGCGATGAATAGAGGCAGTGAGTGGTCCCAGCCTGCGGCTGCCGGCCAAAATTGTTCGACGGCGCTCATGTTTCAACCGAGCAGACGCTCCGAAATCCGATTTGGCGATCAAACGCCTTCGTAGACCAACCGAGTGAAAAAACCGGGATCGATCACGAAGTTGCCCCACTTGCCGTCGAACGCAGCCGTAGGTTTGGCCACCACGGTTTCGTCGCGCGTTCGTCCCAGGCGCTTCAGCTTCGCGACATTCTCCCGGATCACGACCAGCATGTCGCGAAAGTCCTGGAGCTCCGCTCGGTTGCTGACCGGATGGCCGTAACCCGGAATGATGATCGTCTTGCCGGTTGTCGCGGCGAGATTAGCGTCGGACGCAGCGATCATTCCGTCGATGCTGCCGCCCGTCGAATAGTCGATGAAGGGATAAATGCCGTTCCAATAGGTATCACCGACATGGACGATATCTGCTTCGCCAAACGTGACGGAGATGTCGCTGTCGGTGTGCGCCGGGCCGCAACGTTTCAGTGCGATGGACGCCCGATTGAGCTGCAGATCGCGCCTGTCGGCGAACACTTCGCTGGGTAATCCATCCGGGAGCAATGGCCGGAAGTTATAGTCCCATTCCTCGACGCGCTGGGTCTGTGAGAGATATTTGCGGGTGTTTTCGTGAGCGATGATCTTCGCTCCGGCCGAGCGAAGCCATGCATTGCCGTCGGTGTGATCAAAATGCCAATGCGTGTTGATCAAATGTGTGATCGGCTCGGGGCCGAGATTGGCGAGCGCCCTCGTCATTTGAGGGCGGGAAACCCCGATGCCGGCATCGACAAGCACCTTGCCGTCGGGTCCAGTGAGGACCGCGACGTTGCCGCCGGAACCCTCAAGCACACTCACGTTGCCGCGCAATTTGTGGGTGGCTATGGGCGATACGGCGGCACCGTCCTTGATCAGGCTGACGATGCCGCGTGCCTCGGCAAATGCTTCCCGAGGTGTGAGCCAGCCGCCGGTAACAGCGCCGGCGAAAGCGGCCATGCAGCACAGGCAAAAGCCGCGACGCGAAAGTAAATGCCGGCGGGCGTACATGATTGTTTCATCCTTTGATGGTGCGTCATGTCGTGTTTGTGCGTCTCGCGTCCACCCGCTGGCGGCCGCGACGCCGCCAGCGCTCCGATCGCAGCTGACGTTGGCTCAGTTGGTGGCCAGCTTGCGGTCCAGGAAGTCCCGGATCAGCGGTACCATCTCATCCAGCTTGTCTTCGAGCGCGAAATGCCCGGTATCCAGCAAATGAAGCTCGGCTCCTGGCAAATCACGAAGATATGGGCCGGCGCCATCGGCGGGGAAGATTTTGTCGTTCTTGCCCCACACGACCAGCATTGGCGGCTTGCGCTCGCGGAAAAATGCCTGGAATTTCGGGTAGAGTGGGACGTTGCTGCCATAGTCGTGGAAGAGATCGAGCTGAATGTCCTTGTTGCCGGGACGGTCGAGCAGCACCTGGTCATGTTCCCAATTGTCCGGGTCGATCCGGGAAACGTCGGCTACGCCGTCCGTGTATTGGAATTTCGTGACGGCAGGCGTGACAAGGAAACTCAGCGCCTTCCGATGCGCGGCCGAACCGTCTGCCCAATAGGCCTTGATCGGATCCCAGAATTCCTTCAGGCCCTCCTCGTAAGCGTTGCCGTTTTGCACGATCAAGGCGGTTACCCGTTCCGGATGTTTGAGCGCGAGCCGGTATCCGACCGGAGCGCCGTAGTCCATGACGTACATCGCGTAGTTGTTCGCGCCGAGTCGCCCGAGCAAGCCATCCACCAGATCGGCGTAGTGAGCGAAGGTGTACGCGAATTTGGTGTGATCAGGTGCCGCGCTCTCGCCAAATCCCGGGTAGTCGGGCGCGATCACGTGATAGCGGTCGGCAAGCGCCGGGATCAGATTGCGGAACATGTGTGAAGAGGTCGGGAAGCCGTGAAGCAGAAGCACAACCGGCGCGTTCGCCGGCCCTGCCTCACGATAGAAAACGTCGACGCCACCGATCTTGACCGTGTGGTAGTGGGTGGTCGAGTCCACGGTCTCAGCGGCGGCACTTGCAGGGGCATTGACCATCATCGGCAGTGGGGTCGAAGAAAGCAGTGCGGCAGCAAACACCAGCGCGGTGCGGCGGGTATTGAAAGTGAACATTTGATCTCCTTTGTCCGGCGGCTGCCGGGATTGTTGAGGAAAGGCGCTACGCGGGCACGCGGTCGCCCGCGTAGCGCAGTCAACGGCCTGTGGGGGAGGAGGCGGGGAGTCAGGCCGTTTGGCGTATGAAGGCGAGGAGCTCCGCGTTCACCTCGTCTTTGTGTGTCGTGCATAAACCGTGCGGTGCACCTTTGATCACCTTCAGTTTCGCATTCTTCACAAGCTTCGCCGACAGCAGCGCCGAATCCACGATCGGAACTAGCTGGTCGTCGTCTCCGTGCAGCACGAGCGTCGGCACGTCGATCTTCTTCAAATCCTCGGTGAGATCTGTCTCGGACTGTGCCTTGATGCCGAGATAGGACGCCGGGAAGCCGGCCATCATGCCCTGGAGCCAGAACGACTCGCAGACTCCTTGCGATATCTTCGTTCCCGGGCGGTTATAGCCATAGAAGGCAAGACTAAGATCCTTCCAGAATTGTGAGCGGTCCGCTTGAACACTGGCGCGCACCTGGTCGAACGCTTCGATCGACGCGCCGAGGGGGTTCGCTTCCGTCTTCAGTCGAAGCGGTGGTATCGCACTGATCAGTACAGCCTTGGCCACCCGTCCCGTGCCGTGTCGACCAATATAGCGGGTGACTTCACCGCCGCCGGTGGAATGGCCGACATGGATTGCATCCTTCAGATCAAGCGCGGCGGTGAGTTCGGCGAGATCGTCGGCATAGGTGTCGAGGTTGTTGCCGTTCCAGGGCTGGCTGGAGCGGCCATGTCCCCGGCGATCATGTGCAATGCAGCGATAGCCATTGGAGGCCAGAAAGAACATCTGGTCCTCGAAGGCATCGGAGGAAAGCGGCCAGCCGTGGCTGAACACGACAGGCTGTCCCGAGCCCCAGTCCTTATAGTAGATCTCGGTGCCGTCTTTGGTGGCGAGAGTATCGCCGGTTCGAGCCTTCTGAGGCTTTTTGGCAGCCGCCCGAGCCTCATTTCCACCTGGTACGATGGGGAGACCCATGACTGACGTTGCGACCAACCCGGTCGCTCCTATCAGCACGACCCGGCGCGACGCAGAGGCAAGGAATCCCGAAGCTTTCTCGGTCATTGATTTGTCCTTTCGACAGTCGGGCAGAACTCACCCAGCCGCCGGGCGGTTGTTTTCTGCGAAGCAGCAGAGGCGGATTTTGCGTCAGGATTTGATGAAGGCGAGCAACTCGTCGTTCACCTGGTCCTTGAGGGTGGTGCACATTCCGTGCGGGGCGCCTTCATAGACGACGAGTTTCGCGTTCTTGATCAGCTTCGACGAGAGGAGAGCCGAATCCGCGATCGGGACGATCTGGTCGTCGTCGCCGTGCAGCACGAGCGTCGGCACGTCGATCTCTTTCAAATCCTCGGTGAGGTCGGTTTCGGAGAAGGCCTTGATGCAGAAGTAAGACGCCGGGAAGCCGGCCATCATGCCCTGGAGCCAGAACGACTCGCAGACTCCCTCCGATACCTTCGCTCCCGGGCGGTTGTAGCCATAGAAGGGAACACTGAGATCCTTCCAGAATTGCGAGCGATCTATGAGAACGGCTGCGCGCAACTGATTGAATGCCTCGATCGGCGTGCCGCCCGGGTTCTTCTCCGACCTGAGCATGACTGGCGGGATGGCACCAATCAGCACGGCCTTGGCCACTCGTCCCGTGCCGTGCCGACCGATATAGCGGGTGACTTCACCGCCGCCGGTGGAATGGCCGACATGGATTGCATCCTTCAGATCAAGCGCCGCGGTGAGTTCGGCGAGATCGTCGGCATAAGTGTCGAGGTCGTTGCCCTTCCAGGGCTGGCTGGAGCGGCCATGTCCCCGGCGATCATGTGCAATGCAGCGATAGCCATTGGAGGCCAGAAAGAACATCTGGTCCTCGAAGGCATCGGAGGAAAGCGGCCAGCCGTGGCTGAACACGACAGGCTGTCCCGAGCCCCAGTCCTTATAGTAGATCTCGGTGCCGTCCTTGGTTGTGATCATGCTCATGGTCTGTCCTTTCTGATCTGAATCGACTGCGGTGACCGTCGGCTCGGTGGCGATGGCGAACGCCGGGAGCGCTAATTTTGTCGGTGTGAGTTGGCTCGCGTCGCCGATCACGACGCTCTCGTAAAAGGCCTCGAAACTCGAACCCCGTTTGCTTGGGCTGTTCACTCGCTTCGCCGCTTTCTTCCGCCTTGGTATGCCTCCAACTTACGTCAGGGAACCGCATAGATCGAAGGAGATCGCGAGAGATTGCGTGAGGACTTGTTAGGCGGCCGCCCGCAGCTCGCTTGGGCAAAAACGCCTTGTTCTAATGAAAGGTAAGTTGGTTTTTAGCTACCGGCCGCCTTGCGGAACGACTACGGTTGCAAGGTTAAGTGCCGCGAAGCGGGGGCCGCCATGATGGACATTTCCGGATATGTGCTGGAAAGGCTGCGCGAAGACGGCGAGACCGCTCTCTATCGCGGACGAGCGTCTGGCAAGACGATCCTTGTTCTGTCCCCAACCTCCCTCCAACCGCAAAGGTCGACTCTCGAACGGCTGGAGCGAGAGCTTGCGTTGTCGGACCAGCTTGACCCCGCCTGGGCGGTCCGGCCGGTGGCGCTTGCACGCCATGAAGGCCGTATGGCGCTCGTGCTTGAAGACCCGGGCGGCCGTCCACTTGACGGGCAACTCGGCGCGCCTCTGCCACAAGGAGATTTCCTGAACTTGGCCATCGGGCTTGTCGCAGCGCTTCGGCAGGTCCATGCCTGTGGCCTGATACACAAGGATATCAAGCCGGCGAACGTACTCGTCGACGACAACTGGCATGTTCGGCTCATGGGCTTTGGCCTAGCGATCCAACTGCCCCGCGAACGCCAGCCTCCAGCGCCGCCGGAACTGATCGCAGGAACACTTCCTTACATGTCTCCCGAGCAGACAGGCCGTACGAACCGCTCAATCGATTCGCGCAGTGATCTCTATTCCCTCGGCGTCACCCTTTACGAGATGTTGACCGGAGAGCTGCCGTTCACCGCCTCTGAACCCATAGAATGGATCCATTGCCATATCGCGCGCCAGCCAATCCCGCCGCGTGAACGTGTGCCCAATGTCCCGCAAACCCTCGAGGCGATTTTGGTCAAACTCTTGGCCAAGACAGCGGAAGATCGATACCAGACCATCATCGCGGTCGAATCCGACCTGCGGCGTTGTTTCGATTCATGGACGACATATGGACGCGTCGACGCATTCGTGATTGCAGCGAGTGATCGCCCAGACCGGCTTCGGATCCCGGAGAGCCTGTACGGACGCTCCGGTCAGCTCGACAGCCTCCTGAAGGCCTTCGGTCGCGTCGCCAGACTGGGAGAGACGGAGGTCGTTCTAGTGTCGGGTCCCGCGGGAGTCGGCAAGTCGTCGCTGGTGGGGGAACTGCGCAAGGCTCTGGTTTCAAAGCCAGGCCTGTTCGCGGCCGGTAAGTTCGATCAGTACAAGCGCGACATTCCATACGCGACCATTGCCCAGGCTTTCCAAGGCATCGTCCGCCAGATCCTGAGCCTCGAAGAAACGGACCTTGATCGGCGGCGGCGAGAACTACTCGAGGCGCTGGGGCCGAACGGCCAACTGATGATCAACCTGATCCCGGAGCTCGCCGTCATAATTGGCGAGCAACCGCCGGCGCCCGATCTCCCGCCTCAGGACGCGCAGAATCGCTTTCACCTGGTTTTTCAGCGGTTCCTTGGGGTCTTTGCCCGGCCGGATCACCCGCTGGCGTTGTTTATCGACGATGTGCAGTGGCTGGATGCGGCCACGATCGAGCTCATTCGGCGTCTCGCTGCGGAGTCGGACGTTCGACATCTCCTGTTGATCTGTGCCTATCGGGACAATGAGATCGGACCGACTCATTCCCTCGCTCCGACCCTGGAGATGATGCGGAACGCTAATCGCAGGCTTGAAGAGGTGCGTCTTGGATCTCTAGCGCGCAACGAAGTATCGCTTCTGTTGGCGGACGCTCTACAGTCAGATGCCAATTTCGTTCGGCCTTTAGCCGAGCTTGTGTACGACAAGACCGAGGGTAACCCATTTTTCGCTGGGCAGTTCCTGGCAGCGCTTGGAGACGAAGAACTGCTCGCTTTCGACCGGAACGCGGGCACATGGCGGTGGGATGTGGCCCGTATCGGCGCCAAGGGGATCACCGACAACCTCGCCGAGCTTATGGCCGGAAGACTGGCACGCCTGTCCGGCGCGGCATTGGAGGCGGTGAAGATTCTGGCCTGCCTCGGAAATGGTGCGCGGCTGATGACGCTGAGCATCGTCGTCGGGCGGTCCGAGCAGGCAACGGATGACGCGCTTTGGGAAGCCATTCTCGCGGGCCTTGTCCTGATTGTGGACGGCGGCTTCGCATTCACCCATGACCGTGTGCAGGAAGCGGCTTATGCACTCGTCGCAGAAGGCGAGCGTGCCATTGTGCATCTTCGGATTGGCCGCCTGCTTGCAGCGCGGGCCACGACAGAGGAACTCGAGGAGAGCATCTTCGAAGTCGTGAACCAGTTCGCTCGCGGCGCGGCGCTAATTGCCACGCCGGAGGAGCGCGAGCAAGTCGCCGGGCTTGACCTCATAGCGGGCAAGCGGGCCAAGGCGGCAACCGCCTATGCCTCGGCCCTGCAGTATTTTACCGCCGGCCGCGCTCTGCTGGCGAACAACGAATGGGAACGGTGGTACCGACTCACGTTCGACCTTGAGCTGAACTGGGCTGAGTGCGAGTATCTATCCGGAGAGTTGGCGTCAGCGGAAGCACGTCTCTCGGCGCTGTCAATGCGCCCGCAGACCACCGTTGACGCTGCTGCCGTGACCTGTGTTCGCCTCAATCTCTACACGACCTTGGACCGCAGCGACAGCGCTGTCGAGGTTGGCCTGGACTATCTCCGGCGGGTTGACCTCCAGTGGTCGCGGCATGCGACGGAGGAGGACATTCGCCAGGAATATGGTCGGTTATGGCGGCCGATCGAGGCTGGCTCGATCGAGGCCCTGGTCGATCTGCCACTCATGACCGACCCCGACCGGCGGGCGACCATGAACGTGCTCACCGCGCTCCTATCGCCGGCCCAGTTCACCGACTTGAACCTGTTCCGTCTCGTCATTGTACGGATGGCAGCGCTCAGCCTCCAGTACGGCAACACCGATGGATCATGCCTCGCTTATGCGCTGCTTGGCAGCGTCCTCGGCATCTACTTGGGCAACCCCCAGGCCGGTAGTCGCTTCGGCAGGCTTGCCTTGGATCTGGTCGAGAAGCGAGGTCTCGACCGTCTCAGCGGCAGCGTCTATTCGGTGTTCACGCTCCACCTTGCCCATTGGACGCAGCATTTGGCGACCTGCCGAGTCTTCCTGCGACGCGCCTTTGAGGCGGCGCGGGACGCGGGTGACCTTACCTTTGCCGCCTTTTCCCGCGTCGACCTGGTCACCATCCTTCTCGCCTCCGGCGAGCCGCTCGGCGAAGTCGAACGAGAGGCGGAGAGTGCGCTCGAATTCGTGCGGCGCGCGCGCTTCGGTCTCATCAGCGATGTCATCGTCGCGCAACTCAGGCTTATCCGGACCCTCCGCGGGCAAACGCCGGATTTCAACTCTTTCAATGACGCAGAGTTCGATGAACTCCAGTTCGAGCAACATCTGGAGGACAACCCGCGACTGGCGATCGCCGCCTCCCGCTATTGGATTCGCAAGCTGCAAGCCCGCGTCTATGCCGGCGATTACGCATCTGCCGTCGCAGCAGCATCGAAGGTCGCGTCTTTGCTTTGGACGCTGCCGACTCAAATCGAGCTGCCAGAATACCATTTCTATGCGGGACTCGCTCGGGCGGGGCGCTACGACTCCGCGTCGGCGGAGGAAAGATCCAGCCAATTGGAAGAGCTTGCAGCCCATCACCAGCAAATCACGACGTGGGCGGAGAGCGGCCCCGAAAATTTCACGCACCGCGCGGCCCTGCTCGGGGCCGAGCTGGCCCGTCTTGAACGACGGGACTTGGACGCCATGCGGCTTTACGAGGACGCTGTGAGGTCGGCGCGCGAGCAGGATTTCGTCCATAACGAGGGCATTGCCAACGAGCTTGCCGCGCGGTTCTACGCAGAGCGCGGCTTCGAGACGATCGCCGACGCTTATCTACGCAACGCGCGGTCCTGCTACCTTCGTTGGGGTGCCGCCGCCAAGGTAAGCCAACTCGATCGGCTGTATCCCCAACTGGGCGGCGAACTATCGCCGCGCGTAGGAACAGCTGCGAGCGGGATCGAGCTGAAGCACCTGGATCTGGCTGCTGTGATCGAGGTGTCGCAGGCAGTGTCCGGCGAGATTATTCTTGAGCGGTTGATCGAGCGATTGATGACAGCGGTGGTTGAGCACGCCGGCGCTGTCCGTGGGCTCCTGCTCCTGCCGCTGGAAGGGGAGATGCGCATCGTCGCTGAGGCCATCACCAGCGCCGAAGGCGTAGTCGTGCATCCGCGGCGTCAATCCAGACCGGCAAGCGAGCTGCCTGAGTCCATCTTAAACTTTGTCACGCGCACGCATGATGTCATCATCCTGGATGACGCTTTGACTGCCAATCCGCATTCGGCCGACCCCTATCTGCTCCGCGCGTGTCCACGGTCCGTCTTATGTCTCCCGCTGGTCAAGCAGAAACTGCTTGTCGGTGTCCTCTATCTGGAGAACAACCTATCGTCCCATCTGTTCACACCGAACAAGCTGTCGCTATTGCGGGTTCTTGCCTCCCAGGCGGCCATATCGATCGAAAACGCGCAGTTATTCCTGGATATCAAGACAGCGCAGGAATACGCGCGAGGGGCGGAAGTCGAGTTGCGCCAGTCATTCGACATGATCCCCGCGCTGGCCTGGAGCGCACTACCCGACGGCTCGATCGAGTTTGCAAACAAGCGGTGGCACGATTTTACCGGGATCCCGCCACAAGCAATGACGGGCGATGTATGGATCTCCACCTTCCACGCTGCCGATGTCGACAAGGTCGTAAAGAAATGGACGGACGTTCTGGCGACTGGCGTTGGAGGAGAAATCGAAGCGCGCATGGTACGGTTCGACGGCGCGACCCGCAGGTTTCTGGTACGGGCCTCGCCTATGCGCGATGAAAGCGGCGCAATCGTAAAGTGGTATGGCACGAACACAGACATCGAAGACATCAAGCGTGCCGAAGAGCTGATTTCCGCAGAGAAGCGGCTCCTTGAAATGATCGCGGACGGCTGCGATCTGATGCCAATTCTGGACTCCCTGGTTCGAGCTATCGAAGATATGACAGGCGGATCTCCGGCAAGCTTGTTGGTCCTGGATGCAGCGGCCAACACACTTCGACATTGTATCGCTCCAAGCCTTCCGGCGAGCTTCACGAAGGCTATCGACGGCGGGCTGATCGGACCTGCAGCCGGATCGTGCGGCACCGCAGCCTATCGCGCGGAGAAGGTTTTCGTCTCAGATATCAAAACCGATCCGCTCTGGATTGACTATCGCAACTTGGCCCTGGATCATGACCTGAGAGCCTGCTGGTCAACGCCCATACTCTCAGGCAGCGGCGGCGTTTTCGGTACCTTGGCGCTCTATGCTCGTGAAGCACGTGAGATCACAGCATGGGAGGAAAGGATCTTGGAACAGTTTACCCATCTCGCAAGCGTCATCGTGCACCGGAAGAACGCCGAAGACGCTCTAAGCAAGAGCGAGTCGATGCTGGCAGAGGGCCAAAGGATCAGTCATACCGGGAGCTGGAGCTGGAGTGCCGGGACAGACCGTATATCGTGGTCTGAGGAGTGCGCACGGATCTTCGGGTTCAACGCAAGTGAAAGGGAGGTCACCTATCAGGCACTATTGGCGCGTGTGCATCCGCAGGACCGGGACCACGTCGAAGCCGTGCATGCAACCGCAATGGCAGATGGGGGAGAATTCGAATTCGAGCACCGCATCGTACTGCCCGACGGATCGGTCAAGTTGGTTCAGAGCCGTGGGCGATTGGCGTTGAATGAAAGCGAGGCTCCAAGTTACGGGGGGACGATTTTCGACATAACCGAACAACGAGCCAAAGAGGAAGACGCGCATCGGTTCGAGATGACGCTTCGAGAGGCTCAGGCAGGCCTTGCCCGCGCGGGAAGATTGACCGCCATGGGGGAACTGACAGTTTCGATCGCCCATGAAGTCAACCAGCCGCTGATGGCAATCGTGACCAATGCCGCAACTTGCGTGCAGTGGCTTACAGACGAACATCTCAATATCTCGAAGGCACGGCAAGCCGCAGAGCGCATCGTAAGGGACGGCCACCGCGCCGGTGATATCATCGCCAGCATCCGGGCCCTGGCCAAGAAGTCTCCACCGCAGATGAGCGAACTGAATCTCAATCAAGTAATCCTTGAGGTGCTGCTGCTGACGCGTGGCGAACTGCGCCGACATGAGATAGTCGCGGAGACAGACCTCACGATGGATGCCGAGATCCTTGGGGACCGTATCCAGATGCAGCAGGTGCTCTTGAATCTGATTATGAACGGTATTGAGGCGATCTCTGCGAGCCAGCATCAGCCTCGACGTATGCATATAGACACTCAACCGGGTGATCCTGGCTACATCTTGGTGACTGTTTCCGACACAGGAGTCGGGTTGGATCCGGACAACAGCGCCCAACTCTTCGAAGCCTTTTTCACTACGAAGCGCGAAGGAATCGGCATGGGATTGTCGATTTGTCGCTCCATAATCGAAGCGCATGGCGGTCGCATATGGACCGCGCCGAGAGTGCCCTTGGGAAGTGCCTTTTGCTTTACCCTGCCCGTTTTCGTCGACGACAATGCCCATGTCTCCTCGCATTGACGATACAAGGCCGACGGTCTTTGTCATTGATGATGACGAGTCCATCCGCGAGGCGTTGAACGAACTTTTCCAGTCGATTGGCCTCCGCGTGGAGCTATTCGCATCTGTCCAGGCGTTTCTTGCCGACGACCAGCCGGATCGTCCTGGGTGTTTGGTTCTTGACGTTCGCCTCCCCGGGCAGAGTGGGCTCGACTTCCAAGACTTCCTTGTCAGGGAGGGCGTCCGTCTCCCAATCATATTCATCAGCGGTCACGCCGACGTTCCGATGGCTGTTCGGGCCATGAAAGCCGGCGCCGTGGAGTTCCTGCCGAAGCCTGTCCGAAGTCAAGATCTATTGGATGCCGTTCATTTGGCAATCGAGCGGGACCAAGCCCACCGGGCCTGTGCTCGCACCGTCTCGAGAGTTGGCGCGGACTTTGAAACCCTGACGCCGCGCGAGCGCGAGGTCATGGCACTGGTCGTAACTGGGCGCCGGAACAAGCAGATCGCCGCGGACATTGGTCTGAGCGAGGCGACAGTCAAACTCCACCGCGGGCAAGTGATGCAAAAGATGAACGCGCGATCGGTCGCCGAACTTGTGCGAATGACCGATGCGATCGACCCTTCCAGCAACTCTAGACGTTTTGCCAAATAATCCGAGCCAAAAGAGATGCGCAAACCTGACCAGCTGCGCCTGGCCGGGTGCTCCACCTGAATGTTGATTATGCCCGGAGCCCGACGGCAAGACCTCAGAGCGCCGCTACAGCCCCGCTGATGCACCGGCCTAAAAAGAACCGCATCGAAGGCTCGCCCGATCTGGGCTATGTCAGCGCATCCATGTCGAACCCCAGAACTTGACGATGCGGATGCAGACGCGTCGCTTAACGTGCCGACTTCTGCCTACAGTTCATAGACCCATTCGGCCGGCACGAAGCGATGGGCTTGCCGTGGCGCCCGACATGTCCGAAACCGGGGAACGGCAAATGCATCCCGGCGATCGGCATCCGATCGGCAGCGACCCGGTCGAGCGTCCGCTTGCGCATCTCGGCGGCCAGTTTGGAATCGACATCGAACGCGATGCTCCACTCCGGGCGGGCGAACTGAGGTCGCCATGTGCACGACATCAGCGCCTCGCCATCCGATTCGACAATGAAGCCGGCATGGCCCGGCGTGTGGCCGGGCAACGGCACGGTGTGGATCGAGCCGAGCGCGTCGCGCTCGCCGTCCACTTGCGGCAGGCGGTCCGCATAAGCGGCGGCGGGCTTGCGTGCCCTGATGAAGAACGGCTTCGCCTCGTCCGGCGCCTGGTTCATGTTCGCGTCGTCATGCCAGAAAGCGTAGTCGGTTGCGGTGACGACGAGCTCTGCATTTGGAAATAGCGCCTCGCCGGCGGGAGTCAGAACGCCGTTGATGTGGTCGGGATGCATGTGAGTAATCAGCAAAGTGTCGATCTGGTCCGGAGCGACGCCGGCCGCCTCGGTAGCGGCTGAAAGGCGGCCGGGTGACGGCCCATGCTGTCCGACGTACCGGCGTCTACGAGCACCAGACGGTCGCGCAGATTGACGAGATAGGCATTGACCGGTGCGCGGCGCGGTCCGGGCTTGTTGAAGCTGACCTCCGCCAGCCGCTCCGCCTCGCGTCGAGCCCGATGAAAAGCTCGGATTTAATGTCGATATAGCCGTCCAGCGCCGGCTCGGATGCGAAGGTCTTGCGCAGTCTACTCGTCTCGATCACGCTCTCTGTTACCCATGTGACGATGGCGGTGCTGATCGCCGTCCTCTCCTTGCCGCTCGTGTCTAATGCATGTCGCGCAAAAGTGTGCAGCGGTTTTGCGAAAACGGCATGCATAAAAACAAGAACCTAAAGCGTGTCGCATGAGGCCGGACGAACGTGACGCGCTTTTATTGTTCTGGGAAGTGTTGGCCGGGCACCGCTGCTCGAAGATGTCAGTCGCGCACTCCTCGGGCTCATCGGTCTGTGGATGGATGGCGCGCGCTGAACCACCGGCAGGCACAAACATGAAGGGGAGGTCGTCGGTGTCATTGCCGGCCTGATCCCGTGTCCGCTGACGCTGTTCGTGATGAGCTTCGCCATGTTGCGAGGCGTTCCCGGAGCCGGCATCCTTTTCGCGATCACCATGATGCTTGGCGTCGCGCTGACACTCTCGTCAGTCGCGGCGCTGTCGATCCTGCTTCGCGAGCGGCTGGTGCATTTCTTCGAGAGTCGGCCCTTTTTGTTCGACCTCATCTCGCGCGGCATAGAAGGTGTCGCCGGCCTCATCCTCGCCGGCGTCGCGGTCTGGCAGGTCGCGGCGCGCTGATCCAGGACTCGGACCAGATTTCTGACTTGCGTCTGCTCATCCGGCCGACGCTTGGGCTGGCGGAAGAGGTTCGCTAGTTCAGGATCTGGGTAAGGAACAGTTTGCTGCGCTGGTGACGCGGATGCGAGAAGAATTCGGAGGGCGTGTTCATCTCGACAATCTCGCCCTGGTCCATAAAGACGATGCGGTCGGCGACCTGGCGGCAAATCCCATCTCGTGCGTGACACACAGCATGGTCATGCCATCCCCAGCCAGCGCGACCATGGTGTCGAGCACTTCTTTGACCATTTCCGGATCGAGTGCCGACGTGGGCTCGTCGAAGAGCATGATTTTCGGGCTCATACAGAGCGCACGCGCGATCGCAACCCGCTGCTGCTGACCGCCTGAAAGCTGGCCGGGATATTTGTGCGCCTGGTCCGGAATCTTCACCCGTTCCAGATAATGCATGGCGGTCTGCTCGGCTTGTGCGCGCTGCATCCTGCGCACCCAGATCGGCGCCAGCGTCAGGTTCTCCAGAATGGTCAGGTGCGGGAACAGGTTGAAATGCTGGAACACCATGCCGATGTCGCGGCGAATTAGGTCTATCTTCTTCAAATCATTGGTGAGTTCGACGCCGTCGACGACGATCTGTCCCTGCTGGTGCTCCTCCAGCCGGTTGATGCAACGGATCATGGTCGACTTGCCCGAGCCCGAGGGCCCGCAGATCACCAGCTTTTCGCCGCGAAGGACTGTCAAGTCGATGTCCTTCAGCACATGGAAGTTCCCGTACCACTTGTTCATCCCGGTCATTTCGATTGCCGGCGGATCATTGGGATCGGGCATGGGCGGAACGCGCTTGGCGGCGGATGATAACATCACAACATTTCCTAGTGAGCGGTGGGGCCGCGCCTCTCCAGGAAGTCGGCGAAGCGGGCGAATGAGAACGAGAGTGCGAAGAAGATCGCGCCGATGAACAGGAACGTCTCGGCCGCCGGCGACGGCCAGTCCGGGTCGGCCAGCGCCGCCTTACCGGAGCTGATCAGGTCGAACAGGCCGACCACCAGGACAAGGCTGGTGTTCTTGATCATGACGATGATGGTGTTGGCCAGCGCCGGGATCGCCACCTGGATCGCCTGCGGCAGGATGACGAGATATTGCGTGCGCCAGAAGGGCAGGCCGAGCGCCGCCGCGGCCTCGTATTGGCCATTCGGGATGGCCTGCAGGCCGCCGCGGATCACCTCGGCGAGATAGGCCGCGGCGAAGATGGTGAGGGCGACCAGCGCACGCACGAACTTGTCGGGCAACAAGGCTTCGGGCAGGAACAGCGGCATCATGATCGATGCCACGAACAGGATGGACAAGAGCGGCAGCCCGGTCGGGCGCCGGCAGGCGTACGCAAGTACCCGAGGAAGGAACCCGCGGGCCACAGGCCAGCGGGTTCGTTCATCGGCCTCATTGCGGTCATTCAAGGGCTCGCTACGGAGTGACTGCTTCTGGCGCGACCGAGCCGGCCGAAGGGTTCGGCTCCGCCCTACTGCCGTGGAGCGTTCTACGTCGCGGTTGGGTGGTGAGCAGACCTCTGGTTCGCTAGAGTCCCAAGTTTCCACAGGGCTGCAGACCGAAACCCGGAAAACGCTTATCTCATAGTAAGCTGATGCATCTGGACCGCCTATGGTGAAGCCGACCGGATCCAACGAGGCAGTGAGGATCGAAGACCTTGACGACGCGGGGCTGGTTGAACACGCGCGTCAGCGTGACCCCGCCGCATTCTGGTTAATCATCAAGCGTCACAATCAGCGGCTTCACCGGGTCGCCCGCGCCGTCCTGAATGACGACACTGAGGCGGAGGACGTACTTCAGGAGACCTATATCCACGCCTTCACCCATCTGGCCGAATTCCGCGCGGAGGCGCGGCTGTCGACCTGGCTCACCCGGATCGCGCTGAACGAGGCGCTGGGACGCCGCCGGAAAAGGCGGCCCACTGTCGACGTGAAAGCCATCGAAGGCATGGTCGCTCCATTCAGCGCCCACAACCCTGATCCCGAAGAAGCAGCCGCGCTCGTTGAAATCCGCGGCCTCCTGGAGGGGGCCGTCGGTGGCCTGCCAGAGCCCTTTCGCATCGTCTTTGTCATGCGGGACGTTGAGGAAATGAGCATTGAGGAAACGGCTTTTCTTTTGGCATTGCGACCTCAGACAGTGAGCACCCGCCTTTATCGCGCACGCCGGCTGCTTCGCGAGGCGCTGCGTGACAAGCTCACCACCGTGTTCACGGATACGTTTCTCTTCGCTGGCGCCCGTTGTGACCGCCTCGCGCAATCAGTCTTAGATCGGCTCGCAATCAGCCTGGTTCGAAAGAATACTCATCTGTTGAATGTGGCGACCGAGCGCACGTAGACGCAGTCCACGCCGAGATTACGCCGGCTTCTTTCGCGGGGCTTTTGTAGCGGGACACGGGAATATTTCGGCGCCCCGGACCATCTAATCGTCGGGCAAATGCATTCGGCGCCGCGGTGCTGACAGCGGTGTTGAATCAACAAACATAGGAGACCGCTATGCAGGGCGCACTTCACCTATCCCGGCGTCAGTCGCTTCAGGGACTTGTCGTACTCGGTGCCGGAGCGGCACTCGGCGGCATCGCGCGGCCTTCTCCGGTATTGGCACAGGACATATCGGACGAGGACATTTTCCGCTTTGCGCTCAATCTCGAATATATGGAGGCTGAATACTACCTCCGCGGCACCACCGGAAAGGGTATCGACGACGCCGATGCCGGCTCGAAACCGGGCGATGTCGTCGGCGGAAAGAAAGTGTCCTTCGAAACACCCGCCATCGGCCAATTCATGCAGGAAGTTGCTGAAAACGAACTTGCGCACGTCCGATTCTACCGCAAGACGCTTGCAAAGAACGCCGTCGACAGGCCGGCCATAGATTTCGATGCGGGGTTCAAGGCGGTTACGGAGGCAGCTGGCCTCGGGCGGGACTTCGATCCCTTCGGTAACGAAACGAACTTCGTTCTCGGCGGCATGCTGTTCGAGGATGTCGGCGTCACCGCCTATGCGGGTGCGGCGACAGTTCTGAAAAACAAAGACTTCCTCGCCGCCGCCGCAGGCATCCTGGCGGTCGAGGCCTACCACATGGGAATGGCGCGATCTACGCTATACCGGAAGGGAGAGAAAGCCTGGAAGGCCGCCAACGCTGTCTCCGATGCCCGAGACAAAATCGACGGATCGGACGATAAGGACCAGGGGATCCAGGTGGACGGCAAAGCCAACATCGTTCCTTCAACGCCGGACGCAATCGCCTTCACCAGAACACCGCAACAGGTGCTCCGGATCGTCTACCTCACCGACAAGGACGGAGTGAGCAAGGGCGGCTTCTATCCGGAAGGGATGAACGGCACGCTCAAAAGCACCTGAGCCAGTTGCGACGGGTGACGATCGGCCGCCGGAAACCGAGCGGCCTGATATCGGCTGCTCTCGGAGAAAGACCATGAATAATGATGATAATGGGAGCCACGGATCGTCAGCTTCGCCACAAGCGAACCTCGGCCCTTCTATGCGCCATGAGTGAATCCTCGCGCTGACGACATTGCTGTGGCTCGTCGGGTAGTACAACGCTACGCTGCCTTGGCCCTAGCCGACACAGCGCTCTTCGCAAAGTCGCGCACGACCTGGACGAATGCCTCCGGTTTTTCGAGGGGCATGAACTCGCCAGCTCCGCTGATGACCTTACCTGTCAAGGCCTCGGCACCAATTGCCTCGATCCCAGCAACATAGTCCTCGATTCCGCGGCCGTCCGCGTTGCCGCGCAGATAAAGCATGGGCGTCCTGATCCGCTTGTGCCGCATGTTCTTCTTGGCGTCCGCCTCGAACGCTCGATACCAGTCGAAGCCGGCCTTCAATGCCTCCGGTCGTTCATAGGCTTTGGTGAAGGCGGCTCGGTGTTTCTCCGTTACCGCCTCTTTCCTCCCGGCAAGGAAATTCGTGAAGAAGTCAAAATACTCCCGTTCGTGACCGGTAACCAGCACCTCGGGCAGCTCCGGTATGGCGTGGAAGGCGAAATGCCAGATATGCGGATTGCTGATCACCTTCGTCCAGGGTTCGCTGCCCGGCAAGACCGTATGGGCTACCACCGCGCCGCGTATGCGCGCCCCATGTTCGCGGGCCGATCCAAAGGCAATCATGCCGCCGACATCAAACCCGGCGACCACGATGTCCTTGGCGCCAAGCTCTTCCGCAGCCGTGAGGACGATATCCGCGAGCACTGCCTTTTCGCCGGTTCGTGGAGCGCCGATAGACTCGCCGATGCCCGGCAGATCAGGGACAATTGCGTAGAAATCCGCCGCGAAGGCGTCGATCACAGTGTCGTAGACCCGACGATTGTGTGGCCAACCGTGTAGCAGCAGCAGTGCCGGATGCTGCGGATTGCCGGTCACGTCGGCGGCCAGAACCAAATCATCAAGTTTCAATATTTCGCTGCGCACCGGATGACACCTAGGGGATCTCACCTCAGTATCGCCGCCAGCCTTGGCAATCTTGCGTCGTCCGGTCCGATCTCAAGCTCGCCATGTGCCATAGGGAGCTGCAAAGCAAGATCGTGTCCCAGGGAGTGGTGTAGCTGACGGCTTGGTCGCCGCGCTCTCCGGCACGGGGCCGGGCTGATCAGCGTGCCACGGCTGGCAGGCTGATCAGAGGATCATCGCTCATTTGGCTGATGGTTTCCAGCGTCATGTATCTGGCGCGCTGCACAGCCCATTCGTCGTTCTGTTCGAGCAGGATCGCGCCAACCAGGCGGACGATGGCGTCATCATTTGGGAAGATGCCGACGACCTCGGTGCGCCGCTTGATCTCGCCGTTGAGGCGCTCGATCGGATTGGTCGAGTGCAGCTTGGCGCGGTACTCCTTGGGGAAAGTCATGTAGGCAAGCACGTCGGGCTCGGCGTCGTCCATGATTGTCGCCAGCTTCGGCACCTTCGGCCGGATCTGGTCGGCGACGGCGCGCCATTGCGTGCTTGCGGCCCCGGGCGTTTTCCTGGGCGAAGGCGGTGGCGATGAAAGCGGAGACCGCGGCGCCCGCTCTTGCCGGCATGGGCCAGCACGTTCCTCATGAAGTGGACGCGGCACCTCTGCCAGATCGCGCACAGCACCTTGGTGACGGCCGCCTTGATGCCTTCATGGGCAGACGTCCATGGTTATCACGATCGAGCTATGTCCCTAGCCGTTCCTGGATGACCTTTGGTGGAAGGCCGAGCCCACAACCTTCTGGCCGATTGATCAACCATGATGCAGAGAAATGGCGAAGGGCGTGCATGCCGCCATACTTGGCCGCCATGACGACTTCGCCGTCCTGGTTTCTCTCTTCGCTCGCGACAGTCACGCCAGCCGACACCTGCGTTGGGAGGAAACCGCGTTTGGTGATGTTCGATCCGCTTTCGATATTGCCGCTTGCTATCGGGAACACCTAGTGCAATTCCCTGACGGGATTGCCCGCGGCGTCGTTGCCAGTCACGCGACGGGGGCAGGCGAGCTTCCAACCAGGGATCGTTCTCTCTCCCGCTTCAGGCTTTGGCCGGCCGATCGCCCCATAGTCGTCGGCGCGCTGGTGAACGCTAATCTGTGCTCGCTCGAAATCCACGTCACTCCATCGCAGCCGGCGAAGCTCCGATGATCGCGTGCCGGTAAAGACGGCAGTGCCGAGAAGCGGGCGCCAGCGTCCCGTCGATGAGGCAAGAATGGCCTTGATCTCTTCGCGCGTCGGTATGTCGACGCTGATCTTGCGCTTGCTTTTCTGTCGCTTTTCCGCCTAGCGCTCCTTGCCTCTGCGCCGCGCGCGGCGGAGGCCCTGACCGGATCGCGTGTGGCCAGGCCGCGTTCCTGCGCGTCAGAGCAAAGCGCCCCAAGCGAACCGAGAGCCTTCCGGGCCATCGTCTGCAATCGGCCTTCGTTGCTTCGTTCCGCAGCTTGTCCGCGAACTTGCGCACCGCCGGCACCGTGATGTGGGAAAGCAGCGTCGTTCCGATGAACGGTTCAATGTGAAGTTTTCAGGTGCCGTTTCCAATGGTCAGTCGATGAACGCTCGAGGCCTTCATTTTTCGCCAGTCGCAATCCAGAACGCTGCGATACCCCGCTTCGCACGACAACAGGGAACGATATCGCCCCCCATGTATTACAAACCCATGGACACTATGGAACCCCACGGCCACGGGATGGCGGCCGATATTTTGACATCGGAAGTTGCCAATGCCAGGCAGCGCATCCACCGGACCGAGCTCGCGCTTCGACGCACTGAAGAAATGCTGGCCGAAAATCTCGCGCTCTGCAGAAGGATACGAACTGCGGTCGAGGCCGCAGACCGATTGGTGAAGATCGATCCCCCCAGCTTTGAAGGACGTCGCGCGGGTTGAACTGGGCCGGCGTTTCGTTCGTCGCGATCTTCAGGCCACCGGCGCCACCACTCTCGCTCCAGAACCGTGCCCGCCACATCGACGTCTGAGCGACACGCTCGCGAACAGCCGGAACCAACGTCGACCACAAGCGGTTTACAAATCGAAGGGACCGCAATGGATTCGGAATAATGGAACTTTTGGATATGGAACTGGCGAGAGCCCGACAGCGGCTTAACCGGGCCGAACGCTCCCTCGAACGTGCAAATGAAATGCTGGATGAAGACTGCGGTGTCGGTATCAACCTCGCGCTGTGCAGCACGATCCGGGCTGCGCAACGACGCGTGGCCGAGGCGAGATCGCGGTTGGCGAAGATCGATCCTGGCAGCACGGACACAGCCGCACGGTTTGAGCCTTTTGGCCGCTAGCCGCACACCGATGTAGCGACAGAGCGAGGTCGGACTCATGCGGCGTTCGCTCGGGCTCGTCAGCATTTTGACGAGTTCTCCAAGGCCATCAATGAACTCACCACCGGCGAAAAACGGCTGCCTCATCCGCCGGGCTGGAGAAACACCAGGGTTCGGCAAAGTACGCGAGCGCCAATGGCTCAGCCTCCACATGGTCCAGTACGAGGCAAGCAGTGATCCTCGCTGCCGTGGTCTGATCGTCGAGCGGCACCATGAGATCATCGGGCTCCAGAAGCAAAACGGCGCCTGGCAAGGTCATGTCATGGAACAAGCTGAGGTCCGAATATGAGTCCCGAGGCGTCTTCGTAACGCTTATCTTTCCCGCCGCTATGGAGTAGCGGCTGGGGAATTTTTGGGACGAAGAATGCTACGTTTCGCTCTCACGAGCTCGGGCAGATCGGTGTCGTTCGAGCCTGTCTCTCGAAAGACGCCAACTATTTGCATTGCGAGCATTTGGTCAGCTTGGGAGGAGCGGGCGATCTTCTCCTCACTGCAGAGTTGGTCGAAAAACGCGTTGGAAAAGGTCCAGATCGGATGGGTATAGACCGGCTCGTTTGAAAGGCATTTTGAACCCCCAAGATTCAGAAGACCGTCGCTGTAGTAGCTGATGCATCAAAAATAGTGCCCGTCAGGATGCACGAGTGAACGGTGTGTAAAAAGCGAACATGAGGCCGGATATGGAATCCCCAACTCTTGGTTGGAGTGCGGCGGGTTTTTCAATGGCGATCTCGCAGCTTTTTCACTGCCTTGGTGAGGGTCTGGCGGTCATGACTTGGCGAAATGCAATTTTTCCGCGCGAAACGTTCCACCTCATAAAACGCATCGATCGATCGATAGGCGGCCTCGGTTCGACGTAGGCTTGGTTGCCCTTGTTCTCGTTCATTTCCGTTTTCCTACTCACTCAGCAGCTGCAAATGAGAATCCGCCCGCCACTTCCTCGATTTGGCGGGCGGATCCCATCAGCGCAGGAAGGGACTCTAGCTGCGCAAATACAATTTCTGGGGACTTTTTGAGCGTCATTTCTGGCTAACGACCATCAACTCGCGACTATTCCAATCACCAAGCAGGTGAGGGAGATGGCGAAAACCGGTGCAAGCAGCCAGCGAGCTTCGTGAACACTGTTCTCCATAGGCTCCTCCCTTGAGGGACCGCAACGAGTACGAACAGACGCAGTTCCGGACGGCTACACTGTGGGGGGCCATTGCGCGCAGCGACTCAGACTTAGGTCCTACGCACGCAAGCCTTAAGGCTCAGTTTGGAACGTCTAGAGAAGCTGCAGGTTTGGGGCGCTTTGGCGCGATGTTTTGCGCCCACGAGCCCACAAGGAGATAGCTATGAGAATTCATCTTTCCACCGCAGTCGCGGGATTCTTGCTGCTTGCAGGTGTCGGCGCCGTAGCCGCTCAGGACGTCGTCATCGAGCCTGAGCAGGAAACCGTCATCAAGGAATATGTCAAGAAGCAGCCGCTCGCATCGGTGAAAGTCCCTGGAGTGGAGCTCAATATCGGTTCGACGTTGCCCGATACGGTCGAGCTTCATGAAGTGCCTAACGTCAAGAAGTATCGCTATACGGTCGTCGACGATCGGACCGTCGTTGTCGACCCGGGCACACGCAAGATCGTCAAGATCATCCAGTGACCTGACGACTCAGAGGACAGCCCGCCGTTCCGAAAGGTACGGCGGGAAGGTCGCGACCGGAGAAGCGCAAGGGGGAAATTGAAGCCGACGATTTGATAGCCGCATCCTTCGTTGACGGGCTGGACAAGCTTTGAGCTCTCCAGAATGCGAGGCGCTGCAATGTCCCTCTCTCCCATTCTATCCTCTGCCGGTCTGACTTTCCAATGCCCGCATTGCAACTTCGCTCGTCAAGAACGGCGGCTGGTTCCAGGTTGTTTCCCATTACAAGTGCGAGGGGTGCGGACGCGAGGTCCGGATTACCTATACCGACACGATTGGGATTTTCCAGAAGCACACGCACTTGGCCATGCCCCCGCCGGGAGCGCGGAAGATTTGCAGGCCCCGAAAGTGAGTTCGAAATGCCGGGCGCCGAGTGCGAGCCGGGAATGCCGGCACTCGCCTGAGATCGGCACGCGCAATACGTCGGCAGCGCTTTCGTCAGCAGCAATCGAGAGATGCGCGAGCACCTTCGGAAGTAGGTCCAGGAACATGCCGGCCCACCCAATGCCCAGAGCAAGATCCGCACCGAGCAACTGAGAGGAGGCTACATCAGAGCAATGAAGACCACCGGTGCGAAGATCAGGAAGATCGCCATTAGTGTGGTCACGGTAATGGCAAGGCGCTCGGTTCGCCTGACGAGTGCAGAGACCTCCTCGTCGCTCGACGAAATGAGATCAACCATCGAGAAATTTGTTGGGTCAGGAGTTTGATTGTCATTTGCGGGTCGGCTTGCGACCTCATCTACGTCCTGTCTGCTCTGGATAAGGTCACAGTTCTTTCCGCTTTGTTAAAGGCATCATATCGATCGAGGCATACAGTGGGCACCCGGCGGACCACCGATGAAGGGACATTGCTCGGCGGCCTACCCGCCTCGGATCATAGCCCCGTGGCGGAGCTAAGTACCTGCCGCTCCATCCGGCGGTACGCAAAGACGCACTGTTCAGCACGGTCGGGGCGCATGCCTGCACGAGCGGCGGCCGGTGAGGCTGGGATCCGATTAAGCTCCGGGGGAACTGAAGCGCTCGCGTCGCGCTGAAGATGGCCGGCACCCATCGGGAGCGGGGGAGGGCATGGGATAGGTGCCGGCCAGGCGGAATCAAGTCCGCCGCCGCGTCAGCGTAGCTGACCCATTCCTCGGTGTCATTGGCTGATTGCCGGGTCGGCGCCCTATCCGTCGCACGCACAGCCCGGTGCTTTGTGGTACTTTCTCTGCCTCGATATGCAGCTATCCCCGCACGCTTTGCCGGCGGAGCAGATTTTGCAGCATCCCTCAACGAGGATGGTCGACCAGGGTATGGACGTTTCGAAACGCCCCAGCCGAAGATTGTCCGCCGGGTGCCTCCGCCGAAGGTCGTCAAGCCCGTTCGCAAACAAAAAATCGCGAAGAAAGTGATTATACCGGTTGAGGACGAGCCTGTTCCTGCGCCTGTCATTCCTTCTGGTGGCGGCGGCGGTGGAAGCGAGGGAGGCGGCTGGGGTTGATCAGGTCAGACGGAAGAAGGATTGCATGAGGCTATCCTCAAGGCCAAACGGGATGCTTCTTCAACAGCCTGCTAGAGGCCGAACGTCCCCTGCATGCTCAGGAGCTCTTATCGGGGTGGGGATGCTGCTTGGAGTGGAACGACTTCTTTCCCTGTGGCCTCCAAGGAGTGGCGCCAACGTCACTTGAGTGCTGCCCATCCAGTCACAAGAATAAGGACAAACGTGACCAGCGCGCCAGAGACGTACAAGATCGTTCTGACACTACCTCCCTTGGCGGCGTTTCCGCCGCGCAGGTAGACTCCCAGGTGGAGGAGGCGTATCGCGACGTGGGTCCAGACCAATATCGCCAAAGTGGCCGGTTCAACGCCAACCATCATGGCTAGCGCCGAGGGCACGACAAGGGGCGCCAGCGCCTCGACCGAGTTCATGTGAACGCGGTCGATCCTTTAGAGCCGGTTCTCGTCGTCTGCTGGGACTACCGGTCCTGCCAGCGCTCCTGCAAACCCTTGGACGAACCTGAGTAGACTGCCAATACGACCGATAGCAAACAGAGCGCGAGCACGCCGAGAACGCTTAACAATAGACTTCCGTCTTGTCTCCACTCACTGGGATCGCAGTGGACCAAACGGTTCTTGCCAGTCACGCCCTCAAAGTCGCCAGCGGTGTCAGGCGGTCGCACCGGGGAAAAGGTCGTGGAACCGCCGCAAGTACAGCGGCCAGCCTTGATCGCTATCAACCCCCCCGCGCACGCCCTCCCAGCCTTCGCCATGGCGTTCGAGATTCCGGTGCTCGATCTCAACCCGGGTTCGGTTCTCCGTCTCAGCCGTGAACCGGACTTCCCATTCGCTGGTTTTGTTCAGGTCGCTCTCAATCTGCCACCGAGGGCTGATGTCCCAGCTCAGAATCAGCCGGCTGGGGGGATTGTAAGCCAACACACGAGCCCAGCGGCACTCGCTGCCGTCCACGCCGCGATCGTAAACGTGGCCCCCGACCCAGGGTTCGAAGATCGTCTCTGCGATCGGTACGGCAAGAAGATTGTGCTCGCGAGGTTTGAATTTCCCGAAATCCTCGGTGAAGACCTTGAAGGCACGCGCGATAGGTGCCTCGACAACGACGAAATGCCTTACGGGCGCGGTTGCAGGAAGCTTGCTCATGGCTGGTCCTTCTTTGGGTGCTCGACGGCCAGTTTGTAGCTCGCCAGGGTCTTGCTCCAGAACTGATCGATTTCCGCGCGCAGACTTGCTAGGCCGTCCGGATCGATACGGTATATTCGTTCCTTGCCTGAGCGCGTGTCGGCCACAAGCCCGGCATCCTTGAGTACTTTCAAGTGCTGAGAGACCGCCGGCCTGGTTACAGGCAGCACACGAGCAAGTCCGCTGACCGAACAAGGCTGTTCGACCAACAATTCGAATATCGTGCGCCTCGTCGAGTCTCCGAGCGCTGTCCAATGTTTCGCGTTAGTTGCCACTAACGCGAACTTAAATCGATGGGCCTGCGCTGTCAACCTGGAGGGATCGACGGAACTCAGCCCTGGTCCAGACCCCGTCGTTAAAAGTTCAGGTGATGTCGCGCGCTACTCGGTGACTAAATGTAAGGTACGCCGCCTCCACTGCTCAATCAGCGCAGCAACCGGAAAGCCGCCCGAAGTCCCTGGGTGAAGATTTCCGGCTGCTCCCATGCCGCGAAATGTCCGCCGTTTTCGGCGTTGCTGAAGTAGACCAGGTTGTTGTAGCAGCGCTCGACCCAGCTGCGCTCGCGCGATAGATCTCCCCGGGGAAGACGGTCACCGCCACGGGCATCTTCACAATGTCACGGCGTTGAAATTGTTGGAATGATCTTCCCAATAGATCTGTGCGGCGGAAGCCCCGGATTCTGTGAGCCAGTACAGCGAGACGTCATCGAGCATCTCATGTCTCGTCACGACCGCTCCGGTTTGCCGCCACTGTCGGTGCATTGAGCGAACTTCAACGCCGCCATCTTTGGGCGGACCTCCGCCGCGAAATGGCTGGCTGAGAACGGTGTGGATCCTGTAGGGGACGGTCGCGATCAGGCGTAGCAGAAACTCTTTGGAAATGGCTGTCGGAGCCTTCTCGTGCAGCTCGACAGGCGAACCCGCGGTTCGGTCGATGGCGACGAACATGTGTAGCTTGCCCTGTTCGGTTCGAACCTCCGCGATATCAACGTGGAAGAAGCCGATCGGATAGGCCTTGAACTTCTTTTTCGCCGGCTTGTCGCCCTCGACATCCGGCAATCGGCCGCTGCCGTGGCGCTGCAGACAGCGGTGCAATGAACAGCGCGTCAGATGCGGGATCGTCGGCTGCAACGCGTAGCGGCAATCGTCGAGCGGCAGCAGAGTGTAGCGCCGGAAGGGACGATGACGGCCTCCTCCTCGGACAAGAGCACTGTCGATCTAGGCTCTCTCGGACCGATCGGCAAATCGGCCACCGAGGTCCGTTCCCGCCATTTGGCAACAGTCTTCTGGTTGATCCCGTAGCGCTTCGCCAGCGCTCTCAGGCTCTCTTGACTGTTCTGTATCGCTCGAGGACCGCCTCTGTCGTCGTGGCGTGCCCATGCAGAACCTGGCCCATAGCGCATCACTTGATTCGGAGGACAAGGATGCCCCATCAAAATCTGGGATCAAACATCTGGTCGACCTGAGCTTTTCGCTAACCAACCCTGCCAGTCCGCCTCACGACAGCGGACATAAGGGCTGCCCAAGGGTCCCACCTGTCAGATCGATCAGTCCGTTTTAGGTTAGCCTGCCACGTCAGCTCGGACTGGAACGTCCCTATCTTCCTGCAGGGCTCCGAAGGTGCCGGTCTGCTCTCGGCCCTACAGCGGCCGGGCGGCAATGCGCCCCACCGCGGACGTTCGAGTCACTTCTCTTTGTTGACCGAAGCTGCGATCCATCCGGAGCTCAATACGGAAGGTGGCAGACCTTCTTGTCGTCAGCATATTTAAAGCGCCACGCGCGGTGAATTGGCGGGCTCCAGGGCTCGGATTAGCGTCGCTTCATGCGAAGCGTGCAACGAGTAAGGACTATTGTTTAGCGGGAGACAAAGATCAGGCGACAAGTGTACGCGGTTCTCGTCTTATCGAAAACACCTGCTGCGCTCCGTCAGATCTTCCGGCTGGCCAGCAGCCTTGTCAGCCAATCCGGATCCATTTCCGGCACGGAGGATAAAAGCCGTTCGGTATAGGGGGCATGCGGCGGCGTGAGAATTTCGCTCTTTAATCCCTGCTCAACGACTTTCCCCTGGTGCATGACCACAATCTCGTCGGCGATCGCCCGCACGGTGGCAATGTCATGGGTGATGAAAATGTAGCTCATGCCGAGCTCGCGCTGAAGCCGCATTAACAGCTTGAGGATTTCCTCCTGCACAATCTGGTCGAGCGCAGACGTGATTTCGTCGCAGATGATCAGTTCCGGATCGGCGGCCAACGCTCGGGCGATGCAAACGCGCTGCTTCTGGCCCCCCGACAGTTCGGCCGGCAGACGATCCAGGTAAGTTTCGCTCATCTCGACCATGTGCATGAGTTCGCCGATCCGCCGATCCCGCTGCGCTCCCTTGAGGCCAAGATAGAATTCAAGCGGCCGAGCTATGACTTCTTCGACTGTCTGGCGCGGATTTAGGGCGTTGTCGGGCATTTGATAAATCATCTGTATGCGGCGCAGAATCTCTTTTGGGCGCGTCTTAAGGGACCTGGAAAGGGCCTGGCCGGCAAAGGAAATCGATCCCGAAAGCGGCGGCAACAGGCCGGTAACGACGCGAGCGAGCGTCGATTTCCCGGAACCGGACTCGCCGACCACAGCCACTGTTCTTCCACGCGGAACTTTGATGGAGACGTCCTGGAGCACCTTCACCGTCCGGGCATAGGCCGCGGTGACATTGTCTATCGTAAGCAGATATTCATCGGCCGGAACTTCGGGCTTGGCGAGCTTGCGCACGGCCCAGAGCGTTTTGGTATATTCCTGGCTGGGCGAGGCGAGCATCTGGCGCGTTTCTGCCTCCTCCACGGTAAGTCCATCGCGCAAAACCATGATGCGATCCGCCATTTGCGCCACCACCGCCAGATCATGCGTCACATAGATTGCAGCCGTGTTGAATTCCTCCACGATGTTGCGAATGGAGGCGAGAACTTCGACCTGCGTCGTCACATCGAGCGCCGTCGTTGGCTCGTCGAAGACGATGAGGTCCGGACGACAAGCCATCGCCATCGCGGTCATTGCCCGTTGCAACTGTCCGCCGGAAACCTGATGAGGATAGCGGAAGCCGATGGTCTCCGGATGTGGAAGCTGAAGACGCCGATAAAGATCGACGGCACTCCGGTTCGCTTTCTCTCGGCTGGCAATCCCATGCGCCACCACAGTTTCGACAGTCTGGTCGAGGAGCCGGTGGGCCGGATTGAAAGAGGCCGCGGCGCTTTGTGCGACATAGGCGATACGGGAGCCTCTGAGGCGACGCCGCCCTGTTTCGCTGAGTGCCAGAAGATCGAGCCCGTCGAACAGGATCGAGCCCTGTGTGATACGGCAGCCCGGCTTGGCGTAACCCATCGCGGCGAGGCCAATGGTGGATTTGCCGGCGCCTGACTCGCCGATCAGGCCAAGAACCTCCCCCTGCTTCAGCGCCAGATCGACCCCGCGGACAATGGGATGCCATCGCTCGTCCGAGAAGCCCTCGACATGGAGATTGCGGATCTGCAGCAGATCCTTGCCTTTTTCGCGCGACCCCGGACCGCTACTTTTCATCGCGCAACCCGCTGGTTGCATGCAGGAACCAGTCCACGACGAAATTCACGGAGACTGTAAGGAGGGCAATCGCGCCGGCCGGCAGCAGCGGCGTGACATCGCCGTAGGTGATCAGGGTCGCATTCTCGCGCACCATCGACCCCCAATCGGCGGTCGGCGGCTGAATACCGACGCCCAGGAAGGACAGTGCCGCGATCGTGAGGAATACGAAGCAAAATCGCAAGCCGAACTCAGCGACCAGCGGCGGCATGACGTTGGGAAGGATTTCCTTGGCGATGATCCATTTCGGGCCTTCGCCGCGCAATCGCGCCACTTCGACATATTCCATCACTGCCACGTTAAGCCCGACGGCGCGTGCGAGCCGAAAGACACGGGTAGAATCGAGCAGCGCAATGATGATTATCAGGCTGGTGATCGACGAGCCGAATATCGAAAGCAGCACCAGGGCGAAGATCAGGCTTGGGATCGACATCAACACGTCAACCGCACGCGACAGTATCTGGTCGAGCCATCCCCTGTACAATGCGGCTAGAAGGCCTAGCGAGACGCCGACTGCGAAGGACAGCAGTGTGGTCGCGACGGCGATACCGATGGTGTTGCGCGCACCGTAAATCAAGCGTGTAAGCATATCGCGGCCGAGCTGGTCGGTTCCCAATTTGAACTGCTGGCTCCACGGTGCGAAGGCTTCGCTGAAGACCTGCGTTTCGCCGTATGGGGCGATCCAGTGCGCGAACACCGCAACGATGACATAGCCGATGATGACGAGGATGCCGAACCAGGCACTGAAGGGTGCCTTCTTCAGCGCCGTTTTGGCCCGGGTGGCGCGCGAGCGCCTCAGCCTGTGAACCTGAGCGATGGGTTCGTAGCTGGTCATCGTGGATGCAAGAGCCTGGGATTGGTGGCGATGGAAATGATGTCGGCAGTCAGATTGAGGAGGATATAGGTCGCCGCGAAAATCAGGGCACAAGCCTGGACAACCGGAACATCCCTTGATTTGACCGCGTCAACCATCAGCTGACCGATGCCGGGATAGACGAACACCACTTCGACAACGACCACTCCGACGACGAGATAAGCAAGATTGAACGCCACCACCGTGACGATCGGAGCCCATGCGTTGGGCAAGGCATGCCTGAGTACGATGGCCATGGGCGACATTCCCTTGAGCCGCGCCATGTCGATATAGGGGCTTGCCAGCATGTTGATGATCGCCGCTCGTGTCATGCGCATCATGTGGGCGACGATGACGAGCGTAAGCGTGGTTGCCGGCAAAGCTACTCTCCAGACGTGGTTCCAGAACGGCGTCTGGTCGTTCACGTTGGACAAGGTCGGGAATTTGGGAACTGCGTTGAGTATCCAGTTCAGTGACACTGCGAGCCATTGCGGCAGGGATTGTGCGAACTCGGATCCGATGAACGTGTCGCGCGAGATGACCAGGTAGGCAAGCATATAGGCGACGAAAAACTCCGGGAACGAAATGGTTGTCAGCGTCACTGCGTTCACCAGCCGGTCGAACCAGCCATTGCGGTAGAGCGCAGCGAGGACGCCAAGTCCCAGGGCCAGCGGAACTGCGATCAGCGCGGTCATCGACGCGAGGAACATCGTATTGTAGAGGCGCGGCGCGATGATCTCGGCCACGGTGCGCCGATACCCGGTGCGGCTCGCGAACGAAGAGCCGAAATCCCCGTGGAGCATCTGCCCGACCCAGACGAAGTAGCGCTCGACAGGCGGACGGTCGATGCCAATTTCTCGCTGGAAGGCGGCGACCGTTTCGGGTGTCGCGGATTGCCCGAGCGTCGCCTTGGCGAAGTCGCCCGGCAGCATTGCGATCGCCGAGAAGATAATGATGGACACGATGAACAGCGTGACCAGGCCGAGGCCAAGGCGCTGCAGAACCGTTCTTGCGACGGGGTTCATTTGCACGCGTTTCCCGTTGCGGCCGCTGCCCTGCCACATCCGGCAGGGCACACCGGGGCCAACCGGACCCTCGCAACCATCGCGGGTCCGGCCCGCACTCTCACGCAGTGGCGATCCACCAGCGTTCGGCCATCTTCAGTCCATCGTTCTCCCAGTTCGGCGCCACTTCGCCATGTGCGAGCTTATTGGATTTGGCGCTGACGAAATTGTTGAAGACCAGTACGATGCTGCCGCCATCATCATGGGTCAGTTGCTGCATCTCGGCATACATTGCCGCCCGCTTGGCCTCGTCGGTCTCGGCGCGCGCCTGGACAAGCAACTCGTTGAAGCGGGGATTTTTCCAGAACGACTCGTTCCAGCTGGAGTCCGCGGCGAAGGCTTGCGTGAACATCCAGTCGGCCGTCGCGCGACCGCTCCAATAAGAAGCGCACCAAGGTTTCTTGAGCCAGACATTGTCCCAATATGCGTCCTCGGCCTCGCGCACCACGTTTACGTCGATGCCGCACTGGGCGGCCGTCTCGCGGATGAGCGCAGCCGCGTCCACAGCGCCTGCAAAAGCGGCATCCGCAACCGAGAGGTCCACCTTCAGTTTTTCCATCCCGGCCTTTTTCAGATAATGCTTGGCTTTCTCCGGATCGAAACTGTGTTGCGGCTGCGGATTCGTGGCGAATTTGATTGCCGGCGCGATCGGGTTGTCGTTGGCCACGGTGGCGTGGCCGAGAAAGATCTTGTCGACGATCTCCTGACGGTTGATCGCCCATTTCAAAGCCATTCGGACGTCCGGATTGTCGAACGGCGCCATCGTGACATTCATCGGCAACGTATAGTGGCCATAGCCGGTGACCTCGACGATCTCCACCTTGGGATTGCGTTTCAACATGCCGAGGGTCTTGAGGTCGGCGCGGCCAATATAGTCCACCTCCCCTGTCGATAACGCGGCCATGCGAGCGGCGAGATCGGTGATGGCGATGAACTCCACCTCGTCGAGATAGGGTTTGCCGTTCTTGAAGTAGTTCGGATTGCGCTTGAGCTTGGCCGAAACTCCGGGCTGGAAGTTCTCGAGCACGAAAGCACCGGTGCGAACGCCCGATCCCCAATCCGCCTTGCCGTCCTTGGCCGGCATGATGACCAGATGGTAGTCACTCATGATGTAGGGGAAGTCGGCATTGCCGCTCTTCAACGTGAAGACAACCGTCTCCGGGCCGTCCGCCTTGATGCTGGCGACCGGTTCAAGCAGCGGCTTCGCCGCCGATTTGGTTTCGTCGCCCATATGGTAGCGCAGCGAAGTCACGACGTCGTCCGCCGTCACATTCTTGCCGTTGTGGAAGATTGCGCCCTTGCGCAGCTTGAAGACCCAGGTTTTGGCCCCGTCGGATGATTCAAAGCTCTCGGCAAGGTCCGGATGGACGTTGCCTTTCGCGTCGACCTCGGTGAGGCTGTTGGACATCGAGCCCGAGAACGCGGTTTGTGTGAACGTATCCGGGTAGCCGGCCGGATCGATCGAATCCGTTGTTGCGCCATGTGCCATGCCCAGCTTGGCGAAGCCGCCCTGCAGCGGTTCGGCCCGTGCCGTGCTGACGAAGAGCTTGTCCGCAGCGGCGACGCTCAGCCCCGCGGCCAGCCCAAGATGAATGAAGTCGCGGCGAGAAATCTTGCCGCGACCAATCAGGCTTTGAGCGATAGCAAGCTTGTATTCAGATTCTGACATTTGACTCTCCCATTGCGGATTTTCCGCGTTATTGTTCGTCAAGCACCTGTGAAGAAATCTGCTCGTCAGCCGCGATCACCCTTTCTTCTGACCGCTCAAATCCGCACCTCGATCAGGCCGTCACATAGATGCTGCCCGCCTCGACGGTGACTGGAAATGTGCGCGCGCGAACGGACGGATCGACCAGGGCCGCACCTGATTTGATGTCGAATTCCCAGCCATGCCAGGCGCAGCGCACGATCTCGTTTTGGCGGTGATAGATGAATTGCGCCCCTTTGACCGGTGCAGTTGTTCCGCATTGCGGCCCCTCGCAAAGCGGAGCGCCGCGGTGCGGACAAACATTCAGCAGCGCGTGGAATGAATCTCCGATGCGGAAAACGCCGACCGAAAGGCTGCGGATCTTGGCGATGAAAGGAGACCCGGTTTCGATCTCGTCGACGCGGCAGATGTATGTCTTCTCGGGCATCGTCTGCTTCCTCAGGCGGCATTCGCCGCTTGCGCGCGGGGGATGCGCTTGTAGACCTCCAGCGCATTCAGGCCCATAATCTTGCTCTTCCAGACGGGAGGGATTTGCAGCGTATTGGCATCGTCGTAATCCCAATGCGGATAGTCGGAGGCAAACATCAGCGTGTTTTCGCCGTCCATCGCCTCGAGAGTGGACCAGAGATGCTGAATATTTGCGGGCTGCTCCAGCGGCTGCGTGGAGAAGCGGATGTTGCGCCGGCAATATTCCGAGGGCAGCATCTTCAGCCATGGCGTCTCTTTGCGCAGCGCTTTGTAATCGGCGTCAAGGCGCCACAGTACCGAAGGCACCCAGGCAACGCCGCACTCGATGACAACGAAGTAGAGGTCCGGCCATTTTTCGAAGACGCCATGCGCAATCATGCTTGCGACATGTGAAATCGCCGACATGTGCAGGATGGCGTGCGTCTCCCAGAAGAACGTCGTTGGGGCCGGAGCAATCGCGGTCGAATTCACGCCGCCATGGCCGCCCAGATGAATGGCAAAGGGCAGCCCCACCTCGGCGCATGCTTCATAGATCGGGTGGTAAAACGGATCGCCATAGGGCTTGACGGAGCCTTGCGAGGCAAGAACCTGAACCATGCGCGGGTGATTGCCCAGACGGCGTATCTCGGCGGCCGCGAGCTTCGGATCCTGTGGCGCGACGATGATCGAGCCCATGAAGCGATCGTCCTTCGGCAGCCATTGGTCGATCTGATAGTCATTGTAGGCGCTGACGAGGGCGCTGGCATAATAGGGATTGGCGAGGGTGGAAGCCTCGATCGGCTCGTCGCCGGTCAGGATCGCCACATCGACCTTGTACTTGTCGAGGTGTTTTTCCTTCATGATGAGATAGTTGTCGGCTTCCGTTTTCGGACGGACGTCCTTGCGGGAGAAGTCCTGCGGATGAAACCAGGGACGATGGCCATGCGGGAAGGCGCCAACGGGACCTGTCTTCTCGCCTTCGACGAACATGTCCCTCCACAGGCCGGAAAGGTAGGGCTCCAGTACAGTGGCGCTTGACCAGTAATTGTGACAATCGCAGTCGACTATGAACACGTTGCTCAGCTCCGTAGCTTCAGCCTGGTCGATGCTGCCGGCCGATTTCTCCCATGCAGCTTCCGCCTTGAGTATTGTTTGATCAAGCTTATGATCCAGCGCAATATGATCGACTTTTTCGATTGGAGGTCACGTGCAGCTAGATCACATCGAAACCTTTCTCGACATCATCGAGTCGCGAAATTTCAATCGCACCGCCGATCGGCTGGGATTGACCCAGTCGACGATCAGCACCCGGATCAGGAATCTGGAGAGCGCGATCGGGTCCGAGCTCTTCCAGCGCGGGCGCGCCGGTGCTGAGCCGACAGCCGCAGGACGGCGGTTCGAAGCCTACGCCAGATCCCTGCTGTCGACCTGGTCGCAAGCTCGACACGACGTGCGAGCGTTCAACCGGTTCGAGGGCACCTTGCGCATCGCCGCACAGGTAGGCATGACCCGTTCGGTCCTGCCCGGATGGGTCGAGACACTGTGCCAGGCCCTTCCAAAATCCTCGATCCACGTCGAGTCGGACTATTCGAACCAGATGGTCAGCGACCTAAGCATGGGAAATCTGGATATCGCCGTCCTTTATGCGCCTCGCTACCTGCCTGAGATCGCCTACGAACACCTGATGGTCGAGGAATATGTGATGGTTTCGACGGCTGCCAGAACGCTGTCCGACGTCGACCCTGAAACCTACATTCGCCCGGGCTACACCGCCGTGCTGGAAAAGACGCACGCAGAGCTGTTGGCCGAGTTAACGATCTGCCGGCTTTCGACGGGATCGGAAACTCTGGCGGAGATCATGCTCCGACGAACGGGCGGCACCTGCTATATGCGTAGCGACGATGCGCGCAGGTTCACTGCTGAACTCCCATCGTTTCTCGTCGAGGGAGCGCCGACGCTGCACCAGCCAGTCCACACCGCGATACTCGCGCGCCGCAAACATGAACCAATTATTCGCAAAGGCATCCGAGCTCTCCAGGTTGCTGTAATGTCACTGGAAGTCTAATCGAAATTACCGATCATAAAGGCAGGATTGCGCGGCTGTTCAGCGGGGTTTGAAGTGGCATCTTGGCTCGACTTCAAACCCGAGTTGAATGATGAATGCATACGCGGCCTTTGCAGCCTCCGGCTTCGTCCCAACAAAGCGTCACCGGCATTGGGCACAGACCACACCGCAGCTTGTGCTCTGCCGGCGCGTGATCAACGAAACGCACGATGTGAAAACATTCGTTCTCACACCCGCTTCAGATCGGATGTTCTGCTTCAGCGCTGGCCAATATGTTCTGGTGCACCTGAGGATCGACGGTGCCGCGGTGACGCGCTCCTACTCTGTTTCGTCACCGCCGACGCGACCGCTCGATCTTCAGATTACCGTGAAGCGGACGCCGGGCGGGCTCGTTTCGAATTGGCTGCATGACAATTTGAAGCCGGGCGACGGGATCGAGATCGAAGGGCCGCTCGGCTCGTTCAATCTCGACGATCTGCCGCATGCAAAGTCCCTCTTCCTTTCAGGTGGCAGCGGGATAACTCCCGTGATGTCAATGCTGCGCGCATTTACCGACCGCGCAGCCGACCAGGATATCCACTTCATTCATAGTGCGAGAACGCCGGACGACATCATTTTTCGGCTCGAACTGGACGCACTTGCCGCTCGCTTTCCCAATGTTCATGTGACTTGCATTTGCAGTCACGGAGACCCGGCCTGGACGGGTCCAACCGGGCGAATTAACAGTGAGATGCTCCTGACCTTGGTTCCCGATCTCCACAGCCGTACGGTGTTTGCCTGTGGGCCGGAATCCTACATGAAGGCTGCACGCAGCTGCCTCGATGCAATCGGGCTCGCCCGTTCACAGTATCATGAGGAGAGCTTCGGAGGCGGCAACAGTTCGCGTTCGGTACCGGCTTCAAAGGTTTCGTCGTCGGTCCGCTTCGTCAGGTCTGGCGTTGCGCATGACTGCGCGCCCGGAGAGACCTTGCTGGAAGTGGCGCGCCAATGTGGCGTCTACGTCCCCACCGCCTGCCAGCAGGGAGTTTGCGGCACGTGCCGGATCGCCAAGCTGTCCGGCGAAGTCGTCATGGATGACCTGGGCGGACTGACATTGGACGACAAATCGGCAGGCTACGTCCTGGCGTGCTGCAGCCGCCCGCAAGGCGACGTTTTGCTAGATCTTTAACCCCGGGTGAGTTTGGATTGAAGCCCAACGTGTCCGCTTCGAAGCACCACACGAACTTCGGCCTCAGGCACGTTCCCTCATGAATTGAAGAGACGATTACTGCTTTGGGTCAGCTCACGACAACGCTCGCGCCTGGAAACTGGCGCAGTTCCCGTTCGTGCGCGAACTCGACGGCTTCGACTTCGACGCGCAGCCATCGCTGGATCAGGGACAGATCAGGGAACTTGCGACCTGCCGCTGGATCGCCCACGACGACACAGTCCTGTTCCTTGGCCCTCCGGGCACGGGCAAGACCCATCTTGCAGTGAGCCTTGGCCGCGAGGCAATCCGCCAGAATTACAACGTGCAGTTCGTCACGGCAGCCACGTTGGTGGCGATGTTGGCCAAGGCCCACAGCGACGGCTCGCTCGACAAGCAGTTAACGATCCTGTCACGGCCGAAATTGCTGATCATCGACGAGCTCGGATATCTTCCCTTCGAGCCCAATGCCGCCCACCTCTTCTTCCAACTGGTGTCCCGCCGCTACGAGAAGGGATCGATCCTGATTACCTCCAACCGTTCGGTGGGTGAATGGGGGAGCGTTTTTGGAGATCCCGTGGTGGCCACGGCAATCTTGGATCGCCTGCTTCACCATTCAACGGTGATCACCATCAGGGGGGGACAGCTACAGGCTGCGCGAAAAGCGACGGTCCGGCCTTCTGCAGAAGGTCGGCTCGGTGCCCGAAACAAACCAAACAGCAAACCAATGAAGGGGTCAGTTCTTCAGTTCGCCAAAGGGTCAATTCCTGGATTCGTTTGACACCTAAGATTGGGCCGTCCCCTTGTCCATCACAGACGGAAGTGTCTGCCCTTGAGCATCAGGATATCCGGATCATCTTCCTCGTCTTCATCGGGTTCGTAAGCGGCCGGTGCCTCCAGCAGGTCGATTCGTCTGAGCTCCGACCGCCCATGGGAGCGTCCAGCGACAGCGTTTTGAACGTGTCGTATTGCCGATTGTAGCCGGCCACAAATCGTCCAGCCGCTTGCCATGCGCGCGATATAACGAGAGTTTAGCCAGTCCGCCAAGCGGTATCGTCGCTGTACATTAGCAGCATCTTGACTAAGGCGCCGGCCGCTCCAGACTCAAAGGCATGGCGCGGGGCATTGGCATCGGTGACGTGGTTGCAATCACGGCCACGGTTCGAAGGCGGGTCACCGAGGACCGCGTAAGCGTCTCTATTCCGTCCTATAACTTCCCGCATTCGATCCGGGATTCTTCCAAGGTCAAGCGAGGCCAGCAAATCGAGCTTACAGGCGAGGTCACGCGCACAGACGAGGAAGGCCGCAAGGTGACCATTGACATGTGGCCCCTGGTGACGATCGACATCGACAAGATCAGGCTGGTGGAGAAATACCGGCCACCGAAGCGCAAGAAGCCCCTGCGGGACATGGTGAATTAGCTCTTTGTATGTAAAAAAGAGATATTGAACATTTTCCGGCAATCCTAGTTAGGACTGATGCCGCGCTATTTCTTCGACTTGTCCAGCAATGGAGAGACCTTCCCAGACCCTGAAGGTTCAGAGCTTCCGAACCTGGAATCTGCGGAGGACGAGGCAGCAAAAACGCTGCTTGAAATCGCAAGAGAAAAGCTGCCCGATGGCACCTACCGCGAGGCTAGCATTCAAGTCCGCGATGAAGCAGGCAACCAGCTAGTGCAGATCGTGGTCAAATTCGAACTGAGCCGCATAGCGGGCATCAGCAGCGCCTAGGTAGGGCGGGAGGAGCTGCTTTCTGACGAGATGGCCCCGTGGCCTACGGCTAGCCGGTCCAACAGCTTACGGGCCGCTGCGATTACACGGCGGGTTTCGCCGATGGTCTGCCGAAGGTCTTCGATGTCTGCGCGGGCGCGGCGCTCATTCAATCGAGCAGTTACTATGTCAAACTTGTCCCAGGCGGAAACCATTTGAAGACCCCTAGCGCTCCCGCAGCTCAAACTTGAGCACTGCGTCTGCGAACGTCTGGTCACTCTCGTCGGGTACCTTCATCACAAACTCTCGATAGGGGCCATCCGGCAGCTTATCTGTGGTGATCTCGACCAAGGCTCTCACCGCCTCTTGTTTTGCAGCTTCGAGATCGGGCAGATCTGTGCCTTCGACGTCGCGGAAGACTTGCCCGGTATCGGTGAAGTCGAAGAAAAAGCGAGGCATCCCTCCAAACACAATAATGCGGGAAAGGTTCATCTTGCTTCACGATTGGCTATGCAGCCGGCGCCCGCCGCTCGAATGCACGCAACCGCTAACGAGCGTGATCTGACGTCCAATGATGTCCGCGCATTTGGTTAAAAACGTACGCCGCCAGACTCATCGCCCTGATCGGCTTAGAGTTACTTCCGAAAGGAGTGCTCTCATGCTGCCATTGCCCCACGTCGTCGATCCAAAGGTAGTTGCTGAGATCAATAGTCTGCTAGCCCATCACGCCGGGGCGGTACCGGTCCCCGTTCACAAACTCGCGGCGGTTGTCCGGCTGCGCCTCAAAAGCCATCTTTCCATCGCGACTATTGAGGAGCTGATCGTCGACGAAGCCGAGTGTCGCCATCTGCCCATGCTGTTCGAACTGCCGGGAACGGAAGCGGCTGTAGTTTCATCCGCTCTGGGTCGTGCGACTTGAAGGTTAGGGGCACGGGCATCGCTGTGTGATTGGCGAACTAGGTCCATTCATATCACAGCGGCCGCTGTTCGCCGCGCCTCGGCTACCAACGCGGCAATCTCTTTGCGCTGCTCGATCGCCTCGCAAGTGAATCGCCAATGGCGGCAGAGGCCATGAGCACTACCTTTGGGCGCGTCAGACCGGCGGTAGGCTCGTTAGGTTTCATCCCCGACCTTGTGAGCCAGGGCGGCCTCCGCAACTTCGCGCGAGAAGCTTGTGGCGTCGCCGCACCTATCCCGGAAACCAGAGCGGAAACCGTGAACTGTGATTTCCGTCTGCTTCATGCGCCGAAGCAGCATCATCATGGCCATATTTGACAGAGGGTTCTCACCGTCACGGGTGAAGATGAATTCCTGTCCCTCCTGCCGTTGCTCGTGCAGGGCTTCCAGAATCGCCAGGGCCTCGATCGATAGCGGAACGGTATGCGGGGCGCCGGCCTTCATGCGCTCTTTCGGCACATTCCAGAGCTTTCCCTTAAAATCGATTTCTTTCCACGTCGCGCCAAACGTTTCGCCGGATCTGGCCACAGTCAGGATTGTGAACTCTAGCGCACGAGCTGCCATCGCCTATGCCTTCCGCAAGCGAGCCGTGAACGCGGGGATTTCAGCATACGGCATTGCCGGCTGATGGCCTCGCTGCAACCGCTGGCGCTTCGGCAAGAGGTTCCGCAAGTTGCCGCGCCATGCCGCCGGGTTCTCTCCCGAGCGCCAGCCCTTCACCTTTGCGAACTCTAGAACGCGCTCGATACGCCCGCGAAGCCTCGATGCCGTCTCGGCTTTGGCCTGCCAGATGGGCGCAAGAACTTCTAGAAGGTCTTCGGTTGTGATTGTCGAAACCCGCTTCGGCCGGATGCTCTCGCAGAAACTGGTGAGCGTCTGATTCCACTGATATTCGTGCTTGTCCGCCATTCGGACTTGATGGTGGCGATGTACTTGTCAGCGCAGTCCCCGAAAGTCGGCTCTGCTCCTTCGCTTTCTCTGCAATTGGATCGCGGCCTTCCTCAACCGCAGACCTGCACTCGGTGGCCTTCGCTCGTGCCTTTGCAAGTGTGACGACGGGATAGGCGCCCAAGCCCATTTCACGCCGCTTGCCGTCACGAGCCCACATGAGTACGGGACGGGGCCGGACAGTGCGAGACAAATAAATCCAGAAGCCCAATATTTTCAAAGAAGCAGGGGACGGTACGGAATAGCTGAAACGCTAGTTAGGTGGACCTCAAGAACAGCTGCGCCAGCGCACCACGAAAACCGGCGGCAGCGCTATGACGAAGTCTTGGGAGGCTCGTCCGTCTCCGGCAAACGATCGCGAATAGCTTCCTCGGTTTTGCTTGCCGTCTTCTTTACCAGTTCGCCGACGCGGTCGACTAGCGTCTCGTCGCCGCTGGCGCCCTGGCGGTCAGCCTCTTCCTTTACGGTCTCATAGGCTTCGGCGGCGACCTGCTTGGCTTGCTCCATGCCAGTCTCGAGGACGACCTCGGCACTCTCACGGAGCTCGTCGCTGTAGCGGCCAAGTTGCTCGTCTTCCGAGGCGGTGTGGGGCAGCATCACACCGATGGCGGTGCCCACGGCGAGGCCGACCGCAGCCATTGCCAGAGGTTCGCGCTGGAACAAGTCCAGCGCAGACTCGCGCGCCTGTGCAGCCGCATCACTAACGCCCGAGGCGACTTGTCCGCCCGTGCTTCTCAACTTTTCTCTGGCCCCGCTCGCAAGGTCTGCAACAGCTTCGGTAGCACCGCCTGCTACCGAAGCCACCGAATCAGCGGCATCTGAGAGCATGGAGCCGCCTCCGGCAGCTTCGCTTTCGGGACCATTGTACTCGCTGCTCGACTCATGCCAGCCCTCGCCGAAGCTCTGCCGGTCGGAGAAATTGCGGGAGCCCCCAGATGGCCTGCTCCGATACGCGCCTGGCGCTGAACTGTCTAGCGAAGTGCCTTTGCCGAGCATGAGCCACGCCAGGCCGGCGCCCACCAATGTAAGGGGCAGGGGATTGTCCCTGACCTGAGCCTTGAGGTTGCTGAGCATGGCCGCCCCCTCACCGGTGAACATCCCGGTGAATTCGTCGATCAGCTGACCCGGTGTCATCTTGCTGCGGATCGAGTCTGCGGTGTCCGTTATCTTGGCTCGGGCAATGTCGGCATCGCGTTCGAGTTCGGCTGAGGATTTGTCGATCATCTTATCTGGTCCTTGATCACGCGTGCGTCGCGCTTGAGTTGGTCTTGCGTGCGGTCGGGCGTCAGCTCCGAGGGAGCCATGCTTGCCGTGCCGGTGCGCAAGAGTATGATCCCCAGTATCGCCACCATGATTCCGACCAGCAGCGAAGACCAACCCGCCCCCAACCCGGCGCTCGCCAAAGCAATTACCAGCGCCTGCAAGAGCACAATCAGGGCGGCGAGCAGGCAAATGGCACCTCCCAGGACCTCAACCGCGCCAGCGCCCGCCTTGGTCACTTTTTCCGAAATTTCAGCCCGCAACAGCCTGCTTTCGGTTTGAAGCAGCGTCGTGACCTGCTGTGCGAGATCCCCCACAAGTGTTGTCAGGCTGCGACTGTCCTGATTGTCGGTCATGGGTTTTGCTCCACCCTTGCATTGGCCCAGTCGTCGCCGGACTGATCGGATCGTAGCGGCGTCGGCTCTAGTGCCTCAGCCGATCGCGAGTTCGAACCCGTTTCGGATGCTTGGCCTGTTCCCGGCTGGACCGGTGTCCCGGTCGAGGCAGATGGTGGCGAGCTCTTGATGAACCGTCCCAGCGCCAGGCCCGCCAATACGGAACCGGCGATCAGCGCCCCCGAGTTGTCGCGGCCGAACGACCGAATCTCACCAAGCACCTCGTCGAACGGTTTATCCTTCAAGGACGACGAAAGCCGCTCGAGCCCGCCTGCGGCGTCAAGGGCCAACTTCGAAGCGGTCCGTTGATCGCTATTGGCAAGATGCTCGCTGGCCGCGCGCAAGGCGCCGCTGAAAGCCTTCAGATTGGCGCTCACGTCGCGCTGCGTTCCCTCCGCCTTGTTGAACAACGCTTCCTTTGCTTCCGAGGCGTAATCGGCGGCTTTCCTAGTGATTTCGTCGCGAGCATCGTGGAGCGCCTCTGTCGCGGTCTGCTTTTCCCGTTGTAGTCTTTCCGAAAGCTCGCTTTTGGCTGCCTCGAAATCGGCCGTCTGACGGCCCTGGTCGTCCTGGTCCTGCATGGTATCTCCTAGTGGAATCCGAGAAAGGAGAGGATCGCAAGCACGATGACGACAAGGCCGATGAGATAAATGACACTGTTCATGGCGCAATCTCCTCCACTGCCCACCGAACTTGCCTGCGCTTTCTGTGTTCCGTTCGAACAGCACTTTTTTGGTAAGCTCCGCCTAACCAGCCTGAAGGGGGCCTTATGCCCACGGCAGTGAGCGCCGTTAGAATGATATCGGCGACCGGACTCCGGTGCGACTAACGGGCATTTCTCTCAGAACAGCAAAGCCGGCGGCGCGGTAGACATCTGCGGAGAACGTCATCACCGTTAACGCGAGGGTAATAGGCCCGTTCCGGCGGATATTCGCTCTGCATGGGGCGGGAATTTTCCGCAAATGCTTTGACTGCGCGTGATCGCAGCATGCCCTGCCTGCGACTCGATTGCTGGGCGAGCTATTACCAGCCAGAAGATCCCGAGTACGGCAGCGAAGGCGGGGAAGCCGAAGGCGACCGACAGCCAGAAAAACCGATGATAGCGCGGCGGCCACGGTGCGCCTGCAGCGGCGGCTTGCGACGCCAGCTTGTGCATCTTTTGGCACCGCTGGCGACCAGCCCTGTCCCTGTGAAGAATGCCCACATCCCGATTGTCCTGACCTAAAAGCTCCTTTCTACGAAGGAACCAAGCCATCGTGGCGGCCGGCCGCGGGGTTGCTCAGCGCCAGCGGAACAACAATTCCTTCCGCCCGTTCAGGTAAGTAGCCCCGTGCGGGACCATCAAGCACCGCAGCGGAAGGTTGCCTCGTTGGACTATATAGGAAAGCAATTTTTATCTGCTGCGACAGGAATCCTTCTTTTCGTAGGTGTCGGAGCGGTCGCCGCTCAGGATGTCATCATTCAGCCTGAGCAGGACACGGTGATCCGGGAGTATGTAAAGAAGAAACCGATAGCATCGCTGAGCTTCCCGGTGTTGAGCTCAAGATTGGCGCCGCTCTGCCCGACACAGTCGAGCTGTACGAAGTCCCGGACGTTCAGTACCGCTATGTAGTCGTTGAGGGACGAACCGTTCTGGTTGACCCAGGTACCCGCAGGATTGTTAAGGTCTAGATTGATTTTTCTACCAAAGCCGATCGTGTCCCAGGGAGTGGTGTAGCTGACGGCTCGGTCGCCGCGCTCTCCGGCATGGGGCCGGGGTGATCAGCGTGCCACGGCT
>NZ_JAMYRB010000029.1:0-52902 GCF_040321165.1 Mesorhizobium sp. M0500
TCCTCACCGCGCTCGCGCAGCCGCCCCCAATCCGTTGTCCCCACTGCTGCAGAACCCTCTCCGCTAAAAATCTGCCAAAGTAGTGTTAGGCCGTAGACTCATTAGCGCGAAGCCATAGCCTGATCGAAGCGAGCTGGATCATGGCGAGGAAGTTGGCAGCCAGCTTATCGTAGCGGGTGGCGACCCGACGGAAATGCTTCAGCTTGGAGAAGAACCGCTCGATCAGGTTGCGCTCGCGATAGAGCCGCTTGCTGAAGCAGGGCTTCCACTTCCGGTTGCGCTTGGCCGGGATGTTCGGCGTGGCACCCTGCTGCTGGATCAGCTCCCGGATGCGGTCGGCATCATAGGCCTTGTCCGCCAGCACGATGGCGCGCGGGCCGAGGTGGTCGAGGAGTGTATCGACGATCTGCCCGTCATGGGCTTGCCCTGCTGTCAGGCCGAGCCGGATCGGCAGCCCGCACGCATCGACGACCACGTGGATCTTGGTCGTGAGCCCGCCTCGGGAGCGGCCGAGACATTGATCTGCATCCCCTTTTTTCCTGTCGCAGCCTGCTGGTGCGCCCGGATAGAAGTGCTGTCGATCATCTGGATTTCACCGTCATGCGCGGCACTGACAGCGTCCATGAGCCGATGCCACACGCCTGCTTTTCGCCATCGCACGAAGCGGTTGTAACAGGTCGTACGCGGTCCATAACGCTGCGGCAGGTCGCGCCACGGTGCGCCTGATCGTAGCACCCAGAAGATGCCGTTCAGCACGCGGCGGTCGTCCACGCGCGGCACGCCTCGCGGCTTGTTGGGCAGGAGCGGTTGGATCACGCGCCATTCGAAGTCGGTCAGATCATATCGGCTCATCCAGCCGCTGAATCACATCAGCGACGATATTGAAAGGCCGGCTTCAGGGTGCCTGCTGTTCTGAGAAGGGAAGCGCTATGTCGTGCTCCAGCAGTGTAACCTTATAATGGTTGAGATATGACCACAGAGCGTTGCGAAGATCATTCAGTTCGTCGTAACCCGGCGAACCTCGCCCGACTTCCTTGCAGGCCAGATCCGCTCGTTGACACAGAATATAAAGGCTGTCACCCTGAACGAGAACGCCGGGGAAGGCCCGACCAGGATGCCGCATGACAGCGGCATTGGTCTTGTCCGATAGTATCTCGACGTTCTCGCTACGCATCAGTGTCTCGCGGATCGGCTTGCTGCACCGTCAGAGCATGAGCCCGCTCACTCCGCAACCCTTTATGGGTTCACGACCTAGAAAACCAAAGAGTTTTCGTTGTAATCATTGAGGCGAATTTCGGAAAATTCATATATCGCCATAGAACCTGTTCCTTTGCGGGCCTTCTAAAGACCGAATGTTCCGCTAGTGGCATTTTTCTCCCCTTCGTGGCGGCGCTTCATCCATAGTCGTTGTCGCCACTCTTCTTAGCGAAATCTTTCACGACTTCGATCAACTTCGCCCCACCAAAAGTGGCCATGCTCATCAACGCTGCGTAAGTTGCAGGCGCTCCGCAGAGTGTTAAAAGGACGTGCTCACACCAATAATGCCAGTTCGCCAAATTCCCGCGACCATTCCCTTGTTTTCGCTCGCCCAACTCTCTATCCGATCTCTAATTGCAGTGACAATTTCGCGAGCCGACGAATAGTCGCCACTACCGGGGTTCTTGCCGGCTTGTTCGATAGCTTCAGCTAGCCGATCAAGAGACTTTGCTAATTCCTCTAAAAAGTTTGTAAGCCCTTCGAAGCGAGCGAGATCGTCGGGCCTGTTTGGGCGCGAAGACTGCATTTCCTCTAACTCTTCCCGCACCGCAGCAGAGAGCATGGCTGCCACAAGAGCGAAACCTTTCGGCGCTTCGGCTAGCCGAATCTCGATCGTTCTTGCAAGGTCATCCTTGCACGGAGGGGGGCGGCTCGGCTACTGAAAGAACTGTGGGTTTTGGAGGGACTAAGTGAAGGCCTATAAATTCGTTTGCCCGCGCACGGCCGACTCCCTAAAGCGAGTCAAAATTGTATTAGACAAAGCGTGGAATGCCTAACGGGGCGCGACAAAGGATGGGGAAGCGGGCACTGGACACCCTAAGAGAAATGGCGGGGTAAAAATGCCCCGCCATTCTTGTCAGTGTCCGACAGGTTTGATCCTGCATCGCCTGAAAAGCTCTGCGATCAAATCATTGATGATCACTGTGCCGGCATCGCCGGACGCCAGTTTGCCGGTCGATCGTTTGTCACCGTTGCCTTGGACATGGATCATGTCGTTTTGCTCGTATACTTCGAATGAGTAGGACTCACCGTTAAGCGTGCGGTGTTGGTCTTTGTATTCGGTGCGCTTCCCCATCACGCCGTCTTGCCATCATCAGCCTGAACGCTAGCCGGCCAGATCCAAGCGGCCATGAGTGCATCCACGAATTGGTAGGGCTCGCGCTTGCCGCTGAAGGGCAAGGTTCGATCGCGGCGAGCGCCAGGATGAGCCGGGTGTGTCGGTCGTTAGCGATGTAGACGTTGCCCAAGGTGGATCTCCATTTGCCTGATTGCCCGCAACTTATGATTCATTATGCGGGAGCGCGCCAGACAAATAACACAGTTGTTTCAGATACTTAGATAAGCAATAGATGACTTATCTCCATAAAGCTGCCGCCCAAAGAGAAAAAACCGCCCGGTGATTAGACCGGGCGGTTGAGTTGGGAGACGTCATGGTGCCGGTGAGCAAGCCCGACAGGCCGGACGTAAACTGCTGCCCGAAGAACATGCCGGCCTGCTGAAGGGCGTTCTGCGACTGCGCGGCCTGCTTGTTCTTCTGGTCACGCTAATCGGTGAGCGTCAGCTTCTCACGCATCTTCTGGATTTCTTCATCCGTGAGCGTGATGCCGGCGCGCTTGGCCTGTGCCTGATACTCCCAAAGCTGAAGCTCGACGCGCTTGTGGCTTTCGGACATGCCGGAAATCTGCTGTTCGAACTTGGCCTTGTCGAGACCGTACTGAATGGTGGCATTCAGGTTCTTGCGGGCTTCGGTCTGCTGCTGGGCAAGGTCAATCTGCTTCTGCTGCCCATCGGTCGGCGGAAGAGCCTGTCCGGCGGTCGGGGTGCCATTGTAGGCGTTGCTGATGGTCGTATCGTCTACACCGCGCAAGCCTTCTATTCGTTGCGAAGGCCGGCAGGACGGCGGCGAAGCAGATAGCGGGCAACCTCGTCCTGGGTGCCTTCATCAAACATGCGGTCGCCAGTCAAACCAAAGTCCTTCATGGCCTCCTGAAGCCTGCTGCGCACCACCTGATAGCGGCCGACTGCCGAGGAATTGAAGGTGTTCGCCGGGTTCGCAAGCATCTGCTTCTGAAAGGCAAGCACCTGACTAAGCGTCATGCTGGTCAGGTTCACGGCGCCACCGGTGAAAGCGCCATAGCCGAGCGTTTCGTTGTAGCCGCGCCCCTTGTCGGTGCCTTCGGCCGCGCCGATCAAATCGAGGATATTGTCGTGCGCGCCGAAGCGCGTGATGCTCTTGGCGCGGTTCGCGATGTCCACTGCGTTCATCACCTGCGACATGGTAGTGGCGTTGCCGACTGCCTTTTTAAAGGCGGCGTCGATCGCGTCGAGCTTGCCGAGCTCATCGAGTTCGCCTTGAGCTCCGGCACAAGGTTCTTGAGGTCGGCGAGCACCGTCTTGAAGTTCGCGGCCGACGTAGCGGAATTGTTGAACGCGCCGCCCGCCCGCTCGGTGATGTCGGAAAGTTCCTTGAGCGCGGCCTTCAACTGGTCGCTGCCACCGCCGAGATTGACAATCTCGGTCTCGACGGCCTCAAGCTGCTTCTTCAGTGCGTCGAGAGTTCCCATTCCATCGCGAACCCGTGCACTAGCGCAAAAATCCACGGCGGTGGTTACGGCGGCGCCCAGGCCGAGCCATAACCGCGGCCGCCGGGGCGCCGCAAAGGCGCCGGCCAGCATCTTGCGCTTGAGCCCGGTGTCGAAGACGCCGGCTCTTGCGAATAGAGCCGGCCAGGCAAGCGAGGAGCAACGGCCCGGAGAACAGCAGTTGCTCGGCGGCGATGGTGCGGGTCGGGTCCTGCACCGCCATGATGACGGCACCCGCCGAAGCGAGCATCGCAAGCAACCGGACAGCAGGCACAGCATTCAAATCCTCGAAGGCGTCCGTCGACATTCGACAGGAGACCTATGGCGCGGCGCGAGCGCTGGCGCTGTACGACTGACGAAAGCGGCTCTCAATCCGAGGCGGTGCCGTTCTTGATCCGTGTGAGGCGGCTTTCACCTTCCTCCGGGTCGAAGCAGCTTTCGAAATCATTGCATTCCCGGCAACTGGGCGCGCTGCACAGCGAAAAACCTTCGGCCTCGCAGAGCTTGCGGTAAAAGTATTTCTTCCATTTCATGTTTTGGGTGTTGCCGGCCGCCAGCGTCGGAAAATGCGCGGCGAGCAGGCGGCCGAGGTCGCTTCGATTAAAAAGGCCAAGGTCCTGCCAGAGATGGTCATTGCGCATGGCACGCCGGGCGATGATCTTGGCGAAGCGGGCGCTTGCCGGGTCGCCCGGCCGGGCATGCGCCAGCAGCAGTCCGCGCAGAAGTTCTTCCTCCAGATCCGGCTCGGGCTCGCTCACCTCTTCCAAGGCAAACGCGTTGATAGGAAAAGCAGGGAAACAGCGGGCCAGGACATCGCGCAGCTCGGCGCGCGCAAGGCCGGTTGCCTCCGTCGCCGTCGCCTCGCCGGCCTCGATCTCCTCGAGCGCAAGTGAAAGCACACAGGCAAGCACATGCTGGTCGAACCTCCTCTCCAGCTCGATCTGCGGCCATCGGCCGGTGCTGAGCCGGGCATAGTGTTGGGCAAATATGGTGCCGTTCTCCTGGTTTGTCCTATTAAGTCATGCAGCGACCCGACCGGCCGCAACATGGGTCGGGCAGTTCTTCGGGTAGAGGCAGTCGCGGATCGCCGCGCGGTCGAGTAGTTCGGTAATTTTCGTCTGGTCCATCGGCTCTGTCGCAAATTCTATGATTGGAAGAGGTGTTTCGCGAACCCCCGCCCTGCCGTTTGCCTCATGGGGAACACCTCGGCGCCGGAAATGCCCCCGCGGAGTTGGACGTGGACCGTGCTGGGACAGAGGTCGCGTGCCGTCCTTTCCAGTGCGGCCACATGGTCGGCCCCATTCAAGCCCGCCAGACTCACGGTTGAATGACGTCTGATTCAGAGCGTCGGCGAGTGAGTTCCAGCGCACGTTCAGGACAGCATCGCGCGCCTCGCGATGCAGGCAGCTCCTCCCCTTGCGCAACTTCAATGTCACCAGGCAGGATATAACCCTCGTCATCAAGCTTGAAGATGTCCGGCGCTTGCGCCGCGCATCGCGCGTGACCCTGGCATTTGGCATTTTGGACGATGATGCGCATGGCGCTGCCTCCATTCTCTGTGCCCCGGCTTGGGGCGGGCCTAGGACCACTCCAGGATCAAATTTTCGATCCCGAATACATGGCCGCCAGAGGTTATGGGTGCCGTACCCTGCTTGATCCTGAAAGCCGGGATGCGCGCCAGCCACTCCTCCAGGCCAATGACAATCTCCCGCCGGGCAAGGTGTGAGCCAAGGCAACGGTGGGGACCATAGCCAAAGGCGGCGTGGCGGTTGTCCTCCCGCTCCAAATCGATTGTGTTGGGGCATTCGAATTCCGCCGGGTCACGATTGGCAATCATGGTGGCGCAGGAAACATAGTCCCCCCTCCGGATCGGCGCGCCTTCGAAGTCGATATCTTTCGTAGCCACGCGGATCAACTGAATGGGCGGATAGGCCCGCAGCAATTCTTCGGTTGCGAGCGGGATGCGGTCCTGTTCGCTCCGCAGCAATTGCTGATCTTTGAGGTTGCGCGCGAGGTACGCCAAGTCAAAGCCTATAGCTGCTGCGACCGTGTCGAGCCCAGCGACGAAGACAAGCACGCCGATGCCGCGGACTTGGGTGTCCGTCAGCCCGCGGCCCTCGACCTGTGCCTGCACGATAAAGGTCATGAAATCGTCAACCGCCTCCTGGCGGCGCATGGCTGCAAGTTCGTCGATGAATGCCACGATCGTCCGGGCAGCCACAGGTCGTTCCTTATCGTCGCCGTGCAGCAGATCTTTCCCCCAGCCGACGAATGTATCGAGTCGGTCATCGGGCAACCCCAGAAAGCGAAGAAAGGTGCTCACCGCGAAAGGAAAGGCAAAATCCTTCATCACGTCGCAGCTTGTGCCCGACGCGGCGATCCTTTCGATCAGCTCGACCGCCCGTTCGCGGACAGCCGGTTCCAAAGCCAACACCCGCTTTGGCGAAAGCAGCGGATTGAGCAGTGAGCGAAAGACGCCATGGGCCGGTGGATCGAGCTCAAGCGGGATCGTCGGCCAGTTTTCACCCAGTATGGAGGAGAAGATGCTGCGATGGCTGGAAAAAGTCTCTGCGTCCTGCAGCACCTTCCGCTGGTCCGCGGCACGGGTGATGACCCAGGTACCCCGGCCATCTTGCGTGTTGTAGCGGGAGTAAAAGATCGGAGGCCCGTCATGTACGCAAGCGACAGCTGCATGTGGATCCCCGTTGGGTGTTGGTGGCATCCCTGGCGATGTAAACAGGCTGAAGTCCCTCACCATTTCGGGCGGGACATGATCTGGAACGGGGTTGGTCGCCATTTTGTTTTCTCTACATTGGCGTTCATGGCTCGATTGAGATTGCACCGCTGTTCATAAAGTCGATTTCCAGCATGGGCACGTCTCTTGTCGGGCGCCTTCTAGATTCTGTCGCCTGATACAGCCCACCTGCACCAGCGCGGATGAGATCGGTTGCGAAGTCGATCAGAAGGGGCATCTCCGCCGCGCTGCGGTCATGAAGCAAAGCCGCCGCTTATCCCCGTTAGGGTTGAGAGGCTGGTCAATCACCTCTGAGCTCCGTGACGCACTGCTGATGCCCTGCTGATCAAATTGTCGAAGCAAGTCGCGTGCCGGATAGGCGTACCCATGGCGCTGCACCAAGCAATGCCAGCCTGCACTAGGCCCGCCGCTGATGATCACCTGTCCATCATTCTTAGGACAACGTCCGACAACCGACATCCGTGGTCGGTTTTGTCGAGTCCGCGACATCGGGCTGTTCGGCTTGGCTGCTGCTGCACAGCCTTCCGGTCGACGAGCGAGGAGATCGCTCGCACGGCCCGGATTGAGCAACGACGCCATCCAGCGCAAGGTTCGGGTGCGGTCCGACAAGACCCCGCCCCGCTTCCGCTTCGGTTCGGCGCTGATGGCATATGCGTTGTTGTAGCCGCTGCAAGGATTTCCGGTCAGACGAGCGATGCACTCGTGCGCAGCGATCCGGCCGGCGACGAGCCTGACTGTATCGATGCGGTCAATTCCGGCGTGCACACCTGACCGTGCGTATGCGCTACGACGGCAAGCTCTATCGCACATGGACCTATATTTCCTCGCGAGCCGCTGTCGGAACGTGGTGCCGAGTCCTATGGCGGCCGGTTCAATCCGAGGGCCTGTCGGCACTCTACACATCCCGGTCGTTCGGACCGGGAACGCGTGGCAGACTCTCGGCCAGAAACCGCCAGTCGCTGCGCTCGCGTTCGCCTTCCTTGCGCGTGCCGAAGAACTGGACGATCATCTTGCCGTCGGCGCCATAGGCTTCAACGGACGTGACGTGACCGTCCCTCGTCGGCTTGCGCACGGCCCAGACCTCGCGGATGTGATGAGTCCTAAGATGGAGATGGAAGTTCTCGTCGAGCACATTGATCCGCGGCCCGATCTGCTTGACCGACTTGATCGGGCCGGAATGGATCTGGATGCAACCACGATTGCCGACAAAGCACATGATCGGCATCTCGTCTTCGGCCGCCTGTTGGAACAGGGCGCCAACGGCATCATTGTCGAGCAGCCAGGCGTAATCCTCGTCGGCCATACGCATCGCCTGGCAGCGGCTGAGCTTCAGGGTCTTCAACATATGGTAGAACTGATGCACGTCGCTCAGCCGGCTCCAGTGCTCGCGTAGGTCGTCGACCGTGGCGGCTTGGTCTGGACTCACTGCATTATCGAGCGCCCCGCTCGCCTCGACCGATATGATCGGCTCCTGGTCGGAGGATACAAGCTCTGCCGCCAGATTCTGATAGGCGTGCAGGTTCGAGGCGGGCCTGAGATGTACTTTGTGCATCGCCTCGCCGGTGGCATCAAAGAATTGCAGGCTGCGGCGGATCTCGGCTCCCTCGCGCTTCTCGACGGCGAAGCCATACGCCCACGCTTTCGGGAAGATGCGCAGGTCGATCTCGTCGCCGAGCACCATGGCATGCGGGTTGCCGGTGACCACTTTGTCGTAGACGCCGATCTTTTGGTGCACGGCACTTTGGTTGCGGGTGACCGCCATCACCTCGCCGACCGCTTCGAGGCCGGTCAGCAGATCATCGACGCGCGGCTCGATGCGCACCGCGCCGTGACCACAATGCGCCGCGACCAATTCGGCTTCCGAAATCCCCAATCGAGCGGCGAGATCATGCTCCCGGATTTTCGGATTGTCTTCGCACGCCCGCCGGATTTCGTCCGGCGACGGTTTCTCGCGCTGGTCCATGTCTTACCCCTGCTTCCACCTACGTGTGAGGATCAGCTGCCCTGCCGGTGAATCTTCAGCCGATCGGGCGCGCCGTAATGCTCGACCCTGATCTGCTGCTGGCCCGTGAACAAAGTGTCGCTGGACAGCGTGCGCACCTCGTCGCACCCGCGCGAAAACCGGGGGTGCTGTCGGAGCGGCGAGACCCGAGTGACACGAGCAGGCACATGCCGACGGAATCCCATCGAGCCGGTCGGCGGCCACTGGGCGGTGGTGAGCGATTGTGGGTGTTGTCGCAATCGGCCAATCGGGCATTCGGATGCCACGGGCGGCGCTGCTTTGCCAAACAAAGCGTATCTGACCCAGTCCTGACATTTTGCTCCCTTGCTTCGCCCCATCGACCGCGAGGGCACCCCGACATGATTGTGGATCGGCAGTCTCTTGCCGCCTCGCCAAATGGAGCTTCAAAAACCGTGCCAATTGCGCCGAAGCAAGCTCAGAAGAAGTCTTCTGTAATGGTCATTACTTTAATGTGAGTTCAGCCAACAACTCAGGCCCAACATCCCCCGTGGCGGACCCGACAAACCCGACAGTACGTGTCGGTTGGCCGACACCTTCGCAGCAATGGACTCACAAGAACCACCGCAGTGTCAGAGATGCCGCGCTGTGTTGAAACATTTTTTCGCTTTGGCACGGTGCATGCAACGTGATGCGCAAGCAGGTCCCGGACTGAGGAGAATGGAGCCATGATTACGCTCACCCACAACGCTGTTGCCGCCATCAAGACTGCTCTTTCCCGCGCCAGCGAGCCGGCGGAAGGCTTTCGCATCATGGTCCAGGCCGGCGGCTGCGCCGGCTTCAAATACTTAATGGGCCTGGAGAGCATGTCGCGCGAGGGCGACGCGATCACCGAGACAGATGGGATCAAGCTGTTCGTGGACGCGGGCTCGCAACCGCATGTCGCCGGCATGACCGTCGACTTCCTCACCGGGCTCGAATCTTCCGGCTTTGTCTTCGATAACCCCAACGCGCGCGAGAAGTGCGGCTGCGGCAAGTCCTTCAGTTGATCGCCCGAAGCGCCTGTGCGGGTCCATGAAGCGATTGCCGCCGACGGACTCATTTGCGGCAGAGGAGGCTTATATGGCCGGCACAACAGATGTCCCTGTCCTCAAGAACAAGGCAAGGTCGAAGCCGATCTTGGGACCGGCAATCGCTTCAGGTAGGATGCAAAGAACGTCGCCTCCCGAAACAGTTCGGTTCCTGGTGACACCCGAGCTGCTGGCGACCAAATCGCGCCGCTGCGCCAAACTCGGCTTATCGATAACGTCGTCGCGTTCGGGCGTCCTTACCTGCGGGCTGACGGCGGCGACTGCGAACTTGGCCATGTCGAGGCCGATCCGGTCTACGTCAAACTGTCGGGTGTCTGCGCCGGCTGCCAGTTCAGGCCCATCATCATCAACGGCATGCGCCAGAGGCTCAATGAGGCGGTCTCGCGCTCGCGTCATTCCGGTAAACTGAGGATCGAACCTATGAAGCCTGTCTACCTCGACAACAACGCAACCACACGGGTCGATCCTGCGGTCGTGCAAGCGATGTTGCCGTTCTTTACGGATCAATTCGGCAACCCTTCGTCGGCGCACGCTCTTGGCGCCTCAGTCAGTGCGGCGGTGAGAAAGGCGCGGAGGCAGTTGCAAGCGCTGATCGGCGCGGAGTTCGACGATGAGATCACCTTCACCTCGGGTGGGACAGAAAGCGACAATGCAGCGCTTCTTTCGGCGCTCGAGGCGGCGCCCAACCGAACCGAGATCGTGACGTCCGCGGTCGAGCATCCCGCCGTGCTGACGCTCTGCGCGCATCTTGAGAAGACCCGCCGCGTCAAGGTGCACAGGATCCCGGTGGATTGCCGTGGCCGGCTCGACCTCGACGCCTATATGGCCGCCCTCACCCCACAGGTGGCAATCGTCTCGATAATGTGGGCGAACAATGAGACTGGTGTGATCTTCCCCGTGGCCAGGCTTGCCGAGTTGGCCAAGGAAGTGGGCGCCCTTTTCCATACCGATGCTGTGCAGGCGGTCGGCAAGCTTCCGATGGACCTGAAGTCGACCGCAATCGACATGCTGTCTCTCTCCGGCCACAAGCTGCACGGGCCGAAAGGGATCGGCGCGCTTTTCGTAAAACGTGGCGTCAATTTCCACTCGCTGATCAAGGGGGGCCACCAAGAACACAACCGGCGTGCTGGCACCGAGAATACGCCCGGCATAGTCGGGCTCGGCATGGCGGCCGAACTCGCCTTGAAATTCATGGACGACGAGACCACACGGGTAAAGTCGCTCCGCGACCGTTTAGAGGACGGGATTCTCCAGCGCATCCCAAGCACCTGTGTCACTGGTGATCCCCTGGAACGGTTGCCCAACACCGCAAACATCTCCTTCGAAGATGTCGAAAGTGATGGAATTCCACTCCTCCTCAGCCGCGTGGGCATCGCGTGTTCCTCCGGCTCTGCCTGCACCTCCGGCTCTCTGGAACCGAGCCATGTCCTGAGCGCGATGAAAACGCCACACGCGGCAGTCCGCTTCTCCTTGGCGCGGGACAACGGCGAAGCGGACGTCGACCGGGTGCTCGAGGTCATGCCGGCAATCGTGGAGAAGCTGCGTGGCTTTCCCAGTTCTGGGCCGGGTAAGCGAAGCTCCGAAGACGTTGAATCCGGTCTATGCCTGAGCGGCAGCAGAACAGGCTACCGTTCATGACCCGTCATGTCTTTCTCAACGATACGACCTTGCGCGATGGCGAGCAGGCGCCCGGCGTCGCCTTTACCACGACGGAAAAGCTGGAGATCGCCGAGTCTCTTGCGGCGGCCGGCGTCACAGAGATCGAGATCGGCACGCCGGTCATGGGCGCCGACGAGATCGAAACAATTCGCGCCGTGGTCGCGCGGCGTCTCCCGGTTCGGCTCATGGCCTGGTGCCGGATGACGTCGCTGGATCTCGATGCAGCGATCGAGAGCGGCGTCCACGCCGTCAATCTATCGCTGCCTGCGTCGGACATCCAACTTGCCGCCAAGCTCGGCCTCGATAAGGCGGGAGCGCTCCAGGTCATCGATCATATGGTCAGGCGCGCCGCCGCCGCCGGCTTCTTTGTCGCGGTGGGCTGCGAGGATGCCTCGCGGGCCAATCGGGATCATCTCGCCCGCGTCATCGAGACGGCTGCACGCGCCGGCGCAAGCCGCGTCAGGCTAGCCGACACAGTCGGCGTTCTCGACCCGTTTTCGACCTTCGAACTTGTCGCCCAGCTCGTGCCGCAGTCTCCAATCGACCTTGAATTTCATGCGCACAACGATCTCGGACTTGCTGCCGCCAACACGCTGGCCGCGATCCGCGCAGGCGCGCGCCATGCGTCCGTCACCGTCCTGGGGCTCGGCGAGCGTGCGGGCAATGCCGCGCTGGAAGAGGTGGCCGCCGCGATGGCGGTCCTCGACGGCGCGGATACCGGCATCGAGCTGACCGCATTGCCCGACCTCGCCGCCCAGGTGGCTTGGGCCGCCCGCCGGCAGACCGCGGCCATTAAACCGGTCGTCGGCGCCGATGTTTTCACGCACGAATCCGGCATTCACGTCGCAGGGCTGCTAAAGGACTCGCGTACTTATCAAGGGCTCGATCCGGCTCTCGTGGGCCGCTGCCGGCGTATCGTCATCGGCAAGCATTCCGGCGCCACTGCGATTGCCCATGTGCTGAGCGAAAGCGGTCGCGATCTCGACCCGGATCTGGCAGCCGCGATGGTGGCCCGCGTCCGGCGCGAGGCGGCCGAGACGAAATCGACCGTCACTGCAACTCAACTGGTCGAGCTCTACGATGGAATGTGCAGCGAGGCATCCCTCGCGGAGCTGTGCGGGTCCAGGTCAGCCGTGCGCGAGCCCACCGACACCACAGTTTTCCGACCAGGGAGAATGCAATGAATTGTTCCGCTGACAGCCGCCCTATCGATGTCACCGACATCCTCGCACGACTGAAGCGCCTGTCGGCTGCGGAGGAGTTCTTCGCAGTCCTTGGCGTCTCCTATGATCCGAAGGTGCTGAATGTCTCGCGGCTCCATATCATGAAGCGCGTGGGCCAATACCTTGCCGAAGAAGATTTCTCCGGTCTGCCCGACCAGGTGATTGCCGCGCGGGTGCGCGCGACGCTCGAACGCGCTTACGAAGACTTCGCGATTTCCTCGCCGCTCTCGCATCGGGTCTTCAAGGTGCTCAAAGACCACGATCCGAACAAACCTGCCACGCCGGGCCGCACCTTTGTCCCGTTCGACTCCGTACTGAAGCGGTTCGGACAGGAATGACCGCGACACGGGTTGCGACGCGACAATGTCGAGAAGCCGACAAATCCGTCATCACCACGGCGCCCTCGGAAGCAACCAAGCGAAGTTCTAGGAATAGGGGGCAGCGCAAAACAGTTGGCACGAATGATGCGCTCCAAAGAGATAACCGCCAAGCCCGCATCCGGACAGGAGCCTAGAGAAACCGCCAATGCACATCGTAATCTGCATCAAGCAGGTGCCGGACTCGGCACAGATAAGGGTCCATCCGGTGACGAACACGATCATGCGCCAGGGTGTTCCGACTATCATCAACCCTTACGACCTGTTCGCCCTCGAAGAAGCCCTCAGGCTGCGCGACGCCTATGGTGGCGAAGTCACCGTGCTCACTATGGGTCCGCCCATGGCAGAGGACGCGCTGCGCAAGGCGCTCGGTTACGGCGCCGACCGAGCGGTGCTCTTGACCGACCGCTATTTTGCCGGCTCCGACACGCTGGCGACCTCGTTCGCCCTTTCCCAGGCAATCGCGAAGGTTGGCGAGACGTTCGGCACGCCAGACCTCGTCTTCACTGGCAAGCAGACGATCGATGGCGACACCGCCCAGGTCGGGCCCGGCATCGCCAAGCGCCTCGGACTCCTGCAACTGACCTATGTCGCGAAGATCGCCTCTATTGACCTTGCTGCACGCGAGATCAAGGTCGAGCGCCGCTCCGAAGGCGGCACACAGATGCTGAAGAGCAGGCTCCCTTGCCTCATCACCATGCTGGAAGGCACAAACGAGATCCGCCGGGGCTCGATCCAGGACGCCCTGTGCGCCGCGCGCAGCCTGGTCTTGAAATGGAGTGCGGCCGACGCCGGCATTGAGGATCTCACCAAATGCGGCCTGCGCGGTTCACCAACGGTCGTCAAGCGCGTTTTCGCCCCTCCTGCGCGGGCGGAAAAGGCGGCAAAAATCGACACCGCCGAGATGGCCTTGCGCGATGTCGCTGACGAACTCATCACGGCAATTTTCACCCGCCAGCCGGCATTGGAACATGAGCTCGCCTTCAACGGCGGCGCGTGAGAGGGCAAGGAGCAGACGATGTCGACCGCGAACCGAGAAACCCCTCGCCCTGCCGCCGGCCGTGCCGGCATAAAGAAGGAGCTGCCCGCGCATTTCAAGGACTACCGGCACGTTTGGGTTTTCATCGAGCTCGAACGCGGTCAGGTCCATTCCGTATCATTCGAACTGCTCGGCGAAGGCCGCAAGTTAGCAGACAAGCTTCAGGTCCAGCTTGCGGGCGTCGTGCTTGGACCGCCGGGAGAGGCCATCGGGAACGCCGTTGCCGAAGCCTTCGTTTATGGTGCCGACCTGGTCTACATCGTCGAGGAGCCGCTGCTCGCCGACTACAGGAACGAGCCTTTCACCAAGGCGATGACGGATCTGGTCGATACCCACAAACCCGAGATCCTTCTTCTCGGTGCCACCACACTCGGCAGGGATCTTGCCGGCTCCGTGGCGACGACCTTGCAGACAGGGCTCACGGCCGACTGCACCGAACTCGATGTGGATACCGACGGTTCGCTCGCCGCCACCCGTCCGACTTTCGGCGGTTCCTTGTTGTGCACGATCTATACGCTCAATTTCCGCCCCCAGATGGCGACAGTGCGACCGAGGGTCATGCCCATGCCGCAGCGGGCGGATAAACCGGTCGGGCGTGTCATCCGGCACAAGCTCTCGGTAGCCGAGGACGAGATCGTTACCAAAATCCTCGGCTTCCTGCCGGATAGTCAGTCGGCAAAGGCAAATCTTGCCTATGCCGACGTCGTGGTTGCGGGAGGCCTCGGTCTAGGCGCGGCGGAGAACCTGCAGCTTGTGAAGAATCTCGCGCGGGCAATCGGCGCCGAGCATGGCTGTTCGCGCCCGTTGGTCCAGAAGAGCTGGATGCCAGCTGATCGGCAGATCGGCCAAACTGGCAAGACCATCCGGCCGAAGCTTTACATAGCGGCCGGGATTTCCGGCGCCGTCCAGCATCGGGTTGGCGTCGAGGGGGCGGATCTCATCGTGGCCATCAACACCGACCCGAACGCGCCGATTTTCGATTTCGCTCACCTCGGGATCGTCACCGACGCGATCCGCTTCCTGCCCGCACTGACGGAAGCCTTCACCCGGCGGCTGTCGCCCCACAGTCGCGACAAGCTTGCGAGCTAAGGGATGGACATGATTGAGGAACAATTCGACGCCATTGTTATTGGGGCCGGCATGTCCGGAAACGCAGCTGCTTACACCATGGCCAGCCACGGCCTGAAGGTGCTGCAGTTGGAGCGGGGTGAATATCCGGGCTCCAAGAATGTCCAGGGTGCCATCATGTACGCGAACATGCTGGAGAAGATCATCCCGGATTTCCGGGACGATGCGCCTCTCGAGCGGCATTTGGTTGAACAGCGGCTTTGGGTGATGGACGACACATCCCATACCGGGATTCACTATCGGTCGGACGACTTCAATGAGGCGAAGCCCAACCGCTACACGATCATCCGTGCCCAGTTCGATAAATGGTTTTCGCGTAAGGTGCGCGAGGCCGGCGCGACGGTTCTGTGCGAGACGACCGTGACGGAACTCATCCGTGACGCCAAGGACAGGGTGATCGGCGTCCGCACAGACCGGGCCGGCGGAGCCATCTACGCGGACGTGGTCGTCCTCGCAGAAGGTGTATGCGGACTGCTTGGCACGCGGGCCGGCCTGCGCGAGATGCCGAAGCCGCAAACCGTGGCGCTCGCCGTCAAGGAAATGCATTTCCTGCCCGAAGAGGTCATTGAGCAGCGGTTCGGCCTCAAAGGCGATGAAGGCTGCGTGATCGAGGCGGTGGGCACGACCTCCCGCAGCATGGCCGGGCTCGGCTTCCTCTACACCAACAAGGAGTCGATCTCACTGGGCATTGGCTGCCTCGTCTCCGATTTCGCCGCGATGGTCGAGAGCCCTTACGTCCTCCTCGACGCCTTAAAAACCCATCCTTCGATCCGGCCGCTGATCGCCGGCTCGGAAGTGAAAGAATATTCCGCGCATCTCATTCCCGAAGGCGGCTACAAGGCTATTCCGCAGCTCTTTGGCGACGGTTGGGTCGTGGTCGGCGATGCCGCGCAACTGAACAACGCCATTCACCGCGAGGGTTCGAACCTCGCCATGACCTCCGGCCGCATCGCGGCTGAGGCAATCATCGAGGTCAAGAGCCGCAACGGTCCTATGACCAAACGGAATCTCGCCCTTTACAAAGCCATGCTGGACAAGTCCTTCGTGGTCAAGGACCTAAGGAAATACAAAGACATGCCGGCCTTGCTCCACACCAATTCCTGCAATTACTTCACGACTTATCCGCGGTTGATGTCGCAAGCCGCGCAGAATTTCATGCGTGTCGACGGCACGCCGAAGATCGAGAAGGAAAAGGCGACCACGGCGGCCTTCATCAAGGCGCGCTCGCGCTGGGGGCTGGTCAGCGACGCGGTCCGCCTTGCATTGGCGTGGCGCTGAGGGGAGACGAAATGACGATCGCAGTGACGAAGTCACGTGTCGAGGACAAGCTTTACCAGAACCGCTACTTGGTGGATTCCGGCCGTCCGCATATCAAAGTGCTACCGCACGAGAGGCCAAGCGCGAACTTGCTCGCGCTGACCCACGTCTGCCCGGCGAAATGTTATGAGTTGAACGACAAAGGTCAAGTGGAGATCACTGCCGACGGCTGCATGGAGTGCGGCACCTGCCGGATTTTGTGTGAGACCAGTGGCGAGATCGAGTGGAACTATCCACGCGGCGGTTTCGGAGTCCTCTTCAAATTCGGATGACCGACGCACGCACGTATCAAGAGCGTTAGTCTTGGTACACCTGAGGTCGCGACCAACGCCAAGTCTCATCTTTGCTTGAATCGCCTCGCAACGAAGAGAAGCTCGTGAATACTGTGCTTTCACAATTCAGACCCAGATACAAAAGGAGGAGCACTCTGGACGACAACCTCTGAGGTGTTTCCATGGCTCACGTACCGCAAGATCGGGTCGACGAGGTAGCACCTCGGGATACCCGCCCTGAACCGCCCATCAAAAGCATGCCCCAAGCAGATATCGCGCTCAGGGGACTCTACGAGATATCGAAGGTGCTGACCGCCCCCAGCGAGCTGGAGATTACGCTCGCCAACGTCGTGAACATCCTGCCTTCGTTTCTGCAGATGCGTCACGGAGCAATCATCGTCCTGGACGCTGAAGGAGAGCCGGAGATTGCCGCAACTGCCGGCAATACCCACGCACCTCAATCAGGCACTCGCCGCGTCATACCACAGGCCGTAACAGATCAAATCGTCGCTACGGGGACGCCGCTCTTGATACCGGACGTCCGCAAGTCCCAACTATTTCAGGCTGACCTTCAAACGTCTTCGAGCAGCGGCACCATCCCAATTGCCTTTATCGGTATCCCGCTAAAGGCTGATCATAAGATCCTTGGGACATTGTCGATCGACCGCGCCGGAGACGGCGCCACCGACTTTCGCGACGACGAGGACACATACTTCCTGACGATGGTCGCCAACCTTGTAGGCCGGACCATCCGTCTCCATCGCATCCTGAGTACAGATCGTCAGCGGTGTGTCCATGAGCAATGGAGACCGGAGAAATCGCCCAACGAGGGTAGGACCTACGACCCTGCCCGGCATGCGGATGTCAAAATCGACGGGATCATCGGGGAAAGCCCCGCACTCAAGCAGGTCCTCGAAACCGTCTCGGTCGTAGCAGGGACCAATTCCACCGTGCTACTGCGGGGTGAAAGCGGCACCGGCAAGGAATTCTTTGCGCAAGCCATCCATAAGCTCTCACGTCGGAGGAAGAGGTCTTTCGTCAAATTAAACTGCGCCGCACTGTCTGAAAGCGTTCTGGAGTCAGAACTGTTTGGGCATGAAAAGGGCGCTTTCACGGGTGCTATCTCCCAGCGCGCCGGTCGTTTTGAATTGGCAAATGAGGGAACGCTGCTACTTGATGAAATCGGCGAGATTTCGCCGGCCTTTCAAGCCAAGTTGTTGCGTGTCTTGCAGGAAGGCGAGTTGGAGCGAGTCGGCGGCACCAAAACGCTACAGGTCGACGTGCGCCTCATATGCGCCACCAACAAGGACCTCGAGACGGCCGTCATAAAAGGGGAGTTCAGGGCCGACCTTTATTACCGCATCAATGTGGTGCCAATTATCCTGCCTCCGCTCAGAGAGCGACCCGGCGATATTCCACGCCTTGCGAACGCGTTCCTCAACCGATTCAACAAGGAGAACGATCGCGCACTCGCCTTCGCGCCGTCGGCGCTTGACCTGATCTCGCAATGCTACTTCCCTGGTAACGTCCGCGAGCTGGAGAACTGCGTCCAACGGACGGCCACACTTGCGCGTTCAAGGACGATCACGCCATCCGATTTCGCCTGTAAGAAGAGCCAGTGCCTTTCCTGGCTCCTCTGGAAGCGAGCCGACCGCTCGAATGGCGGCACTATCATCGACGATCTCGCACGGGTCAACGCAGGGCCGGTCGGATTGCGGCTGCCGGCCAGTCGCATCGGTGCCTCCGCAGGCAACGTATCTCCCCTTGCGGCCGGCGATCCGAACGATCCCGCTTGTCCCCCGCGTCTGCCGGAACGCGACCGGCTGATCGACGCGATGGACAAGGCCGGTTGGGTTCAGGCCAGGGCGGCTCGTATCCTCGGCCTCACGCCGCGGCAAATCGGCTACGCGCTGCGCCGACATGGCATCGAGGTGAAGAAATTCTAGACGTCGTGATGACGTCAAACGTAAGCCCGGAGTAGTCTCCCTCACACTCTGCGCGCCCAAGGCTGGTAACCTTCGCGACCCGATTTGCTTGTCCACTGTCGGAAGCCCGACAAAGGTGTGTCGGAGCAATCCGACGGAATCCGACACGAAAGCCAATTCGTGAACCAAAACCGCTCTTTGACATGGCATAGCTCTTGCGGTTCGAACTGCGACATTACCCAGCAACGGAGCCGTTCGATGTCCGCACCGGCAATTTCGCTTGAGAGCCTCAGCACGACATTCGATCACCAGTTGCTTGCCACCGTGAAAGCCGGTGGCTGCGCGTCTTCGTCCTGCGGCTCGTCGATAAAGCCGGACGACACGGATCCGGCTGTCTGGGAGAAGATCAAGGATCACCCCTGCTTTTCAGAAGAGGCGCATCACTATTTCGCGCGCATGCACGTCGCGGTCGCGCCCGGCTGCAATATCCAGTGCAACTACTGCAATCGCAAATATAACTGCGCCAACGAAAGCCGGCCTGGGGTGGTCTCCGAAAAGCTGACGCCCGACCAGGCGCTACGCAAGGTGATCGCGGTCGCCAACGAGGTGCCGCAGCTTTCCGTGCTCGGCATCGCCGGACCTGGCGATGCCTGTTACGACTGGAAGAAGACGAAGGCAACGTTCGAACGAGTCGCCAGGGAAATCCCAGACATCAAGTTTTGCATCTCCACGAATGGGCTCGCGCTGCCGGACCATGTCGAGGAGCTTGCCGACATGAATGTCGATCACGTGACGATCACCATCAACATGGTCGACCCTGAGGTCGGTGCAAAGATCTATCCTTGGATCTTTTACGACCATCGCCGCTACGTCGGCATCGAAGCCGCCCGGATCCTGCACGAGCGGCAGATGTTGGGCCTGGAGATGCTGACCGCGCGCGGCATCCTCACCAAAATCAATTCGGTGATGATCCCCGGCGTGAACGATGAGCATCTGATCGAGGTGAATGGATGGGTCAAGGAGCGAGGCGCGTTCCTGCACAACCTCATGCCGCTGATTTCGGACCCGGCGCACGGCACGCACTACGGACTGAGCGGGCAACGCGGCCCAAACGCAATGGAGATGAAGGCTCTTCAGGATCGTGTCGAAGGCGGCGCCCAGTTGATGCGCCACTGCCGGCAGTGCCGGGCAGATGCCGTCGGCCTGCTCGGAGAGGATCGTGGCCAGGAATTCACAGTCGACCGGATTCCCGGCGAGGTCACCTACGATGCCAGCAATCGCAAGGCCTATCGGGAGCTGGTCGCGGAGGAGCGCCGTGATCACGTGGCTGCTAGGAGAGAAGCGATCGGATTGGTCAAGGCAGCGAGCCCCGGCAAGTCCCTTCTCTTCGCGGTGGCGACCAAGGGCGGCGGCCGCGTCAATGAACATTTCGGCCATGCGAAGGAATTCCAGGTTTATCAAGCCTCGCCGGGAGGGATCAGCTTTGTCGGGCATCGCAAGGTGGAGCAGTATTGCCTCGGCGGCTGGGGCGGAGAAGCCGCCCTCGATGGCGTCATCGCAGCGCTTGAAGGCATAGATATCGTGCTGTGCGCCAAGATCGGAAATTGCCCCGAGGATCAGCTCGCGGACGCTGGAATCCGAGCCACCGACGCTTATGCCCATGACTATATCGAGACCGCAATCAGCGCGATTTACGCCGCCGCGTGTGGGACCCCCGCACTCGCGGCGACGGCCTGAGCTGTCTCATTCATTCGGACCAGGAGTTAAAATGGCTTTCAAGATCATCGCATCCCAATGCACCCAATGCGGCGCCTGCGAATTCGAATGTCCCTCCGGCGCGATCAAGTTCAAAGGCGAGAGCTACGTGATCGAGCCGCACAAGTGCACCGAGTGCGAGGGGGTCTTCGATGCGCAGCAATGTGCCTCGGTATGCCCGGTGCCGAAGACCTGCGTTCCTGCGTGACGGACATTGGGCTGCCGACATGGTCGGGGATGCCTTTGCAGGACGCCTGGAACGCCTTTGTTCACGATCTGCAGCCTCAAGAGAAATCAGGGAACGGACATGTCGCTCGGACGCGAAGAGGAGGTCGAAATCCGCAGGCCTCCACGATTCATGCCGGGAGAGCGGGTACGTGCCACTCGCCACATAAAGAATGACGGCACCTATCCTGGCAGGGAGATCGGCGAAAATCTCGTGCGGAAGGGCGACGAGGGATATGTGCGCGACATTGGCACCTTTCTCCAGCAGTTCTTCATCTACGCGGTCGAATGGATCGACCGTGGCACCGTCGTCGGCATGCGAGCGCGTGAACTGATGAGCCTCGACAAAGCCGAGGCGCCCTGCAGTGCTGAAAGCAATACCAATGAAGGGACGGCCAGATGAAAGTCATGATCCGCAGGACCGATGCTGGCTTGTCGGCGTATGTCCCGAAGAAGGACCTCGAAGAGCCGATCATCAAGTTCGAGAAGGAAGAGTTGTGGGGCGGAACTGTGACGCTCAGGAACGGGTGGCGGCTCCTCCTACCCGATCTTCCACGGGATACGCGTCTGCCGATCACCGTCGAGGCAAGGAAGATTTCCGAAGAGGACTGATGCTGCCCCTTGATAGGTGCGTCGCGAGGAACGAGCATGAACACGATCCTGACATCGGGCCACCTCGTCATCGTGCGGGACAGTTTTGCCGAAAAGCTGCTTGACCTGGCGAAGGAAGCGCTCGCCGCCGATGAGGTGATCCCCTATCTCGGTCCGGGTCTTCTTGGGTTCAACTGTGCGGAACCGCCTGTGCCGCATACGCCGGAGCTCGTTGCCGCGGCACTCAATGCGCGGGCGCCAGCCCCTTCCAGGATCCGCACCAATATGTGGTCGGTTGCGCAGTTCATCGAACAGCGCCGGCATCGCCGGACGCTTCAAGCTTGGATGACCGACATATTCGCAGCGCCGGTGGCGCCGACCCTCCTCCACGCCTGGCTCGCAAGGCTGCCGCTCTCCCTCATCGTCGACAGCTGGTACGACGGCGCGATGCGCACGGCTCTCGTAGAGACCGGCCGAACGGACGTCGTTGAGATACAAGGCGTCACGCGGGCGAACGAAATCGGTAACATTTGGACGAAAACCTACGATTTGTCCGGGAGGGAACTCAACCCCCGATCGGGGGCGAAGACGGTTCTCTATACACCTCACGGGAGTATTAGGCCGGCGCAAAACTTTCTCGTCGCAGATTCCGACTATGTCGAAGTCCTGACCGAAATCGATATCCAGACACCGATCCCAGACGTGGTGAAGGAACGGCGCATCACCCGTGGATTTTTCTTCGTTGGCTGCCGCTTCAACGATCAGATGCTGCGCACCTACGCCAGGCAGATGATGAAGCGCTCCCGAGGTCCACATTGCGCGGTAATGGACGCGGAAACGCTGACCAGAAACGAAGCGCGTTTCCTTGCGGCAAGCGGAATCACGGTGATCGACATGCCAGTAAGTGAAGCCGCGGCTCGGCTTATAGGAACGCGCCCTGCTGCAGGTGGTGGACAGGATTAACAATGGCGGGCCCCTTTGATGATTGGTCCTTCGGCTTGCCTCGAAGGCGCAAAATGCAGTCGGGAATACACCCGTGAGCAGTGATGCTATCGGCAGCGCAACGAACGCTCTGAATTCGTTGACCGATGTGGAAGCGGCGCGCTGGGGCCGGGATTTGAGTACGCTGTTGCGCATCACGCGTATGAATTTGCGGCATCCCTGGCAGGTCGCCTTCGCTATGGGCTCGACGATCATGGCGGCAATCCTCCAGTTGCTCATTCCCCAGCTTCTCGGCCGGGCTGTCGACCAGACCCAGACAGCCATCGGGGGCGGTGTCGCGGGGACCGCGGCAGGACAAGCGCTCTGGATCCCGGCTCTCCTGCTGCTCGCCGTCAGCGCGCTACGCGGCCTTTTCACGATGGCGCAGAACTATTTTGCCGAAGCCGTCGGGCATCATGTCGCGTACGAACTGCGGCTCGCCTACTACGACAAGATCCAGCGTCTCAGCTTTTCCTTTCACGACCGGGTCCATTCAGGCGATCTGATCACCATCGGAATGCTCGATCTCCAAGGCGTGCGGATGTATTTTTCCACCGCGCTCGTTCGCGTGCTCCTGCTCACCATGCTGATCGGGATCGGCGCCTACATGATGATCTCGACCGATCCCATGCTCGGCCTGGTCGCGCTGAGCTTCGTGCCTTTTGTCGCCTGGCGCTCATCGGCCACACAGCTTAGGCTGCGCGCCACCTGGCTCGACCTGCATGAGCGGCTTTCGGTACTAAGCCGCGTGATGGAGGAAAATCTCGCAGGCATCCGCGTGGTCCGCGCTTTTGCGGCTCAAGCCTACGAGATGCTGAAGTTCGACGGCGCTTCCAAGAACGCGCTCGACCTCGCCCACGACCGCGTTGACATCTACGTGCCCAGCACGTCGGCGATGACCTTGTCCTTCTTTTTCGCAATGGGATTGGTGCTCTGGATCGGTGGCAGCAAGCTCGTCGCTGGCGAGATCAGCGTCGGAACGGTGGCGACCTTCCTGACCTTCATGACAATCCTGCAAATGCCAGTCCGCCAGATCGGCCTCATGGTCAATGCCTTTGCCCGCGCTTCTAGCTGCGGTTCGCGGCTTTTCGGTCTCCTCGACCAGGAGATCACAATCAGGGATGCTCTCGAGGCCAGACCGCTCGAGATAAGCGACGGCACTCTGCGCTTCCACAATGTCTCGTTTGCGTACCCCAGCGCCGAAAACCGCGCCATTTTGAAGAACCTCAGCTTTGAGGCCCGTAGAGGCGAGACGATCGCGATCGTCGGTCCGCCGGGTTCGGGCAAATCGACGATGGCTCATCTGGTCCCCCGCTTTTACGACGTGACCGGTGGCGCCATCACGCTGGACGGCCAGGACATACGTAATGTCACCCTCGCGACGCTTCGCAAGGCGGTCGCCGTCGTACAGCAGGATGCATTCCTATTCACCACCACGATCGAGAACAACATCGCTTATGGCGATCCCTGGGCGAAGAGACAGCGAATAGAACGCGCTGGCGAATTCGCCCAGCTCCACAACTACATCCTCGGGCTCCCAGCAGGCTACGAGACGGTCGTGGGCGAACGCGGCGTCTCTCTCTCTGGCGGCCAGCGCCAGCGTCTCACGATTGCTCGCACCATGATGCTGCGCCCCTCCGTCGTCGTTTTCGACGACTCAACGGCGGCGATCGATGCCGGCACCGAGCAGCGCATCCGCGCGGCGATGCGGCGCTTCGCCAAGGATCGGGTGACGATCATCATCGCGCACCGGCTGAGTGCGCTTATGCACGCCGATCAGATCCTTTTTGTCGATAACGGCGAAATCGTAGAACGCGGCACGCATCAAGAGCTTTTGGCGAAGCGGGGACGCTACAAGGCCCTTTACGATCTCCAGACGCGCCCGGGTGATGACAATATGACCCAGTATGGGGGCGCCCGCTGATGGCGCAGGGCCGCGCCGGCGAAGTCGAAGCCGAACGTGACGACGGCAGACGCCCTCCGCGCGCGGTTGTCGGCTCGCACCGCATCGAGGAGGAGATGTTCGGCCGGGCTTTCGACAAGAGCATCCTCCGGCGCATCTGGGCCTTCGTCCGTCCCTATCGGGCCAGGGTAGTCATCACGATTGCAGCAATGCTGATCTTCACCGGGACGCAGCTTCTCATCCCGTTGATCATCCGCTACGCGATCGACCAAGGCATGAACCCGGCAAGGACCGATCGCTCAGCCCAGCTTGCGGCCGTCGGCGCGTTCGTTTTGGCGATTTTGGTCAATTTCGCTGCCGGCTACATGCAGGAAACCGTGGTTGGGAAAGTGGCCGAAACTGTCCTGTTCGACATCCGCCGCGCCATGTTTGGCCATCTGCAGAAGGTTTCGCTCTCCTTCATGGACAAGACCGAGGTCGGACGCCTCATGTCGCGCCTGCAAGGCGACGTCAACTCCATACAGGAATTCCTCGAAACCTCGGTATATTCCGTAGGCGATGTTGCGCTTCTCTTCGGCATCGTTTTCGTAATGCTGTGGCTCGACTTCCGCCTCGGCCTCCTGACGCTCTCGGTTCTGCCGGTCCTGGTGATCGTCCGCATTGTCTGGCTGCCGCGTGCCCGCGACGCCTTCATGGCCGCACACGAGACTAATTCCGTCGTCAACGGCGCGCTGGCCGAAGCCATTCACGGCGTGCGCACCGTCCAGTCAATGGACCGCCAGCAGGTGAATTTCATCCTTTTTGACGACAAGGCCCATGCCAACCTCAGGACCCACCTGATCGCTGCCAAATATGCACTGGTCATGGTGCCTATCGTCGATGGCCTCACCGGCCTCGCCATGGCCGCCGTTATTGTGGTCGGCGGCTCGATGGTCATGAATGGCCGCATAGATGTGGGCGTATTGGTTGCCTACCTATTTTACATCCAGCGCTTCTTTGACCCGATCCGCTCACTCACCCTGCAATATTCGGTCATGCAGCGCGCCATGGCCTCAGGCAAGCGCCTGACCGATGTGCTCGACGTCAAGATCGATGTTCAGGACAAACCCAATGCCGAGGTGCTTTCGCCCGAAATGGACGGCTCGGTCGAGTTCAGGGACGTCACCTTCGGCTACAATCCGAACCGTTCGGTGCTGAAAAATGTCTCCTTCCGGGTCAATCCCGGCGAGACGGTCGCACTGGTCGGGCCGAGCGGTTCTGGCAAATCGAGTGCGATGGCCCTGGTCCACCGCTTCTATGATGTTCAGCAGGGCCAAGTTCTGGTCGGCGGATATGATGTGCGCGATCTCACCCAGGAATCGCTCGGCCGCCAGGTCGCCATGGTGCTGCAGGAGCCATTCCTGTTCACCGGGACGGTCTTCGAGAACATTCGATACCACAAGACAGAGGCCACGCGAGACAAGGTGATGGAGGCGGCCAAGGCGGTCGGCGCCCACGACTTCATCATGAGCCTCGCCGATGGGTATGAGACCCAACTTGGCGAACGCGGCGACAACTTATCTCTCGGCCAGCGCCAGCTCATCAGTTTCGCTCGCGCCCTCGTCGCCGACGCCAAGATCCTCGTGCTCGACGAAGCTACCGCCAACATCGACAGCTACACGGAAATGCAGATTCAGAAGGCTCTGATAAAGCTGCTTGAAGGGCGCACTGGCCTCGTCATCGCCCACCGTCTTGCCACGATCCGGGGTGCCGACCGCATCATCGTGCTTCAGAATGGCCAAGTTATTGCGACTGGCAACCACGATCAGCTAATAGCCATGGGGGGTCTGTATTCCAAACTCTACAATCTCAACTACGCCTCCTTTGACGATATTCCAGAACACGATACGACCGTACAAGCCGGCTCCCAGACCTGACGTCTTGGCGGCCTTGTGGTACTGACATTGACTTCGGGCGTGCCGGCGGACACTCAGGCCGCCGCAGACGAGGAAGCAGGCAGCATTCATGCAAAGCACTCGCGCGGATCGTGAAGACCGGCTGCGAACGATTTCCTCCAGCGTCGTTATCCGACCGCGGTGCACGCCGCGACATCGGGCGAACTCGCTCCAGGTGGTGTCGTTCGGCGTAGCAAAGCCGCTCGCGAGCGCGCCCTCAACAGCGCCGTAGCGAGTGACGGCTTTGCTACCGCCGAGCCGCTGATGAAGCTGGATGCGGGAGCCGCCACCGGCGCCGCCCCGGTCGAGAAGAACCTCTTGCGGCGGGCTATGGGACTAGCGCGAGCGCGACGAGCAGATGCGTGCCGGCATCGTGACGCGCTCGGCCATCATCTCCTTAGGATCGTGCAGTCTCACACCGTGCCCAGATGCCGGCCAACGCACAAACCTGGTAATCTGTGCCGCCGGCTCGTCGTCAGTTTGGCCTCCCTCACGATTTCCCAATCCCCACCACGTGCACGCTCGAGCAATGTGAGGGAGCGCTGTTACAACGATTTACCTTCGGATCAGACCGCGAATTTCACGGTCAGACAAGTCGAGCCATGATTTCGGATTGAATGGTCGTCGCGGTGTACAGGGAAGCATCTAGCGGCAGATTTCCAAATGCCAGTTGACAAAGAAGGTAGTTAGCACCTGCCTCTTCCAACTGACTGAGCAGAGCTTCTCGCACAGACGCTGCTGATCCTACCACGCACAATTCACTCTCGACTGCCGCATCGAAGGTCAGCGGCAGGTTGGGTGGAGTGGGGATAGCGTTAAGCTCGTAAAGGAATTGGAAGCTCTTGAGCCATCGTTCGTAAGCAGGTGCCGCGAGCGAATAGGCATGTGTGTCACAACGCCCAACCACGACCATGCGGAGCAATCCAATAAATGGCGCTCGATCGCCCGCGCCAGTGTTGTCCTCTTGATAGGCGCGGAACGCATCAGTAGTTTTGCGAACAGAAGAGGAAGGTCCTACACACGCGATATTTGCTCCATTCGCAGCGGCCCAGGCTGCGGACTCGGGTCGATTGGCGGCGACCCATGTCGGCGGATGTGGACGCTGATGAGGTCTTAGCGTCAAAGGAACGTCATTGAGCTCAAAATGGCGGCCTTGATAGCACAGCGTGCCAACCTTCATGGCATTAACAAGTATTTCAACAAGAATTTCGCTGGCTTCCGCATAGCGGCCCGGCACCGCGTCCGCACCAATCCCGAAGTAACCCAATTCGATCGGGAGAGCACCGCGCCCTATGCCCAGTTCGAGCCTGCCACCGCTCAACTGGTCCAGCATACAGATCTCTTCGAACGCACGCAGCGGATGATAAAGCGCAAGCAGCATCACCAAGGGTCCGAGACGCAGGCGCCGGGTGCGCTGGGCGACGCTCGATAAGAACAGATTCGGCGATGGACCTCTCCCATGGGGGGTACAGTGGTGCTCTGCGAGATGATAGGCATAGAACCCTAGCTGATCGCACGCCTCTGCTAATATCAGGCGATCTTCGTACTGCCGGGCGATATCGAGGCCGTCCTCGTCCAGATGATCGAAGATGCCGAAGGCTAGGTTTGAAGGAAAGACGTTTGTCACTCGATATTGTCCCCGATTTTAAAGAAAAATGCTGTCATGCTTGGGTGACCAAGCAAGTCTAAAGATAGCAATGTGTGATATCGGATTAGCGTCAGCGTACCGAACGAGCAGAGCCTGACGCTCCCCTGCCCGTGGTGCTTGGTATGTTTAAGCTTCCAACTATATCGCGAGCGGCAGCAAGAAATGCATCCAATTGCTCTTTTGTGCCGATGCTGACGCGGATGCAATGTTCCAAACCATTGTCCGGAAAGTAGGCAACGAGTATCTTTTGCCTTTCCAAGGCTGCTTGCCACCATGAGCCGTCCTGTCCCGCTGGCACACGGGCTAGCAAGAAATTTGCGTGGGAGGGCGTTACGGAAAATCCAAGTTGCGACAGTGCGGCTGTCACTCGCTGTCGTTCATGTCTGATGTGCTTGTGGTTCTCTGCGTAGGCGCCGCGATGCGCAAGCACGCTGATACCAACCGCATGCCCGATCACGTTCATGTTGAAGACGTTCTGGATGTTGCGCAGCCTGCCAATAATCTCAGGGTGACCGAAACCGAAACCGACGCGAATGCCGGCGGCGGCATAGCTCTTCGAAAATGTTCTCAAGATCAGAAGGTTCGAATAACGGTTGATGAGGCGCAGCCCGTGATCGGGTGCAAAGTCGACGTAGGCCTCATCAAGGACGACCAGGCGATCCGATTGTGCCACGAGGCGTTCGATATTGCTTATCGAGAGGAATGTTCCGGTCGGATTGTTTGGATTGGCCACCAGAATGAACTTGGCGTCTTTTGCCGGACCGGAAAGCAATTGCTCCATTGGCAGCGAATGACTTTGACATCCGATCTCGAGAAACTCAGCACCATGCAACATGGCAAGTTTGCGGTTGAACGAAAACCCTGGCGATATCATCGCCACCTTGTCGCCAGGGGCGAGGAAAGCTCTGTAGATGAGTCCGAGCAGTTCAGACGACCCGTTGCCTGCGATGACCTGATCCGTGGATACGCCATAGGTATTGGACGCAGCTTCCCTCAAGCTGATGTTATCGTCGTCCGGATACAGATACTGGCGCTGGAGGGCCGCCACTGCACTTTGCATTATGATTGGCGGCAACGGAAACGGGTTCTCATTCGTATTCAGCTTGACAAAACTTCTGTCCGGCGCTGGTCCGTTGGACGGCAGAGCATCTAACTGTCGCGTCCCTTGCGGAAGAGACGAAAGCACAGCTTGCAGTTTTGCATCGGACATATTTTATCTCCGTTTCAGTCGCACAGGGGCATCCGTATGAGCTCGCAACGAGAGCAACATGGCGGACGGATTGACGATGGCAGCGTCGCCTTTCACAAGATGGTCGCAACGCCGGCTGCCACGGGAATTCGGCCAGGCTGTCCTCGGTCGGATCGGCTTGACGCGGAGGCGGATCTGCATCCCTGCGCGGGCCAAGCCGCTAAGCGGTCTCAGCTAATCCGCCTGAGTCATGCTTTCACAGACGCTTGACCTCGATGCCGTATTTCCTCAGCACGTAGCCAATCTGGCGCGGGGTCAGTCCAAGCAGGCGCGCCGCCTTTGCCTGCACCCAGCCACATCTTTCCATGGCAGCAATGACGCGCTCGGCGTCGGTGGTCCTCGCGCCCAATGAGTAGGGTGCTCCGGCAGGCGGGACTGTGGTGGCGGCCGAACGAGCGGCCGCATCCGGCGGCGTGGCCGGATTCACTGCCTCTGGCATGATTGGCGCTGGTTGCAGCGCGGCCTTGCCCGATCTGCTCTTCCGCAGCGCCTCGGCAAAGCATTGGTCGTGGGAGCACGCAAAGTCGTTTCTCCCGATTGATCGTCCCTCCGCCAGGATCGCTGTCCGGTGCACGCAATTTTCAAGCTCGCGAATGTTGCCGGGAAATTCACATTTCATCAGTACTTCAATCGCACGCGGATCGAAGGTCAGCGTACGGCCGTTCTCATCGTTGAAATTCTTGAGAAACTCAGCTGCGAGGAGCGGAATATCGCTGCGCCTTTGGCGTAACGCCGGCACCAGCAAGGGAACCACGTTGATGCGATAATATAGGTCGGCGCGGAACTCATTCCTTGCAACCGCCTCTTCAAGGTTCCTGTTCGTGGCGGCAATCACGCGAACGTCGACCTTGATGGTCTGGTTGCTGCCGACGCGCTCAAACTCCTGCTCCTGCAGCACGCGCAGTAGCTTTGCCTGGAAGGAGGCCGAGATCTCGCCGATCTCATCCAGAAACAACGTCCCCTTGTCGGCGAGCTCAAAGCGACCCTTGCGGGAATTGAACGCGCTTGTGAAGGCACCCTTCTCATGACCGAACAATTCGGATTCCAGGACTGTCTCTGGCAGCGCTGCACAATTGAGTTTGATGAAGGGCCGCTTGGCGCGCGGCGACAACTCGTGAATTGCCTTGGCGACCAGCTCCTTCCCGGTACCGGATTCGCCTCGCAACAGAACCGTGGTCTTTGCCTTAGCTACAACTGCGATCTTCTCGAGCAGCGCGCTTAGCGCCGGACTATCGCCAATCATTCCCTTGACGTGAACCTTCTTGCGCTGCGGTGCAGGGTGCTTGACATCAGAGAATTGCGTTTGCAGCCCATCTTCCACCTCCGTCGGTCGTTCGCGGTCGCCCGCGGAGAAGCGGTGCAACTTGACTGTCTGTCCCACCATGTTGGCGATCATGGTGAGCAGCCGGACATCATAATCGAGCCGATACGTTGACCTGCTGTCCAAGGCGCGGTCGATAGTCAGCGTGCCTACGGCGTTCCCATCAACACGAATGGGAACGCCGATGAACGACACGGGGTCGGAGGCCCCAAGCACCTCTATGTCAGCGGCAGTGAAGGCCGAATGCACCGCTATGTTCTCGGCGACGAGCGGCGTGTCCGTCGTCACAATCCGATCGATTGCCTCGCGCGGCAGACGCATCCGGGAGCGCTCATCGCTGTTCTCGTCGCAGCCGGTGACTACGGTGATGTCCAGTATGCCCTCAGCGTCGAAGAGAGCGATGATGCCGTGCCGCATCTGCACAAACGAGGGCAGGAGATCGACGACCTTGGCCAACGTGACTTCGAGCCGGGCGGGGTCGGTGAGTACTTTCGATATTTCGAAGATGCCGGTAAGCGCGCGCTCGTGCGATGGCACAAAAGGGACCGCGGTGTTCGTCTCGGACTTTGGGTAAGCCCTTTTCGCATCCGGAAGCGAAATGCGGCACTCGCTGGCATTTTGTTCTGATTTGGGAATGTTGTGGTGCATGTGATCCTCGATCTCGCGCCATGAAATGCATGCCGGCGGCATGTGCGCCCGCGACGTCGCGGGCAAGCGCGAAAATGCTCTGACGTGAACTCGTGCCACCGCCGTGTGGTCGAGTACAAAGCGGGTCGACCCCTGACGCATCGCTTGGCTCTCCCTCCACGAAGCTTGGCCACGTTCTCGGCTTGCACGGGGGCAACCACACGTTGATTTTCAAAAGACTGGAGCGAGGCGGGATAGTCAATCGAGCTTTCTTTCATTCGTGAAAGGAAACCTCGCGGCCTATGATAGAATTCATCAGTTCTAATTTTTGTCGGCGATGTTGAACGACAGAAATACGGCGCCGGCGATGCGGTGCCCGAGCGGCTGACCGCGCCGAGTTGCCGGGCCGTGCCAGTCACCAGCGCCTGCGAACCAGGGGCGGGAGCGATAATCACTGCCGACGACACTGGTCGGTCGCGGCAACCGCCATTTCCTCGATATTGATGACGCAGATAAGGCGGCGGCGTCGCGTGTGAAGGCGCGAAGGTGGCGGTCGAGCGCGGCTTTCTCGGCGGTGCTTGGAACTTCTGAACCGCATCGTCGCGGTCAGCACCAGCGGCGTCAATCCCTACGTCTCGACGTCGCTTTCAAGCTGTCGCTGCAGCGGGAGCGCGGCAAAGAACACGGCAATTCTGCGCCCTGGTGCCAGCGATGCGGCCCTTCCCAAAGTCGGCAAACCGAGGAGCCCGCCACGATGTGCAGCAAAACCGCAAGCCAGAGAGATCGACCGGCAATCTGCCGGAGAACATCAAGCGCGTGCTGGACGGCGGCCTTGTCATTCCCGTCTTGTGCCACCGCATTCATCCCATCATTGGCGAGCCCAACGTCAGTTCAGGTCATGCGGATCCATTTGGCATGGGTATTGCGGCGGCGTTGGTGCAGCGTTCGACCGGAGCGCCGCGATAGGGAGAAGCCCGGGAGAAGTCACGCCACCTCGATCCGGTCAGGGAGAGAGAAACAGTGTCAGCTGCACAAGTCCGCGGCGCGAGTCCCGCGCCCCGCAAACCCTTCTATGCCAAGCTTTACGCGCAGGTGCTTGCCGCCATCGCCCTCGGCGTCGCAATTGGCTATTTCTATCCAGGGACCGGCGAGAGCTTGAAGCCGCTGGGCGATGCCTTCATCAAGCTGGTCAAGATGATCATCGCGCCTGTCATCTTCCTGACAATTGCGACCGGCATTGCCGGCATGAACGATCTTCACAAGGTCGGCCGGGTCGCCGGCAAGGCAATGGTCTATTTCCTGACCTTCTCGACGCTGGCGCTGATCGTCGGCCTCATCGTCGCCAATGTCGTCCAGCCTGGCGCCGGCCTCAACATCGATCCGGCCTCGCTCGATGTCCAGGCCGTGAATACCTATGCCGCAAAGGCCCACGAGCAGTCGGTCACCGGCTTCCTGATGAACATCATCCCGCCAACGATTGTCGGTGCCTTCGCGGAAGGCGACATCCTGCAGGTGCTGTTCTTCTCGGTTCTGTTCGGCATGGCGCTCGCGATGGCCGGAGAGACGGGCAAGCCTGTCGTTTCCTTCCTTCAGGCGCTCATCGCGCCTGTCTTCAAGCTCGTCGGCATTCTGATGAAAGCCGCGCCGATCGGCGCTTTCGGCGCAATGGCCTTCACCATCGGTAGATATGGCATCGGTTCGGTCGTCAACCTCGCGATGCTGGTCGCGACGTTTTATTTCACCGCCTTCCTCTTCGTGTTCGGGGTTCTCGGCGCGGTCTGCCGCTACAACGGCTTTTCGATCTGTTCTCTTATTCGCTACATCAAGGAAGAGCTGCTGCTTGTCCTCGCAACGTCCTCCTCGGAGGCCGCGCTCCCCTCGCTCATGCAGAAGATGGAGAAGGCGGGCGCCAGGCGTTCGGTTGTGGGTCTCGTCATCCCGGCCGGATATTCGTTCAATCTGGACGGCACGAATATCTACATGACCCTGGCGGCCCTCTTCATCGCGCAGGCGACGAACACGGATCTGTCAATCGGCGATCAGGTGCTGCTGCTGCTCGTTGCGATGCTTTCCTCCAAGGGCGCTGCAGGTGTGACAGGTGCGGGCTTCATCACCCTGGCTGCTACGCTCGCCGTAGTTCCGAGTGTTCCCGTTGCTGGGATGGCACTGATACTCGGCATCGACCGCTTCATGTCCGAATGCCGGGCGCTGACGAATTGCGTCGGCAACGCAGTGGCATCCCTCGTCGTTGCCCGCTGGGAAGGAGAATTGGACCGAGCGCAGATGAAAGCCGCCTTCTGCGGTCATCAGCTTGCCGAGGCATCAAACCGGCTATCCTCCGCCGAGTAAGGTCGACGCACCGCGACCGGTTTCGCCAAGCTGGTCACATGACCTGAACGATCGACTCGCAGGCTCTAAACGGCGCCTCACGGACCATGTATCAGAAGCGCAATATGTGTGAGTGCAAATCATCGCCGCCCTAAGCGAATGAACCTTCCGTTATACCCGGCCGGTCTACATCTGGAGTAGTCCAATACGCTGTCGATCATTCAGTATGCGGGCGTCTCCACTTTGCCCACCCGAAACCATTGTCGAATCGCGCTAGGTGACAGAGAGCCAGCCTGCGTCAAAAACCAATCAGAATAGGATCCATGACCAAGCGCCCCACAATTGCCGATCTCGCCCGCGAAGCCCGAGTCAGCGTAGCAACGGTCGATCGGGTTCTGAACGCCCGCCATCCGGTGCGCGAGGAGACCGCGCGGCGGGTCCACGACGCCGCCCACGCGATCGGCTATCATGCTGCCGGGCTCATCAAGCAGCGCTTGCGGCGAGACCTACCGTGCTACCGTCTGGGCTTCATCTTGAGAAAACCGGCCCAGCATTTCTACCAAGACTTTGCGCGCGAGGTCGAAGCGTCGGTCAATTTGGCCCAGTCCTTCCACGGCATTCCGCTCATCCAATTCGCCCCGTCACATATGCCGAGCGACCTAATCGCACCGCTCAAGGATTTGGGCGCACGCTGCCATGCGATCGCGATGGTGGCACCGGACCACCCGAAAATTACAGCAGCGGTTGAGGACCTCAAGGCCAAAGGCATTCCGGTTTTCTCGCTGCTTTCCGACTTCGCCGCCGGCGTGCGACAGGGCTATATCGGCCTCAACAACCGCAAGGTGGGGCGCACGGCCGCTTGGATGGTGTCCAAGGTCGCAAAACGGCCCGGCAAGGTGGCGGTGTTTGTCGGCAGCCATCGTTTCCAGGGGCACGAGCTCCGTGACGTCGGCTTTCGCTCCTATTGCCGTGAGAACGCGCCGACGTTCGAGGTGCTCGATCCGCTTGTGAACCTGGAGAAACGGCAGGTCACCTACGAGGCAACGCTTGATCTCATGCAGCGGGAACCCGAGCTCGTCGGCTTCTATGTCGCCGGCGGCGGCATGGAGGGCGCCATCTCCGCGGTCCGGGAAGAGGGTAAAAGTCGCGATCTCGTCGCGATCGTGAATGAAATCACGCCGGAATCTCGGGCGGCACTCGCAGATAACATCATCACGATGGCGGTCGCCACGCCAATGCGCCGGCTTTCCCAGGAGCTGATAACGCTGATGACGCGGGCTATCGAGACCGGCACTGCTGAAACACCAGGACAGACATTTCTGCCGTTCGACATCCATCTGCCGGAAAATATATGAAGCTGATGGATTCTATCGTAAGCGGGGAGTTTCCTTTCATAAATGAGAGAAAGTTGATTGATGATCCGATCCACGCGGGGTAGCCGCACCCCACAGGCCTCAGCCGCGGCCCAGGATGAAAGCGCCGATTGAGTGAACGGATCGGCCGCGCGTTCAGGCGGAAGCGCGAGGTAAATTCCCTGCATCCGCAGCGTCGACCTCGACCGGCTTCATTGCCAACATCTCGACGTTGTCGGTGCAGGGCGGTGTCGTCAAGGATGCCTCACGCCAGTAGCCGAGGCCGGCACAGTCCATTGGGATCGACCTCGTCGACCGCCATCTCCTCGCCTGGCCGCGCGCGAAAAGCCGCGGCAAGGCCGGCAAAGTTGGCATTTGAGTGGGGCTAAACATCTTCTGGGACTTCGCACGCGAAATCGGAGGCGGCAGTCAACTCAGCACCAACCGGGCATGTGTTCTGCTCGTTCCTGGCCCTCGTACTCAGCAAGGAACTGCGCCGCTCTGCCCCGAATGGCAACCGCTCCTCCGCGACCGCCTCCAGGAGCCACCATCGAAAAGGATGGTCGCGTCGTCACCACCACGTCACGGCAAAAGTGGGCAACGTCTTGAAGGCAGCTGGCATCGCTCTGCGACACACCTCGACAAACAACTCGCCTGAGATCACCCCCAAAAAGGTAGTGGCAACACGCGCCGGCGCGCGCCTAACATGCTGATTAATGACATTATTCTTACAGCCGGTGTTTAAGTGGGGCTAAATCTCTTCTGGGACTTCGCACGCGAAATCGGAGGCGGCATTCAATTCGGTACCAACAACGGCAAGGTCGGATCCGGCGTGCCCGAGACGCTCAATAGTTTCAAGCAAAGGCGCCAGGCGAGATGCCTCCTGCAACATCATTTCCCGCATCCACAGGCTTGCCGGATCAGTATTGTGAAGCGCAGGCCATTGGACGGCCTCCGTGAATGCGGGATGAGGAAGTGGCGGCGGAAGTCCGACAATCCGCAGGGGTGTTGTTTTTGCGAAATGCTGCGCCAGCCGTAAGGGCATGGTCCCGATGCGGTTGGTGCCTGATACAACGGGCGGGATCATGCTAAAGCCCTGTACGACGACCTCGATACGTCTCTCGAAACCGTGCTCGAGCAAATACCATTCCTCCATGGTGGGCTGCCGGGTGTGCCTGAATCTGAGCACAACATGCCCCATGGACAAGTATCGCTCGAATGTAAGTGGCTCTGACAGCTGCTTGTTCGTGCCGCAGCCTACGCAGACGAGCATATCTTCGAACAGGGCTGCGCGAGGATGTTTCGACATGAACACTTCCGGCATAATCAGAAAATGAACGTCGCCGCGCCGGAGAAGCTCCTCGGGGTCGTCGGAAATAGGCAGACATTCGAAGCGGACGGCGGGAGCTTCCCGCGCAGCACGCTCTACGATCTTCTTAAAAAATACGAGCGTGAGGTAATCGGAAAGCATGATTCGGAAGAGACGATCCGATTGGGCTGGGTTAAAGGCGTCCCAGGAAATAATCGATAGCTGGATGTGCAGCAATGCATCCCGGACTGCTGGGGCGAGCCCCTCCGCGCGCGGTGTCAAAATGAGCTCGCGGCCGTTCATCGCAAATAGCTCATCGCTGAAATAGGCGCGTAACCGAGCGACGGCGGCGCTCATGGCCGGCTGGCTCAGGTTAATACTCCGGGCCGCCGCGGTGACTTTACGTTCCCTGATCAGAGCGTCCAGCACAACGAGGAGATTTAGATCCAGCCCCTTAAAACGCATGTCCTGATCTATCCAGCGTGTGGATGGGTATCATCTAAACAATCAATTTTACGAATTTACGAACCATGCATTAGAGGAACGTAAATGACCGACGTCAAGCTCAAATCGACGGCGCCGCAACACGGGCGGGAACATCGAGAGAGCTCATTTGCGAGCCCGACCGGCTGGCTCACCTTCGCTAACGACAACGGTTGAGTGCAGTCAAACAACGCCGCCGCTTTGGCCGGGTAATGCGGCCCGCAAGAAACCAATAAGAAAGAGAGATCCTGAATGCGCTCGCAGGTGCAGTGGAAGTTGTGCTGGGAAAATGAGTTGCAGCTCTCCGACCATGTCGAGCTCGCCAAGTTCTTTCGAAATACCTATGGGCCGACTGGGGCGTGCAACGCAGAACCGTTCGAAGGTAGTCGAAGCTGGGCCGGAGCCAGGCCTGAACTCCGCGTAATCGCCTATGATTCGAGCGGTGTAGCGGCCCATATGGGCATACTGCGCCGTTTCGTCAAGGTTGACGCGGTCGATCTATTGGTGGCTGAGCTGGGCCTGTACGGGGTACGTCCGGATCTTGAGGGCCTCGGAATCGCCCATTCAATCCATGTCATGCTTCCAACACTGCAGGAGCTTGGCGTTCCATTCGCTTTCGGAACCGTCCGGGACGCGCTGCGGAATCATGTTGAGAGGTTCGGGCGGCGATACAGCCCTTTGGCTGTTTTGTCGGGAATTCGCGTGCGCTCCACCCGACCAGAGGCGCGCCTCGACCTGCCGCCCACACGCATCGATGACGCACTCGTCATTGTTCTGCCAGTTGGACGACCGATCAGCGAATGGCCCACCGGCGCGATGATCGATCGGAACGGACCAGAGCTATGAGCCGTCCCGATTGCTTATACGAAGTGCGCCGTGAGTGCTCTGACGGCACCGGCCGTCGCAGCGTTTATCTGACGTTCGACGACGGTCCCAATCCACTTTTCACACCGGAGATTCTGGATGTGTTGGCAGAGCAGCGGGTGCCGGCGACTTTCTTCGTCATCGGCGCCTACGCCTTAGAGCACCCGGATCTAATCCAACGAATGTTTGCAGAAGGGCACGAGCTAGGCAACCACACGATGACTCATCCGGATCCGTACAAATGCGGCTTCGGCGAAGTGCAACGTGAGATCTTTGAAGCGAACGGCGCCATCATGAGGGCGTGCCCTCAGGCCTCGGTGCGCTATATTCGCGCGCCCTACGGCGCCTGGAGCGAAGAAGTCTTCACAGCGTCACAGATCGCCGGGCTGACGGCCCTCCATTGGTCCGTCGACCCTCGAGATTGGTCTCGCCCTGGGGTCGACGCGATTATCGATACCGTGCTCGCCTCTGTCCGGCCGGGCGCAATCGTACTCTTGCACGACGGATGCCCTCCCGGCGAGTTGAGCCAGGGCGCTCACGCCGGTCTGCGCGACCAGACGGTCACGGCGCTGTCCCGTCTGATTCCAGCACTTCATGAGCGCGGATTTGTAATCCGCTCACTTCCTCAACATCACTGAACAAACGAGATCCCATGACTCTTCTTGGTACAACCAGCACTGTGGCCATTTCGCTTTATGCACTGCTCTCGACTACTTATAAGAGCATGCAGGGGATTTATGCTCTGCCGACAAACGACTCATCGGCGTTGGAGGATCTCGTCGGCTCCGATCAACTGCCCAGCGTGGATGTCATCGTCCCCTGCTTCAACGAGGATCCGCGCACGCTTTCAGAGTGCCTGGCTTCCATTGCAGACCAAGAATACGCCGGAAGACTTCGGGTCTATGTGGTTGATGACGGTTCTGGAAATCGCGAAGCCGTAGGAACTGTCCACGAAACCTACGCGCGCGACCCTAGGTTCGACATCATTTTGCTTCCCGAGAATGTTGGAAAGCGCAAGGCACAGATCGCCGCGATACGCCGCTCATCCGGGGATTTGGTGCTTAACGTTGATTCAGACACGATACTCGCGTCCGACGTCATTACCAAGCTTGTACCGAAGATGCGAGATCCAGCGGTCGGCGCAGTCATGGGTCAGTTGACGGCCAGTAACCGGAGCGAGAGCTGGCTGACCAGGCTGATAGACATGGAGTACTGGCTGGCTTGCAACGAGGAGCGCGCGGCACAGGCTCGCTTCGGTGCCGTTATGTGCTGTTGCGGCCCATGTGCCATGTACCGCCGGTCTGCGCTCCTTTTGTTACTGGACCAGTACGAGTCGCAATTTTTTCGGGGCAAGCCAAGCGACTTCGGTGAGGATCGCCATCTCACTATCCTCATGCTGAAAGCAGGCTTTCGAACCGAGTACGTTCCGAGCGCCATCGCGGCCACAGTCGTTCCGAACAGGCTCGGACCGTATCTGCGCCAACAACTCCGTTGGGCACGAAGCACATTCCGGGACACGCTGCTTGGGCTGCGCTTGCTGCCCGGCCTCAATAGCTATCTCACGTTGGACGTGGTCGGACAGAATCTCGGCGCGCTACTCCTCGCCCTATCGGTACTAACGGGCCTCGCACATTTCGCACTGACAGGCACTGTGCCTTGGTGGACGGGCCTGATGATTGTGTCCATGACCATGGTCCGATGCAGCGTGGTAGCATTTCGCGCTCGACAGTTTCGATTTCTGGGCTTTTCCCTGCACACGTTCATCAACATCTTTCTCTTACTTCCCTTGAAGGCCTACGCGCTGTGTACATTGAGCAATAGCGATTGGCTGTCGCGAAGCTCTGCTGTCGCTACATCGAACACTGGGGGAAAACAGGCCCCCACCCAAACTCCGATCACTGGATCAAGCAGGGCAGAATTCTCACCGCATGCGGCTCCGCTTCGCAGGCTCAATCTTGCGCGGGATTCTTCGGGATTAGCGCTGTCGGGCAACATTTGCGGCGACGAGTGATCGCTAATTACCTAGGTGGACGAGAGGTGGACGAGTTTGACCCAGAACATGAATCATCAGTTGCTCGATCGGGAATTGGCCGCAGACGATCCGTGGCGCCTCGACGGCAATCCGTTCGAGCGGGAGCGCCACACGCAAATGCTCCAGCTGGCGCTTGCCCAAGGCTCCATTACAAATGCCCTCGAAGTCGGGTGCGCTGCTGGCGCATTCACGGAAAAACTAGCCCCCTACTGCCAAGGGCTCACCGTCATCGATGTCGTGGCGCAAGCGATAGCTCGAGCACGTCAACGGATAAAGAAGCCGCCGCGCATCAACTGGATAGTCTCCGATGTTCAACAGTTTTCGACCGACGAGTTGTTTGACCTGATCGTTGTGGCGGAGGTCCTATACTACCTCGAAGACATAGCCGAGATGCGCGTGGCCGTCAAAAACCTGGTGCGGGTGCTTGCGCCAGGCGGGCATCTGATCTTCGGATCGGCAAGGGATGCTAATTGCCGTCGCTGGGGTCACGCCGCTGGTGCTGAGCCGGTCATCGCCATGCTGAACGAAACGTTGATCGAGGTAGAGCGTCTTGAGTGTCGGGGCGAGTCGGTCAACGAAGACTGCTTGCTCGTCCGTTTCCGGAACCCGCTTTCCACTTCCTGATGAATCGAATCTATCGCCGTTAACGTGGAGACACTATGCGCATCTGTGGTACCAAGCTGACCCATGATGGGGCGATCGCCCTTGTCGAGGATGGACGGCTCGTCTTCTGCGTAGAGCAGGAAAAGCGGCACAACAATCCGCGTTACCAAACCATCGATAATCTCGACGCAATTGTCGCCGCTTTGGCGGAACAGGGGCTAAATCCTTGTGATGTCGATCAGTTCGTTATCGACGGCTGGGATGGCGAAGACGAGTCACAGTTTCAGGTCCGGCAGGCAACAGCAACCGCCAGTCGTGGCGACGCTCTCGGTAAAATGAACCCATGTCCACGGTAACGATCGATCTTACTGACGTAAGCAAAACTTATGACAAGCTCGTTGTCGACAGACTGTCGTTCCGCGTTACGGCGGGGGAATGCTTCGGGCTCTTGGGACCGAACGGCGCGGGCAAAAGCACGATTGCGCGTATGGTCCTCGGCATGACATCGCCTGATGCGGGGAAGATTACTGTGCTCGGCGCTCCAGTGCCGGCGCGCGCGCGTTTGGCACGTATGCGCATCGGCGTGGTCCCGCAGTTCGACAATCTTGATACCGCGTTCACTGTACGCGAGAACCTGTTGGTGTTCGGGCGCTACTTCCGGATGAGCAGACGCCAGATCGAAGCGGTCATACCGTCGCTGCTTGAGTTCGCCCGCCTCGAGAACAAAGCGGATGCGCGCGTCGCCGAACTGTCCGGCGGCATGAAGCGGCGCCTGACGCTCGCGCGTGCGCTGATCAATGACCCGCACTTGCTGGTGATGGACGAGCCGACCACCGGCCTCGATCCGCAGGCCCGCCACCTGATCTGGGAACGGCTGCGATCGCTGCTGGCGCGGGGCAAGACTATTCTTTTGACTACCCATTTCATGGAAGAGGCCGAGCGGCTGTGCGATCGGCTGTGCGTTATGGAGGAGGGGCGCAAGATCGCCGAAGGCCGCCCGTCCGCACTCATTGACGAGCAGATCGGCTGTGACGTGGTCGAGGTCTACGGCGGCAATCCGCATGAACTGGGTGCGCTGATCCGGCCGTACGCACAGCGCATCGAGGTGAGCGGTGAGACGCTTTTTTGCTATGCACCCGATCCGGAGCAGGTGCTGGTGCAGCTACGCGGGCGCGCGGGTCTGCGCCTTCTGCAGCGTCCCCCCAATCTCGAGGATGTGTTCTTGCGGCTAACCGGGCGCGAGATGGAGGACTGAACAATGGGCGAACGTTATGTGGCGGCCATGCCCGCCAATGCGTGGAATTGGGTCGCGGTTTGGCGCCGCAACTATCTTGGATGGAAGAAAATCGGGCTTGCATCGGTTCTCGGCAACCTCGCCGATCCGATGATCTATCTGTTCGGTCTCGGCTTTGGCATCGGAACAATGATAGGTCCTGTTGAGGGCACTTCGTACATTGCGTTTCTCGCGGCTGGCATGGTTGCCACAAGCGCGATGGCATCGGCGACCGCTGAAACGGTTTACGGGAGTTTTGGCCGCATGGACAACCAGCGCACCTGGGAAGGAATGCTATGCACTCAGCTGACGCTCGGCGATATCTTACTTGGCGAATTGGCGTGGGCAGCCACCAAGGCCCTGATGGCGGGCACAGCAATCACTATTGTTGCCACCACGCTCGGCTACACATCGTGGCCATCCATCCTCTGCTTGCTGCCAGTCATCGCTCTCAGTGGCCTCGCCTTCGCGAGTCTAGCGATGGTCGTCACGGCGCTTGCGCCCAGTTATGAATATTTCATATTTTATAACACGCTTGTTATAACACCCATGCTGTTCCTTTGCGGCGCGATGTTTCCGGTCAACCAATTGCCCGGCGCTTTTCAGGACGTCGCCTCCTTGTTGCCGCTCGCACATGCAATTGACCTCATTCGTCCGGCGATGCTTGGCCGTCCGGCCGGCAGCATGGGCCTGCATATCGGCGCGCTTTGCATATACACGGTTTTGCCGTTCTTCCTATCGGTTGCTCTATTTCGTCGTCGGCTGATGCGTTGACGCTACTCACCATTCGTAAAATTGATTCTTTGGGCGATACCCATCCACGCGTCGGATAGGTCAATACATGCGTTTTAAGGGACTCGATCTAAATCTCCTGGTTGTGCTGGACGCTTTGATCAGGGAGCGTAAAGTCACCGCCGCGGCCCGCAGTATTAACCTGAGTCAGCCGGCCATGAGCGCCGCCGTCGGTCGGTTACGCGCCTATTTCAGCGATGAGCTATTTACGATGAACGGCCGCGAACTCATTTTGACACCGCGCGCGGAGGGGCTCGCCACAGCAGTCCGGGAGGCATTGCTGCACATCCAGCTGTCGATTATTTCCTGGGACGCCTTTAACCCGGCCCGATCGGATCGTCGCTTCCGCATCATCCTTTCCGATTACCTCACGCTCGTATTTTTTAAGAAGATCGTAAAGCGTGCTGCGCGGGAAGCTCCCGCCGTCCGCTTCGAATGTCTGCTTATTTCCGACGACCCCGAGGAGCTTCTCCGGCGCGGCGACGTTGATTTTCTGATTATGCCGGAAGTGTTCATGTCGAAACATCCTCGCGCAGCCCTGTTCGAAGATATACTCGTATGCGTAGGCTGCGGCACGAACAAGCAGCTGTCAGAGCCACTTACATTCGACCGATACTTGTCGATGGGGCAGGTTGTGCTTAAATTCGGGGACACCCGGCAGCCCTCCATCGAGGAATGGTATTTGCTCGAGAACGGTTTCGAGAGACGTATCGAGGTCGTCGTACAGGGCTTTAGCATGATCCCGCCCCTTCTATCAGGCACCAACCGCATCGGGACAATGCCCTTACGGCTGGCGCAGCATTTCGCAAAATTAACACCCCTGCGGATTGTCGAACTTCCGCCGCCACTTCCTGCCGCATTCACGGAGGCCGTCCAATGGCCTGCGCTTCACAATAATGATCCGGCAAGCCTATGGATGCGGGAAATGATGTTGCAGGAGGCATCTCGTATGATTACCCCGCCTAAGAGCACCGGACGTCTCAGTTGTCGGCCGACGACCCCTCGGTTATGAGAGGAGGCATGGATGGCGATTGGGATTGGGCGATTCCTGCATTGTCGAGAACGATGCAGGGAGAGCAGATCCTTCAGCCTGAAGAGGTGGCAGCGATGCTGCCGCTGCATGAGCTTGGCTGGGGAACCGACGGGCGAACGAATTCGGGTGCGCTCGCAACACGGTGCCTCGGTATCTAAGCGAGGGCGGGACTGTTCCGTTTCGCAAGCCTGTGCGGCCGACCGCGTTTGACGGACTGGACGATTGGCTGCGGGAGCGCTTCTTCCCCCATGGCTCGGGCTGGATGACGATCTCGACCCGCTCCAGATGCGCCGGGAACGCCTTGCGCGGTCGCGCAGCACGTCGCGGCTCGCCTGTCGGTCTTGCGGCCTCGAGCTCGGACTCAATCGCGCCGAGCCCGGTCTGGATTTCGAAGGCGAAGGCCTGCTGGGCACGTTCGAGCTTCTCGGAGCTGCGACCGAAGCGGCGCGCCAGCTGCTTGACGATCCCATGAAGGTCGGCGATCCTCTCCTGGGCACGCTCGTTGAGTGTCGCCATCCGGACGATCTCGGCCTTGAGTGTTTCGCTCCGGAGTTGTTGCAGTTCGGCCTTCTCCGCCGCCATGGCGACGAACATCGCCTTGAGCGGATCGATTTCGTGGGGACGGGCCGAAGCGCTTCTCGTCATGACGCCGACAGGAGCTTGTTTTACACGGCCTGAAGCCCGCCTTTTGCGCCTGAGTCACTTCGCCACCGCCTTCCGGCCGGACGCCGTCGCCGTTCGGCTCGAACGCGCGTCCAGTCCATGCCTTCGACGAGCGCCATCAGTTTCGGCGCGGCAAGCCGATCACGCCGTTCTCCGCCAGCGGAACTTGTCCTCGTCCAGCGCTCACGGTGCGGGTATGCCGGCGTCGAGCAAACAGAGAGAAGTTTGGGGCCCAACCAGGACGGCCCCGTTACGAAGTTCGTCCTAGTCTAGTCCCGGTTTGAGTGTCGAATCTTCATCGATTGCATCGGCGACCAGCGTCCCCGCCGCCTGCGAGCCCGCAACTGCTCAGCAGAAGGAAGTGAACGTGAGTGCATCCATTTCGTAAATGTGTGTCTATCCAAGCAATCGATTTCTCTAATTATCCGATGAGGAATATGAAACGCGTCAGGCAGGGTGCATCATTAGGAGTATTTTCGATGGCAAACATTATCGAGGGTGGCCCGGGTTCCGAAACACTCCTCGGCACCAAGCTTGAAGATTGGATGGAGGGTTTCGGGGGCAATGACTGGATTGACGGTCGTGGCGGCAACGACGAGATCTCGGCTGGCGCGGGCAGTGACCGAGCCCTCGGCGGCGAGGGTAACGACCGCATCTTCGGCGGAGATGGCTGGGACGATCTCTCCGGCGACAACGGCCGCTTCAACGCGCGCATCTCCGGTGAGGACAATGACAGGCTCAGCGGCGGTCCCGGCCAGGATGTCGTCTACGTGGGTGACGGCCAGGACACGTTGACCGGGGGCACCGACAGTGACACGTTCGTGTTCCAGTTCCACAATCCGGTGCCTGGGGTCGTCCCGAGTGTCGGGTCGAAGCCGGACATTTCCACTATCACCGATTTCAACCCGGCGGAGGACAAGTTCGCCTTCGATGCGGTGGGCCTCTACAACGACGGTTTTGGCGCGAACTTCGTCAACAACGCCAGCATACAGTCCGGCTACCCGGTGAGCAGCTTCTACAGTGGTGCGGCCTCGGGTGCGAACGGCGAACACGTCGTGGTGATCACTGGCGAATCTTTCAACTCTGCTTCTGAAGCCGCGAGTGCGATCTCCGGCGAGCACGCCGGCGACATCATTGTCTACCAAAGCAGCTACACCGACAGAGTCGCAACTCTGGCCTATGTCACCGCCGACAACAGCGCGCATGAGTTCGTCCACCTGGGCGGTGTGGTCACCGTGGCCGACCTAGGCCTGACCGCGTCGGACTTCACCTTCGTTTGATCCAGAAAACCCATACGGAACAGCGCCCCGCCCCCCTGGGCGGGCGCTTTCCGTTTCCGCTACTTGCGATGGGCCGGGGCGCCCGGGAGCAGTCGCAGCGTGTACAGCTTGACGAAGCCCTGCACGTCGCGCTGGTCGTACACCGAAATCTCCCTGAAGGCGTGGAGGCGGAAGCCTGTTCGGGCCCTTGCGGCCGGCCACGATGACGTTGCCCTTCCAAACCTTCAGCCGGACGGTGTTGTTGTTGACCCGCTCCATTAGATGCCAAACCAAACATATTCGGCGGGAGCACTGATCCTGAATCAGCGAGCGGATGCAGTCGGTCGCCGCTCGGGGAGCAATATAGGGAGCTGGGTCGCCAGATCCTCACGGAGACCTACGTGAGTAACCATTCCTTGAAGGATTCAGCTTTGAGACCTTTCCCTCTGACTTCCGCTATTTGGGGAATTCTGTTGATCAGCGGCGTGGTGAACGTGCTTGCGCTGATCTCGCCGGTGTTCATGCTTCAGGTCTACGACCGCGTTCTGGCAAGTGGCAGCGTATCGACGCTAGTGGGGCTCGTCGTGCTTGCTACAGGGCTTTATGCGTTCCAGTGCCTGCTCGACATTTTGCGCGCGCGCGTGCTGCTGCGGATTGGCGAGCGTTTCGATGAACAGTTTTCCGGACGCGTTCACGATGCGATCGTTCGCCTTCCGCTTTCAACGCGCATGCCGGGCGACGGCTTGCAGCCGCTACGCGATCTCGACAATGTTCGCGGATTCTTAGGTGGAAACGGCCCGACAGCGTTCTTCGATCTGCCATGGATGCTGCTTTATCTTGGCATTTGCTTCCTCTTTCATTTCTGGATCGGCATGACGGCACTTGTCGGGGCGATCGGTCTCACATCTCTGACACTCCTTACCAACACTCTCTCGCAAGGGTCGATACGCGATACCATTGACCACAACATGGTACGCAATGGTCTACTGCAAGCAGCGCGTTGCAATGCCGAGGTCGTGCAAGCTCTCGGTCTGGGAAAGCGGATCGCTGCCCGATGGCACAAGGCCAATGCCAAGTATCTGGCCGCCAGCCGGAAAGCCGGGGACGTGGCAGGTGGGCTGGGTGCCATTTCAAAGTCGCTGCGCGTGCTGCTGCAATCGGCCATTCTTGCCGTCGGCGCGTACCTTGTGATCAGGCAGGAGGCTAAGGCCGGGGTCATGATTGCAAGTTCGATCATGATGGGGCGTGCGCTGGCTCCGGTCGATCTGGCCATTTCAAGCTGGAAACCCTTCCTCATGGCGCGCCAGGGTTGGGCGCGGCTGGAGGACCTCCTGGGAAAGGTTCCTGAAACCGCTCCTGTTATGCCAATGCCTGCACCTGAACGCGAACTCCGCCTCGAAGGCGTGACAATCGTTCCGCCCGGCGAAAGGAAGCCGACCGTGACCGGCCTTGCGTTTGCCGTTCAGGCGGGAAGCGCACTCGGGATCATCGGTGCATCGGGTTCGGGCAAGTCGACACTCTCGCGCGCCATCGTCGGCGCATGGACGCCGGTCGCCGGAAAGGTTCGCATCGACAGCGCAAGCCTCGATCAATGGGACCGGGAAGCGCTAGGCCGTCATATCGGCTATTTGCCGCAAGGTGTTGAACTGTTCGACGGCACCATTGCCGAAAACATCGCTCGTTTTGAAGATAATCCTGACCCTGAGGCTATTGTCACCGCGGCGAAAGCAGCGGGCACGCACGAACTGATCCTCCGATTTGAGCACGGCTACGAAACTCCGATTGGTGAGGCCGGATCGGCACTTTCCGCCGGGCAGCGCCAGCGTATCGGTCTTGCCCGTGCTCTTTATCGAGATCCTTTCCTTGTTGTGCTGGATGAACCCAATGCCAATCTCGATGCGGAAGGCGAGGCTGCGGTCGTCAAGGCGATCGCCTCCGTGCGCGGGCGCAAGGGCATTGCGGTTGTCGTCGCCCATCGGCCGAGCGCCATCCGCGCCGTGGATTTTGTGTTGGTCATGGAAGGTGGACGGCAGCGAGCATTCGGTGCGCGTGATGAAGCGCTTTCCAAAGTCTTGAAGAGGGCAGCGATGGCACCAGGCGCTGGCGTCAAGGCCATCGAGTCTACACAGGATAACGTGGGAGAGCGCGCTGACATGGAGGATCCCGGTGTCCGGCATTCATCAGAACAATGACGTTTCCAGGTCCATTCGCCGGCACCTGGTGGCGGGCCTGCTGGCGAGCGTGATCTTTGTGGGAGGAGCCGGAGCCTGGGCGGCCTTCACGAATCTCTCCGGCGCGGTTGTCGCGTCCGGACACTTTGTCGTCGATTCCTATGTGAAGAAGGTGCAGCACCCGACCGGCGGGGTGGTGGGAGAAATCCTGGTGAGCGAAGGTGATAAAGTAAAAGCCGGCGACATCCTCATGCGGCTCGACGCCACCCAGACGCGCGCCACTCTCGCTGTAGTCACCAAGCGGCTCGATGAGCTGGCCGCCAACCTGGCACGACTCGAAGCTGAGCGTGACGATCTGGCGGAGATCGCCTTCCCGGACTGGCTGCTCGCCCGCAGAGATGTTCCGGACGTAGCTTCGGCAGTACATGGCGAGACGCGGCTGTTCGAATTCCGCAGACAATCCCGCGACGGAAGGCAGGCGCAGCTAGCGGAACGCATCACTCAATATGAGCACGAGATCGAGGGGCTCAAGGCGCAGGAAATCGCTTGTGAGAAAAGCACCGAGATTCTCGAAAAGGAAATTGCTGCCTTGAGTGGGCTGCGCGACCAAGGCATTGTCTCGGACCAACGCTTGAACAGTCTGAAGACGCAGGTTGCCACTTTCGGCGGCGAACGCGGTGAGAAGATTGCACATCAGGCACAGACGGCAGCCCGCATATCCGAAACGCGCCTGCAGATCCTGCAGATGGATCCGGATTTCAAGACGGAAGTCGGCCAGGAGCTCAGAGAGGTTCAGGCGCAGGTTGGGGAGTATGTTGAGCGCAAGGTGGCGGCTGAACAGGAACTGCGACGGATCGATATTGTCGCGCCGCAGTCAGGCGCCATTCAACAACTCGCAGTTCATACGGTCGGAGGAGTGATCACGCCCGCCGATCCGATTATGCTAATCGTGCCGGAAGGCGACGATCTTGCGCTTGAAGCACGAATCACCCCGAAGGACATCGACCAAATCCAGCTTGGTCACAAGGCCGTGCTGCGGATGTCAGCCTTCAATCTGAGGACCACGCCGGTATTGAACGGATATGTCAGCCGGATCGCAGCCGATCTGGCGACGGACGAAAAAAACGGCGTTTCGTATTACCTGGTGCGTCTGTCGGTTCCGCATGCGGAACTGACGAAGCTCAAGGACCTGACGCTCGTGCCCGGCATGCCGGCCGAAGCGATGATCCAGACGGGCGAGCGTACGGCGCTTTCTTATTTTGTGAAGCCGCTGTCGGACCAAATCAGTCGCGCATTCCATGAGGAATGAAAGTGATCCACAGAAATATTTTGTTGGTATTCTTGTTGGTTGTTACGCATGCATGAGAGTCACAACCGTCTGAAAACACAACCATGCGTTCCTCAGTTGGATTGCGCCTCTGACTCAGATACGTGGTTCCGCGGTCATTTTGCCCTTGCAAGTCGCCGCCCATTCAGTTCTTGGCCTCGAGCGCATTAAGATACCCATCATCGTACACAAAGGCTGGAAAAGAGTCCGGTGTCTTGAGCGATCCTAGGTCTGGAGACCTAGGGTGAGCCTGCAAGCACAGGGCCAGGACATGATTGAGCGTCTGCAATATTCGGACAGGTGCATAGAAAGACAGGCAGGCGCCAAAGACGCGCTTTCAACGCACTAAACCGATGCTGCGCACCCCGAGCGTCTTGCCGCCCTCGCTCCCGCCGGTAGGAATCAATCGCGAGCAGGCTGCGACGTTCATCGGCGTAAGCTCAACGACCTTTGATGAAATGGTCCAGGACGGCCGGATGCCGCAGCCACGAATGCCGAGCAAGGGGCGCATTGTTTGGGACGTCGAGGAACTTGTATTGGCGTTTCGAAAGCTCCCTCACCGCCAAATCGGAGGAGCACCAAAGCTTGACGAAGATTCGCCGCCACTAGACAATCCTTGGGATCGAAAACCACGAACATGACGGATGAGCCCGTGAAGGTCGCTCTTAAGGGCGTAGTGAAGGACACTGATCGCCACGGCAATGATCGGTACTATTTTCGCGCACCGGGTCGGAAGAAGGTCCGGCTCCGTGAACCGACCGGCAGCGACGAGTTCCTCGAGGAACTGCGGTGCGCGCGCGCCGCGGTCACTTATGTTCGGCCCGGCACTCTTCCCGAGATTTGCCGGCGCCTCCCCAAGCCTTCCGAGCCAGCGAAGAAAGGCACGTTGCTGTGGCTTTGCCAGGAGTATTACCGTCGGGGCGGCACGGAAATCACCCAAGACACTATGGCGCGCCGACGAGCAATTCTGGAGCGCGTATGCGAATTACCTCATCCCCTCGAAGGTGACCCGGATCCTCAGTATCCCACCAAGGGATCTCTGCCATTCGCCGGTATGAAACGGTCTCATGTTAAGGAGATCAGGGACACCAGGCTCGACGCCCTTGGCGCGGCAAACAATATCGTAAAAGCCATCAGCGCGATGTTTGAGTGGGCAAAGGACACAGAGATTCCGGGCGTCGACTCCAATCCCGCCCGCGGCATCAGACGGCTAAAGAGCGGCGACGGCTGGCACCCATGGGACGTGTCGGAGATCGTTCAATATGAGAAGCGGCATCCGCTGGGTACCGCAGCCAGACGTGCGCTCTCGATCTTCATGTTTACTGGCCTGCGGTTGTCCGACGTCGCGATCTTCGGTCGACAGCACATCACGCTCGTCTACAACGAGGAGACCGAGCAGTGGGAGAAGTGGATCAGAATTAAGCCTGGGAAGACCAGTCGTAACAAGGATGCGGTGTTGGTGGAGCTCCCGCTTCTGCCCGAACTAGAGGCGGAACTTGAGCACACGCCCTCCGACCAGATGACCTTCCTGGTCAATGAGTATGGTCGCCCGTTCTCGGAGAACGGTCTGGGCAACAAGATGCGCCAGTGGTGTGATCAAGCTGAGCTGCCGCACTGCAGTGCTCATGGAATTCGCAAGGCCGGCGCGACGATCGCCGCTGAGAACGGCGCGACGCACGAGCAGCTGAAGGCGATATATGGGTGGACTACGTACCAGCAGCCCGACCACTACATCAAGAAAGCGCGTCGCCGGAAGGTAGCGAGAGCGGCGAAATACCTGCTGGTTATCGATCGAAAAGAGAACAAAATTGTCCCACTTTCTGAGGGGGTTGAAAGAGGTGGGACAAAAATGGCCAAAAAATCCAATTAAATCAAGGGCCACAAAAGCCAATGGTGGGCCCGGAGGGACTCGAACCCCCAACCAAGCGGTTATGAGCCGCCGGCTCTAACCATTGAGCTACAGGCCCCACGGCGCTGGATTAGTGTTTTTCCCTGAACCGCACAAGGCTTTCCGAGGCCTTTCCGAGCAGGCGTTCCAAGGGGGCTGGCAGAGATCGCCCAAATCAGCCCATATTGATAACCTATTGCACGTCGCCCATTGGACGCCGGCCAACACTCGGCTGTCTTGGGATCCCAGATCGAGGAGATTTCATGACCAGACGTATTTTGCCCCTGGCGATTGCCGCCGCAATCGCATTTCCGGCGATCGCGGCCGCCGCCGATTCGCCACCGCCGCCGCGTATCGTCGTCACCGGTGAAGGCGAGGCGGCGATAGCACCCGATCTGGCTCTGCTGACGCTCAGCGTCATGCGCGAAGCCAAGACGGCACGTGCAGCGCTCGATGCCAATAACGACGCCATGGCCGCAGTGATCGCTGCCATGAAATCGTCCGGCATCAAGGAGCGCGACCTGCAGACCGCGGGCATCCAGATCAATCCGCGCTATAACTACACCAACAAGCCCGACGGCAGCCAGGAGGCCGAGCTTGTCGCCTACCAGGTGACCAACACGCTTTCGGTGCGCATCCGAGACATCGACAAGACCGGCGACATTCTCGATAAGGCGGTGTCGCTCGGCGTCAACCAGGGCGGCGGCATCTCCTTCTCCAACGACGATCCGGCGGCAGCCGTCACCGAGGCGCGCAAGAAGGCCGTCGCCAATGCCATGGCCAAGGCCAAGACGCTGGCCGAAGCGGCCGGCGTCGGCATCGGCCGGGTCCTGGAAATCACCGACCAGAATTTCGCACCACCGCCGATGCCGATCAACGCCAAGGCATTCGATGCCGCCGGTGCGTCGGTCCCGGTGCAAGCCGGCGAAAATTCCTATACCGCACAGGTGACGGTGACTTTCGAATTGAAATGATCATCGCTTGCAGCATGAAAAACCCCGGAGGATCGATCCTCCGGGGTTTTTTGAGCCGCGCTTCCTGGCGGAAAGGGCTCCGCTACTCTACCGGCTGCAAGTCAGCCGGCCGCAGGCCCGAAGACCTTAGCGATAGATGATCGGACAGCCGCGCTCGTTGGCGAATACGATCACGACGCGGTCGCCATACTGGCGGCCGGCGACCTTGACCGTGCGGCGGTTGATGTCGATGATGCGGGCGCGGTGCAGGCCCATGCGTTCGGCCTTGTCGATGGCACGCTCCGGCGAACAGGACCGGCGCCAGCCGCCATGACGGCGGTGTTCGCGATAGTAACCATCATCTTCGTCGCCGGTATAGACGCCGACGCGCGGATCCTGGTTGTTGCCGAAGCCGAGATAGATGCTGTCAGCATGAGCGGGGATGGCAGCAAGCGTGCCAAGGCCGACAAGAGCCGAAAGAGCCGCCGTCTTGATGGTGTTGAACATTGTCTTCTCTCCTTGTTGAGGGTTTCCACACGTTTTCGTCGAACCGATGGGAGGAGAATGCACCCGTCTGTCTGAATTTTTTGCGAACCGGCCGTTCATCTCCAGTTCATGAGGCAGAACCGGAATAGTCTCTCGCTTCTGGAACCGGTGTTATGGACGGCGGTGCTGCATAGGGTGGGCATGGTGGATGGACAACGTCCGTTTTGCCGTCGGTTCCGGATTCTCGATTTCGCGGTAAAATCCTAAGGCTCGTCCGCGAGCATATGGTCGAAATAGTCGTCCGGCTCGGCAAGGTCGGTCTCGCTGGCGCTGACCCGGCCGCGCATCGAGATGCCGGCCTCGTGCACGGTCTCGTCGCTTCCCGACACCAGCCTGTGCCACCAATAGAGATCGCGGCCCTCGGCCACCAGCCGGTAAGCGCAAGTCTTGGGCAGCCAGCTGATGGTGCGCACATTCTGCGGCGTCAGCCCGACGCAATCCGGAACACGCGCCAGCCGGTTGGCATAGTCGGAGCAGCGGCAGCTTCCAGCGTCGAACAGCCGGCAGCCGACGCTGGTCCAGTAGATCTCTCCGGTGTCCTCGTCTTCGAGTTTGGACAGGCAGCATTTGCCGCAGCCGTCGCAGAGTGATTCCCACTCGGCCGGGGTCATCGCCTCGAGCGTCTTGGTCTTCCAGAATGGCTTTTCCATCGTCGGCATGTGGCCCTCGGACGCTTCAAGGTCAAGCACGGCAACCGTGCACCCTCGTCCGAACGATACGCCGGGACAATACGCCGGAACATGCGCCAGGACCATACGAATGACATGAAGTCGCCTTCAAAACGCCGGTCAATCGCCCTGTGCCACAGCTAGAACCTACAAACAGGAACCAAACATGGTTGCTGAAAGTTTGGGCAGGGATGGGACGCCACAAGGAGTGTTTATGATGAAACGCCAACCACGGATTCTGGCAGGCACGGCGCTTGGCCTGTTGATGGCGTCCGCGCCGCTAGGCGCGTTCCCGCTGCAAGGCAATGCCGCATTCAGCCCCGTGCAACGTACCGCAGCGCCGCTCATCCCAGTGCAATCGAGTTGCGCCGAGGGCGAGTCGGCGGAGGCCTGCGCGCAAAGCCAGCAGGCAGAGCAGCCCAGAAAGAAGAAGCGCGACCAGCAGCAGCAAACGGAATCCGCTCCGGCCGAGCAGATCGCTCCAGCCGAGTCCGAGCAACCCCGCAAGAAGCGGCGCAATCAGCAGCAGCAAACAGAAT
>NZ_JAMYRB010000030.1:0-52645 GCF_040321165.1 Mesorhizobium sp. M0500
TATCTGAACCCGCCGGGCCTTGCCTACCCAAAATCAGGATTCATTCAATAATATCAGCAGCTTGCCGTTTATGGACGCGCACTAGTCTAGAGACCGACCAGCCGCTTGAGATCGGCGGGCGATGCGCCCGCCTTACGCTGGGCGGCAAGGCCGGTATTGCCAAGGCTCTTCGACAGTTTTCGTCCGTCCGGGCCGAGGATCAGGCGATGGTGAAAATAGGCCGGCTGCGGCAGGCCAAGCAGTTGCTGAAGCAGCCGCTGCACGCTGGCCGCGGAATAAAGGTCCTGGCCGCGCACGACATGGCTGACGCCCTGCAGCGCGTCGTCCATGGTGACGGCGAGGTGATAACTGGTCGGGATTTCGCGGCGCGCCACGACCACGTCGCCCCAATCCTGCGGATGGGCTTCGACACGACGCGTCGCGGAGAGCGTCTCGTCCGTGTATTCGGCCCATGACAGGTCCTTGCCGGCGCGCGCTATTGCAGCATCGACGTCCAGCCGCCAGGCAAATGGCACATTTTCGGCAACGCGCCGCTTGCGTTCGCTCGCCGTCAACGCCTTGTCGGCGGCGGGATAGAGCGGCACGCCGTCCGGGTCGCGCGGCCAGTCGCGGCCACGCTTCTCGCTGTCGGCGATGAAGGCGCGGATATCACTTCTGCTCATGAAGGCCGGGTAGACAAGTTCTTCCTTGATCAGCCGCTCGAGCATCGCCCGATATTCGGCAAAATGCTCGGACTGCCGGCGCACCGGTTCCTCCCAGCCAAGCCCCAGCCATTTCAGGTCGCGAAAAATGCCTGCCTCGAATTCCGGCGTGCAGCGCGTCGTGTCGATATCCTCGATGCGCAGCAGCAGGCGTCCGCCCGCCGCCTTTGCCAATTTCTGATTGAGCAGCGCCGAATAGGCATGGCCGAGATGCAGTTCGCCGTTCGGGCTCGGCGCGAAGCGGAATGTCAGCAGTGTCATTGTCCGGCGGCAATCGGGTTGTGTGGCGCTTTCGCCAATTGCTACTTTGCGCCGGTGGCGTCGTGCGTCCAGAGGGACACGTGACGAAGCGTGCGGCACTTTTGATTTTGGAACAAGCAGACATGCAACGCATCGCCAGTCTCGACGACATTGCGCAAGGGCTGGATAGGCTATGCTTACTCGACCCACGCCTGGAAAAAGTGCGCGGCATGGCCGGCGAGGTGCCGCTCAGGCTGTCGGAGCCGGGGTTCAGGAGCCTTGCCTCGATCGTCGTTTCACAACAAGTGTCCCGCGCGAGCGCCGATGCCATCTTCGGCCGGCTGACGAGACTGCTCGATCCGCTGACGCCGCAGGCGATACTTGCCGCCGACGAGGCGATCTTTCGCGAGGCCGGGCTGTCGCGGCCCAAGCAGCGCGGCCTGGTTGCCGTCGCCCGGGCGGTGGCCGAGGGACTCGACCTCGATCACCTGTGCCGGCTCGATGCAAGCGAGGCGATCGCGGCCATGACCAAGGTGCCGGGCGTCGGCTCGTGGACGGCTGAAGTCTACCTTTTGTTTGCCGCCGGACACCCAGATATCTTTCCGGCGCGCGACGTTGCATTGCAGAGCGCGGTCGGCCATGCACTCGGCATCGACCCGCGTCCGCCGGAGAAAATGCTGATCCGGCTTGCCGAATCATGGAGCCCGTGGCGCGGTGTCGCATCGCGGCTTTTCTGGGCTTATTATCGCGAATTGAAGGGCAGGGATGCCGCGCCTCCGGCCTGAATCCGCAAAAAAGCATTGAAATCATGCGTTTTTGAGACCCGGCATGATCGACAATCCGCTTCACATCCCTGTCATGTCGGGCTTACAGTATCCGCGTCGACCGGTTCTAGGGTGAAGGAGGTCAACGACGTGACGGTTGCCGTATCTCCGGATGGGCTTCCAGCGCTGGTGCTGAATGCGGATTACCGTCCGCTCAGCTATTACCCCCTGTCGCTCTGGTCCTGGCAGGATGCCATCAAGGCGGTGTTCCTCGAGAGGGTGAACATCGTCGCCGAATACGAACACGCCGTCTCTTCACCGACCTTTTCGATGAAGCTGCCGAGCGTCGTCAGCCTGAAGGCTTACGTGAAGCCGTCGAGGCATCCGGCGTTTACCCGTTTCAACGTCTTCCTGCGTGACCGTTTCCAATGCCAATATTGCGGCACGCCGGACGATCTGACGTTCGACCATGTCATTCCTCGCCATCGCGGCGGCGCCACGACCTGGGAGAATGTCGTCGCTGCCTGCTCGCCCTGCAATCTGAGGAAGGGCGGCATGATGCCGGCCCACGCCAAGATGTGGCCGCTGCAGAAGCCCTACCAGCCGACGGTGCATGATTTGCATAATAACGGCCGGCTGTTCCCGCCCAACCATCTACACGAAAGCTGGATGGATTATCTGTACTGGGATGTCGAACTCGAGCCATAGAGTTCGGCAGAAATCCGCCATACCGGTCGCCTGACGCAGCTTTCTGCGCTTCCGGTGCTCACGTACTTTAGTACGCTCCGCTCCGGTTCTCGAAAGCCACGTCATGCACTCCGGCCTGACGAATTTCTGGACGAACTCTGCGTTGTGCCGCTCAGTCGCGGGCGAAGGCGCTGCGGAAGGCTACGACTGCCAGGACAAAGCTGGCGATGGCGTTCCAGCCGGCCAGCGACAGGCCGAGGATGCGGAGCGCCGCCTTGTCGCAGGAGGGCGGGACGAATTTGTCGAGCGCATCGAGCACGCCCTTGCCGCCGGTGTCCACCGGCCCGGCGGCTGCAGTGCAATCGGTCGGGCCTGGCCACCACGCCCATTCGACGCCGGAGTGATAAACGCCGAGATAGACGCCGTAGAGCATCAGCAGGCCGCCAATAGCCAGCAGGCCACGGCTTACCCAGGCTGGCGCGTGAAGAGCCGACGCAAGCACCGCCAGCAGCATCAAGGGCACGCCGACGTAGTAAGGCGTGCGCTGCTCGAGGCAGAGCTTGCAGGGGATGTAGCCGCCGAGATACTGGAAGGCCAGCGCCGAGCCGACCGTGGCGGCCATGGCGACAGCGAGAAACAGGGCGGTGCGCAGCCGCTGGCGTCCGGTATCGGCATTCACGGTCGCTGTCATCGGACTCAGTCCATTCGGTTCGATGCCGTTCAGACGGCGTATTTGACGACGATATAGAGCAAAATCAGGGCAGCGGCGGCGGCGCCTGCAAGCTGGCCAAGGCGCTTTTCGATGAAGTGGCGGATCGGCTCGCCATAGCGGCGCAAGAGCCACGCGAGAAACAGGAAGCGAGCACCGCGCGCCACGATTGCCAGCACGATGAACAGCAGCAAGGGAACACCGATGACGCCCGACAGGATCGTCACAACCTTGATCGGCGGCAGATGGGCGAGGCCGGAGGTGACCAGCATCAGGATGATGAAGCCGACACCCGATGAGACGCGCATCGCTTCGAACTCGTCATATTTGCCATAAAATTCGAGGATCGGCCGCGCCACCGCATCATAGGCATAATGGCCGATGAACCAGCCGGCGATGCCGCCCAGCACCGAGGCGACGGTGGCGACCAGCGCGTAACGATAGGCGCGATCCGGCCGCGACAGCGCCATCGGCAGATAGAGGACGTCGGCCGGCACCAGGAACACCGAGCTCTCGACGAAGGCGATGAAGGCAAGCCACCATTCGGCCGATTTGCTCGCCGCCAGCGACAAGGTCCAGTCGTAAAGTCCGCGAAGCATCGGCACTCCTAATGCACGCCCAAACCAGAAGCGGTCTTGGGATCACGACATGTACAAACAAGACTTGGAAGCGCCCCGCATCAACCTCGTCGGACAAGGTGCGCTTCAATGACATGCGCCGCCTGTCTAGAAAGATTTTCCGCGCTGCACAATGGCAGCTGCTTCACGAAATCGAAAGGCTGAGGCTTGAGCGAGCCCAGATGTCGGGATTTGGCCAGTTGATTGACGAGCAAGCCATGGCGTCGAACACTTGCCTGCCTGAAGTGCGTCAAGGCAGTTTCCAATTACATCGTGGGTTTTCCGGCCGAACACGATCCGTGTTTAAATACCGGCGATTCCTGTCGCATCCTCTCTCCCTGCTTCGCCCTTTGCGCCGCCATGTCGTTGTCTGATTTCATTTATCGCGCCTTTGAGAAGCTCATCCGTCCGCTGGATATTCCACCCGCGCCGCTGCCTGCGAGCGGGCCGTTTGCGCTGCTCCTGCATTTTGCGCGGATGTTCCGCGGCACCCTTGCGGCCATTACCGTCCTGATGATGGCGGTCGAGGGGATCAACCTTGCGACGATTTGGGGGGCCTCGTTCGTCGTCGATGGGGTGAGCGCGAAGGGCGCGGCGGTTTTCCTGCAGGAGGACTGGCCGACGCTGGTCGTGCTCGGCGTGCTGGTTTTCCCCGTGCTGCCGTTGCTCATCTTCGTGGGCAATGCGCTGAACTCGCAGACGGTGGCCGTATGCATGCCGGCGGCGATGCAGTGGCAGGGCCACAAGGCGGTGGAACGTCAGGATCTTGCCTTCTTCCACGACCTCTTCGCAGGTCAGGTGGCGTCGCGCATTTCGCAAGTCGCATCCGCCGTGCAGCAGCAGATCGTCGTGGCCTTCTACAGAATACCGCTGTTTCTGGTGCAACTCGTCGGTTCGCTCGTTCTGCTTGGCGCGTTGTCCTGGCCGCTTGCGCTTCCGGTTTTCCTCTGGATCTCCGCCAACATCGCCATTGCGGTGGTGGCGGTACCCCAATATTCCGAGCGGTCGCGCCGCTCGGCGCGGGGGCGAAGCCTCGTGGTCGGCGCCATGACCGACCTCTACAGCAACATTCAGATGGTCAAGCTGTTTGCGGCGGAAGACAGCGAGGCGGGCGCGATGCGGACCGTGATGGAAAACGCCATCGAGACCCAGCAGCGCGAAAGGCGCATCTATCTGATGACCGATATGGGCGTCGTCCTGCTCAACGTTGCCCTCTTTCTCACCAACGTTGCCATAGGGCTCTGGGGATTTGTCGCCGGCTTCGTCACGGTTGGTCAGTTCGCCGCTTCGATCGCCATCGTGCAGCGGCTCAATGCCAACTCCCGTGCCTTCCTGCAGATGGGCCAGCAGATTTTCCAGGCGGTGGGCACGATCCGCGACGCAATGCTGGTCGTGACGACGCCGCCGACCATAAAAGACGCGCCGAACGCCAAGCCGCTCGACGTCACGGCCGGCGAAGTCGAGTTCAAGAACATCCAGTTCGAATACCGCGAGGGTCAACGGGTGATCGAAGACCTGTCGCTCACCGTGCGCGCCGGCGAGAAGGTCGGGCTCGTCGGCCTCTCCGGGGCCGGCAAGTCGACCCTTGTCAGCCTGCTCCTGAGGTTCTTCGAGCTGAAGGGCGGCGCGATCCTGATCGATGGGCAGGATCTCCGCAGCGTGACCCAGGCCAGCCTTCGGGAGAGCATCGGCGTCGTCACCCAGGACGTCTCACTGCTGAATCGCTCCGTCGGCGACAACATCCGTTATGGCCGGCCCGATGCCCCGCCGGAGGCGTTGGAGCGCGCCGCGATGCTGGCCGAGGCCGACGGCTTCATCGCCGATCTCAGAGATGGCGAAGGCCGCACCGGCTACGACGCTTTCGTCGGCGACCGCGGGGTAAAACTTTCCGGCGGCCAGCGTCAGCGCGTCGCGATCGCCCGGGTGTTGCTCAAGGACGCGCCAATCCTGGTTCTCGATGAGGCGACGTCCGCATTGGACAGCGAGGCCGAGGCGGCGGTCCAGGACAAGCTCGCTCTTCTGATGGAAGGCAAAACTGTGATCGCCATCGCCCATCGCCTGTCGACGATTGCCAGGATGGACCGGATCGTCGTCCTCGACAAAGGCCGCATCGTCGAGGAGGGAAAACCATCGGCGCTGCTGGAGCGCGACGGGCTCTATGCCCGACTGTGGAAGCTTCAGACCGGCGGCTATATTGCCGACGCCCTCGAGGAGATGTGAGCCGCCCTCGGTGATGATGTTTTGCTCATGGCCGGCTCGATACATTCTGCTTTCACTCCGGAAACCGGACTTGGCTGAACTCGTTTCCACCATAACGTTCGGAAGCCGATCCCAACTTCATCGATCATGAGCGAAGCCATAATCCCGAACTCCCGTGCCGCCATTCTCGAGCGGCGATCTGCCGGCGCGCTGACATGGTCCGGCCCCGCCCTGATGTTGTTCGCGCGGTCGGCTTTCGCTGTTGCCGCGCAGGGCCTGGTTGCGGCCGTGTACGCTGCGCACGGTTCGGCGACGCCCTGGCGCGACGCACGGGCTTGGCTGCCGGTATATGGCAGCTTGATCGACGCGGGCTGCCTTGGACTCCTTTGGTGCCTTGCGCGGCGCGAGGGCATCACGTTGCTCGATTTGGTCGGTTTCGATCGCAAACGCTTGGGGCGCGATCTGTTGTTGGGCGTTGCGCTCATCCTCCCGAGCCTCGTTTTCATCTACGCTGGGATCACCGCCAGCAGCCTGTTGGTCTATGGCAACCCTGACGCACCGCAAATATACGGACCTTTGCCGCTCTTGCCTGCGCTCTACGGGGTGCTGATCTTTCCGTTGGTCTGGGGCATTACGGAGCAGACCACCTATAACGGCTATCTTCTGCCGCGTTTCCAAGTCTTGTCGGGAAGCACGGGATTTGCCGTTGCCGTCGTAGCGTTTTCCTGGTCGTTTCAGCATGCGGTGATGCCGCTGACGTTCGACCCACACTTCATGCTCTACCGGCTCTTGGCACCCATCGCGCATTCGACATTCATCACCCTCGTGTACCTGCGCGTGCGCCGCATCCTGCCGCTGGCGACGGCGCATTGGCTCATGGATGGGGCGTCGGTATTCATCGGCATTCCGCTGTTGCGGTAGAAGGGTTCAAACGGGCTGAGATGCCCACTTTAGACCGAAGCCTCCGATCGACGAAATCGAAAGCCTGGGTTTGAGCTACATGGGGTCTCGGGAATTGGCCAGTTGACGAACAGGCCTCCAACCGTATAGTCCGCGCCCATCCAGGCCGCCCGGCCTGAGCCCCTATGGCGGAATTGGTAGACGCGCTCGACTCAAAATCGAGTTCCGCAAGGAGTGCTGGTTCGATCCCGGCTAGGGGCACCATTTCCTAAAATTCCCACGCCACTTCCTGTTAAATCCAATGGCGTGGGTGGGATCGTCCACGACGCCCTCGACGGCCACCGAATGGTTGCGTCTTGCCTGTTGCCGCAAGCTGCCCAAGCTTCCGCTGAACGGTGCGCGGACCAGCCCCAAGCGCAATCTGGCGTTCCTCACCGCACGCGATCAGGCGTGCCGCGGTCCCGCAAGAAGACGTTGCCGCAAAGTCGATCGCTGCCCGACGGACATGTTTCCTCCCGCGAACTACCCACCAGACCCGGCCCACGGATGCAACCTCGGGAGGTGAGATATGCGGGCATTATGGCACGATGCGAAACAGCTTCGTCTTGGATCGTGCTGCGGGCCGGAGCCGCCGCCGTGCCTAGCGCAGGGCCGCCACGACGTCGGCGAAGTCGGCCCGCTTGCCATTGCCGGCGCGACGCAATTGCACCTCGACCGGCTTGCCGTCGGATTGGTCGCAGTAGACGATGGGTCCGGGCCGCACCCATTTGTCGCCCCACTCGGTCAGCGCGATAATGACCGTTTTGAATTCCAGCCCCTTCCGGGTCAGGACGTAGTCGGCCTGCTCGCCGGCGGCACCCGGGCGACGGTCCATCAGGCCGGCCTCGACGAAATCCTCGAGGCGCTTGGCCAGGATGTTGGTGGCGATCCCCAGGCTCTTCTGGAATTGCGAAAAGCGCGTGCAGCCGCCGAATATCGCGTCGCGCAGGATCAACAGGCTCCAGCGCTCGCCGACCAGTTCCAGGGCGCGTGAGGCCGAGCAGTTTTGTTTTTCATAGAGACGACCAAGCATGGTGTGAACATACCCTATTGACTTGCATCATGCAAGTACGCAATTGTGCTTGCATGATGCAAGCGACAGAGGTCGAGAGAGTGTCGCTCCACTTCATCGCCCGAGATTTCGGGTGTCCATCAACCAATCAGATCCAGACAGGAGATATGTTATGAAAAAGGAAGAAGATTACACGACGTCATTCGTCGTTAAGCAAAGCCCCGAAGAGGTTTTTGCCGCGGTTGTCAATCCGCGAGCCTGGTGGTCGGAAGATATAGATGGCGATACCAACAAGCTCGGTGCGATATTCTACTATCATTTCAAGGATATCCACCGCGGCACATTCAAGGTCACGGAGCTTGTGCCTGGCAAGAAGGTCGTCTGGCACGTCGTCCAGAACTACTTCAACTTCGTCAAGGATGCGACCGAGTGGACCGGCACGGACGTGGTCTTCGAGATCGCGCCGACCGATAAGGGGACCGAGCTGCGTTTCACCCATGTCGGGCTGAAGCCGAGCGAAGAATGCTACGATGTCTGCCATGAATCGTGGCGCTTCTATGTCGCGAGTCTCCGCGACCTGATTTCGACGGGCAAGGGGCAACCCAACAAGGGCGAAGAGAACGCCAACCCAACGGTTGTGCCGCAAAACGAGGACCTCGGCGCCGTCGAGCGCAAGGCGGCAGGCGATGGCGCCGAGATGATCGTCATGACGACGGCAGCGGCGAAGCCCGGCATCGAAAGCAAGGTGCGGAATGCCCTGCGGGACGTGGCGGGGGCGGCCCGCAAGCAAAGCGGGTGCATCGACTATAGCGTCTTTCGCTCGGAGGCAGAGCCCCATGTTACCATCTGCGTCGAGCGCTGGGCATCGAAGCAGGAGCGCGACGCTTTTCTACGCTCGGCGGACGCGAAGAATTTCGTTTCGGCCATAACCGGCGCCTTCCTGGAGCGGCCTTCGCCGATCTCCTACACGACATTGGAAGTCGGGTCCTAGTTGCAAGGTTCGCCCGGTCACGGCGCCGGCTGCCCTGGAGCAATGCAACGGGGCAGACGGCGTCCAAGCGTGGGAACAGAAAACCATAGCCTACTTGCATGATGCAAGAACGAATGGCTTGCATTCATGCAAGAGGAAGAGAGATCGCCGTGCCGAAATCGATGGAAGTCACAAACAAAGCCGTTCTCGTGACCGGGGCCAATCGCGGCCTCGGCAAGGCGCTGGTCGAGGAAATATTGAGGCGGGGTGCCAAGCGCGTCTATGCCGGCGCGCGCAAACCGCTCGCCCACGCGGATCGGCGCGTCACGCCGCTGATCCTGGACGTGACCGATGCGGTGCAGATTGGGGCGGCTGTCGAGCGGATCGGGTCTCTCGATATCCTCATCAACAACGCCGGCATCGGGCTCTACGACGATCTTGGCGATCGTGCTGCGCTCGAGCGACACCTCGCCGTCAACCTGCTCGGCGTGCATGGCGTAACCCACGCATTCCTGCCGCTGCTCACGAATTCGCGCGGCGCCGTGGTCAACATCCTGTCGGAAGCGGCTCTCGTTCCCTTCCCGATTATTCCGTCTTACTCACTATCGAAGGCCGCCGCGTTTTCCATGACGCAATCGCTGCGTGCTCTCGCCGGCGCTCGTGGCGTGAGCGTTCATGCAGTCCTGTCCGGTCCCATAGACACCGACATGAGCAGAGACGCCGATATACCGAAGAGCTCCGCGGAGAGCGTCGCGAAAGGTATCCTGGACGGCATGGCGCGAGGGGAGGAGGAAATCTTCCCTGATCCGAAATCGGCCTCCATGGCCGAGAGCTGGCGCGGCAGCGCGTTCAAAGCGCTCGAACGCCAGATGGCGGCTTTCGTCCAAGCCATGCCCGCCAAGCCATAGGCGACCGCCGCCATCGATACGCTGCCAGCATTCGCAATTCAGCGCCCCACAGTGGAGCGGAACGTCATGCTGTTGAACGCAACTTCCCCGGTTTTCACCAGCGGATCACGATGACTTTGTCGGTCCCGTTGGCGAGTTCGACAGCTTCGGTGCCATCCGGTTTGCGGCTTTGGATTCTGGCGCTCTCGACAGCTTCAACGCCAACAACGTTGACTGCAAAGGCTTCATCGATTTCGGCGGCACAGACCAAGGTGTCCGGCGGCAGGTCCTTTACTTGATCCAACAACTCGCGAAGCTTCATGGTCGAATCTCCTTGGCGATAGCAGGAATGAGCAGCACGCTTTCGCCGCACATTCGGAACCATGTCCCTTGAGAAAGGTTCCCGATGAGGTGGAGATGCCGCAGAATGGGACGAGCGCGGCGATCCGCCCGTCGCGATGATGTGAACGCGCCGTGCGAAGCATCTGTCTCAAATCCCTGTCCCTAATGCTGCCGGCGCAATTCCTTGTTGATCATGCCGCCCATCGCTAGACCGACCGCCATCACCGCAAAAGTCGCCGCGATAGATCGCTTCGGCAGCACCGTCTCCCAACCTGGCGTCAACCGCTTCGGCACGAAGCCATAATCTGTTGCCAATCTGTTGCCGCGGCAATGGCCGCTGCCGCCAACGCATCGCGAAATATCAGAAGCGACGGACGCGGCGGCCTCGAGGCGAGCCATAGTTCGAAAAGGAATGCCCAGAACATGGAGGAAGCGTGATGCGTGCCATAGCCGACGAGCGTGTGCGCCACGTCGCCGCGCCGCACGGACGCGGCTTGCTCGCCATAGAGCCAGTGGCTGGTCGCATTCGTGGGCTGCAGGGCGCCTTTGCCTTCCCGCCTGGCAAGCAGGGCCAATGCAGCTGTCGTGGCGAAGCTGACGATCGTACCCGAAACGGCTGCGGATAATCCTGTCTGGATCAGACTTTTCACTTGGTCCTCCCGTCGTTTCGCGGTCGGCTCCTTGGAACGCCTTGTGAATTCGCGGCAGTGTCGTGATTGCCAAAACGGCAAAACGAGTCCGAAGTTCCGAGCACGGACTTTTGGTTGGACGTTATCCCAGGAGCGTCCTCCGGGATAACGCCTTTGAGGTCCGGCTGCCTTTCCTGGTAGGCTCGGATCGCAGCCCGGCCGCTATTACATTGGCCCCGGCACCATCTTGGTCGGCTGCTCAGGCATCGGAAACGGATAGTTGTCGCATTTCACGTCCGGGTTCGTCGGGCTGAACATTCCGAGCGGGTTGTCCTTGAACAGCCAGGCGTGAAGGTCGTAGTGGTGGAACTCCTTCGGGATGAGCGGATAATGCCCCTCCATCGGCCCCTGGAATGTCTGGCCGAAGAGCTTCGGCGGCTCCTTTGTGTCCGGCGTCAAGGGCACGAGCCATTCCGCGCCGACCAGGCGCAATTCGCCGCCGACCGGCTCATAGATCAGCACATTGGGGCGCGTCGGATCCGCGGTCGGGCCGACAGTCGTGACGTTGACGAAATGGATGCCCATCGCGCCCTTCGGGTAATCCATCGCCCCCTCTACCTTTTCGCCGCTGTAGAAGACGCATCCTACCGTCGATAGATAAAGCTCGCGAATGGCAACCTTGTAGTCTTCATACCTGGACAGCGATTTACGCAGGGCATCGATCTCGGCTTTGTCGGGTTCGGCCGCCCGAGGAGTGGCGGCGTTCAGACACGCGCCAATGAGACCTGCCAAGGCGAGGATACCGACACGCCTGAGGTGAGTTGTTTTCATCATGCATTCCTCCCAGATTTTTTTCTTCTGGCCGTGCAGGACCGAGGCGGCAGTGATGCTGGACGCGCGGCCGAAATTGATCGCCTCATCCCGGTTGGGACTGCGTCGATGCTAATCCTTTCCGCTGATCGGGAGAATTAACCCTGACGACCTAGGCCCGAGCGGGCCGACGGTGCAGAGACGGACGGTCGGGCCCACTTTGGACCCCATGCACTAGCGCCGGCGCAGCAGGCTCCTCATCCGGTTGCGCAGCAGGCGCGCCATGTTGCGGGTTTCGCGGTAGAGGTGAAGCTGCGACGCCGCCTGGCGGGCGGGGCGGTCGGCATCCGGCGTCAGCCCGATCACCAGCGTGCCCATCGGCTTGCGTTCGCTCCACAGCCGGCTCATCACCGGATGGTCGGGCACCGCGCAGGAATCGGTCATCATGATGTTGGGGTCGTCGAGATGCTGCCTGGTCACCTCGATCATCAGCAGCGTGCCCGGCGAATAGGCGGCGAGCGTCTCGTCATAGGCGGTCTTCCAGGTGTAGGCGACGCCGGCCTCGACGAAGACGACCAGGCAGGCGATGGTGCGGCCGTCGAGCGTCAGCGAATGGATGCGGCAGAGATCCTGCTCGGCCAGCCGGTGCACCGCTTCGCGGGCGAAGGCGGCGCGGTAGCGGTCGATCGCCATGGCGGTGCGCTCGCGGCCTTTCCAGCCGGCTGCCTCCAGCGTCAGGAAATTTTCGATGGCATGGCGGATCTCGTCCGGCCCGCGCGCCACCACATGCTGCAGCCGGCCGAGGTCGGCGAGGCGGCGTTTCAGGCGACGGAACTCGCGATAATGGTGGGCGCGCAGCGAGGCCTTCAGATATTCCTCGCCGTCGAGCGCGCTTTCGAGCACCGGGCGCTCGGCCTTGCCGGTGGTGACCAGCGTCAGGCCGCGCGTTTCGGCGACGCTGGCGAGCAGGCTCGCCACCGGGCCGTCCAGCCTTATGTCGGGCAGCACGAAGACTTTCGGCAGCTTGAGATGCGGCCTGGACAGCATCGAGAAGAAATCCTCGATCACGCCGATCGGATCGTCGCGGTCGACCAACGGCGTGCCGATCGGGCCGAACGGGCTCGACCAGGTGCGCATGACTGGAACCCCGAGCGGCACCATCGGCCGCTCGACCGAGAACGGCACCAGCAGGCGCAGCCGGTTGCGATACTGGTCGCCGTCGCGGATGACGGCCAGCCGCACCTCGCGGTCCTCCAGCCTGGGCATGGCCGGCGCCAGGAAGCGCGGATTGAAGAAGACGTTGGGCTCGATCGTGCGGGTACAGAGATAGTCGAGCTCCTCGACCAGGTCGAAGCCGGCGGAGGCCGGATAGATGGCAAGCTTGCGCTCGGGCCGGTTGTTGGCAAGGATCTCGACATGGGCGGGATCGGCTTCACGGGCAAGCCCGGCAAGGCCGGACACCATGGCGCCGGCCGGGCCGCCGCTGGTTTCCTCGAGCAAGGGGACGGCAGCCATCAGGCGGCTCCTTTGGCGGGCACGAAAATGACCATGGCGATGCCGAGCTTGCGCCAGACCGTAAAGGACAGCGCGCCGGCCTCGAAGATCATGGCGAAGACGGTGGCCATCGCCGCGCCCCACAGACCGAAGAGCGGGATCAGCACGACGCTAAGCGCGATGTTGAAGGCCAGCGTCATGGCATAGACGGCGGCACAGATGTTCTGGTTGCCGCTCATGGTGAGCAGGCTTTCGCAAGGGCCGACGGCGGCCCGCGCGACGACGCCGAACACCAGCAGGAACAGCAGCGGATAGCCGGCGGAAAATTCCGGGCCGAACAGGGTCAGCATCGGCTCGCCCAGCGCCAGCACGAGCAGCGCCATCGCCAGCGACGGCCAGAAGGTCCACGACACGGTTTCGCGGGCGAAGGCGGCGAGCTTGTGCGGCTCGCCATGGGTGAACTGCGCATAGCGCTGGGCGACGCCGGCCTTGACGGCGAAATAGACGAAATGCACCAGCGCCAGCGTCTTGACGGTGGCGAAATAGACGGCGACGTCGTTGGGATCGAGATAGGCGCCGACCATCAGCACGTCGGCATTGGTGAGCAGGAAGAAGAAGCTCTCGACCAGGAAGATCGGCAGCGAGACGATGAACCATTGGCCGAAATGCAGCTTCATCGGCCCGGCCGGAATTCTTTTGTCGATGCGCGAGGTGACGCCGACGAGCTGACCGAGCGTGGTGGCGTAGGTGGCGGCGATCGCGGCGAAGATCGCCGTTCTGGCATCGGGCGCGTAGCCCGCCAGCAGCATCAGCGCCATGAACGCCAGGATCAGCAGCGGCCGCACCAGGAATGTCGGCGACAGCGCAAACAGCGCCCAGGAATTGGCCCGCGCCAGCCCTTGCAGCAAGTCGGACATGGCGATCATCGGCAGGCAGATGATGCCGAGGATGAACGGCACGACATAATAGTTCTCGATAAAGGGCGACAGTAGCCAGACGCCGAGCGCGCCGAGGCCGGCGATCACCGTCGAGGCAACCAGCACGAACAGCCGGCTGGCCCGCACGATGCCGCGCAATTCGGCCATCATGCCGCGCTCGCGATATTCCGGGATGAAGCGGATGACGGAGGTGTGGAAGCCGAGGCAGGCGAGATTGCCGACGATGACCATGGTCACCCAGACGAGGACGAAAATGCCGTATTCGAACGAGCCCATCCAGCGCGCCATAAGGACCTGGCTGACGAAGGCGATGACGGCGCTGACGATGCGGACCGAAAAGGCGATCAGCGACATGCGGCCGGCCTCGCCGCGCGCGCCGGCGCTGAACAGGACGGCATCGATCAGGCCAAGCAGCGGCCTTATGCGCAGCGCAAGGCGCTGCGGCAAGAACCGCCCGGCTGTCGTCGCCGCGGAAAAGCGCACCCAATACTCTCCGTTTTCCGCCAATTTACAGGGGTTGGGTGTAGCGGAGACACATTAAGAAACGGTTGGGTGGGGGGCGTTGCTCGGGCATTGGCATGCCAGTGACATTGACGAATGGCAGGCGACGGAATTGCGGTGCTAACGGGGGCTCGGCCTGCAGGGCTTGTCTGTGCTCCCAGTAATCCCGATAGATGACCTGGCGCTGCCATGCTCTCGCACGGAACCACGTTCGCCACCTGAAGATGATCTGGGGATAAAAAAAGCACTGCCAGCTGCTCGCGCACCCCGTATGGGATACTGAAAAGTTTCGGATCGAACCGCGTCAAGCAGAATTCATTGCCAATAGCTTCAGAATCGTGATTGGCTTGAAATTCGATGTCATTTGTCGACGGGCATAGGGGGCAATTTTGCTGGAGTTGGGGGATCACTATTTCTTTGACGAAGACGCGCTTCTTGAGAGGCTCACAAACGGGGCGGTCGCGTCAAAAAGAGAGATCGTGTTTGTTCTTGGCGCTCCCTTGACCGCACCAAGCGGGGAGGAGGCGCGCGGAGTCGCCGGGGTATCAAAGGTTGTTGAGCTGATACGGGGACAGTTTACCTCCGATGTGAAACAACTATCAGAATTCGACCGCCAAGTTCGGGACAGCGAGAACCGTTATCAGGCGGCGTTTCAATTCTTGCAAGGCAGGCGCGGACAGGACATCGCAAACCGAGTTATTAGGCAAGCGGTGGTTGGCGCCTACAAAGGACCTGATGCTGCTGCAGTCGTGGAGAAGCTGGCTGATTTGAAGGACGACCAACTCGTCCACCTTGATGACAACGTTGACGGATGGGTGCTCAGTCCAGGCGTGCAAGCTTTGGGGGACCTACTGTCTAGCCAAGACGCACCATTTGGAAATTTGGTTGTGACGTCAAATTTCGACCCCCTGATCTCAGTGGCAATAAAGCGTTCTGGCGCCGCCGCATGGAGAACGGCGATTCATACGGACGGTGACTTCAGCCAGAGTAAAGCCAGCGGTTACCAAGTGCTGCATATACACGGCTACTGGTACGGTACAGATACTCTTCACACCGGTAATCAGTTAATTCAAAAAAGGCCGTTTCTACAGAATTCGTTACTTGGATATCTAGCCAATAAAACCGTAGTCGTTTTGGCATATGGCGGATGGAGGGATGTTTTTACGGCATCTATTGAAAACATCGTTGGAAATTCCGATTCCTTTCCCGAGATATTATGGGCGTTCCATGATTCTGCTCCGGCCATCAGCTCGCACCTAAAATCGGTTCTTGATCCTGGTTTGGCTAGAAATCGCGTGACACTGTACAGCAATATCGATTGCCACGCCTTTCTTCCGAAATTAGCCAAGTTTTGGCAGGGCCGAGTTACTGTCACGCAAGCTCGAAGTAGCCAACCTGCAGTTGCTGCTAGGCCGGATAAGCCAAAATTTAAGCTCAAGGATCTTGAATGTGACCGGCCACCGAATTTTGACGCATGGGTAGGAAGGGAGCCAGAGCTTCGGGCGCTTGAAACCACCAACGCAAAGGTCGTGGCAATATGTGGTATTGGCGGTCAGGGAAAATCGACACTCGCTGCCAAATTCCTGCATTCGGTATCGCGTGGCGATACAGCCTTTCGTCACTGGGATTGGCGAGACTGCAAGGAGGAGGGGGACCGAATTCGAACTCAGATAATCGCGGCGATTGAGCGAATTTTGAACGCAGAAGATTACGAAACTCCTCTCGACACTGCTACAGACGCTGAGTTAGTAGATCTTTTTATAAGAATTTCATTCGACCTCTCGCTGGTTTTTGTATTGGACAATGTAGATTACTATGTTGATTTGGAAAAATTGCAGTTTGTTGGTATATTAAATAATCTTGTTAGAGAATTTTCTAGCTCAAATACATCAAGTAGACTCATAATAACTTGTAGACCGAAAGTTAGTTACGATCTAGCGAGTGTAATCACGCTTGCGCTGGGAGGCATCTCTCTAGAGGAGACGCTTGAGCTTTTCCATCAGCGTTTAGGGTCAACCTCCGTGCCAAAGGAGGATATTGAAGCTGCCCACCAAATGACTGATGGTCATGTATTTTGGCTCGATCTCTTGGCAGTGCAGGTCGCGCGTGTTCCTGGGGCCACGTTGAGGAAATTGATCGAGGATATTAGAAGAGAACGTGGTGGAACCCCGGATGTACTGTCCTCTATTTGGGGAACTCTGGCGGACCGGGAACGCACCGTTCTGCGGGTAATGGCAGAGGCGATGCGTCCGGAGACTGAAGCAACGATAGAACAATTCATATCGGCCCAGATAAATTATAAGAATTTTCGGAGAGCGATGAAGTCGCTAATTTCTTTTAACCTAATAGTGGTAAAGCCAGAAATAAATTCGCCAGACTTATATGATCTCCATCCGCTTGTCAGGCATTTTGTTAGGAAGACGTTTGATCGACCGGAAAGGTTTGGAATTATTCAAACGGTGATCAATCAATATGTCGTAATAATCCGTGGGTTGGAGTCCCTTCTGGGTGTTTTTTTGCCATTGCCTCTTCTAGAGCGTTGGTCTCAGAAAGCCGAACTTGAGATTGAGGCGGGGCTGTATGACGATGCATTCAACACATTAGCCAGCGCTGAGGATGCTTTAATAGGTTCAGGCCATTCCGAGGAATTCATCAGAGTCGCCAAGAAGCTTTTTGAGGCGATTGACTGGATGGTTGCTGCGGCCACAATGAAGCACTTTGATGGTGTGCTGGCAGCGCTAATTAGCTGTTTGGACCAGAGCGAGGCTTTCTTAGATGCAGACGACATGCTGGAGAGGTACGGGCGAACGCTAACATCAAAAACAGCGAGATATATTAAGTACTGTGACGTGATAGCTTATTCTTTGTGGCAACGGCATAAACATGCAGAGGCAATTGAATGGGCAACAAAGGGGCAAGATCTTAAGGACTCTTCTACTGTTGACACTATTTATGATTGCTCTCATACCTTGGCTTTGGCGCAGAGAGATGGTGGGGAACCGGAAAAGGCGCTCGAATTCTTTGTGAAGTCCTATGACATTTCGGATCTTGTGAATCCTACAAACGATACAGCTTCCGATGAGCCTACAGTTTTAGGGAATGTTGGCCGCTGCCTTCAGATGATAGGAAGATATCAGGATGCATTGGTCTGCTACAGAAAATCGGCTAAGGCCCTAGAAAGCGACAATAGTAGGCATCACATCAGCAACCAAGCGTATGCCAGACAGTGGATTGGCGATACTCTTGCTTGCTTGGGCAAGAGAGACCTAGCCTACTGTTTTTATGCTGACGCAGAAGAGTTGACCGCCAAATTCGCACCGGGGAGGTGTCGGCGCATCGTTCACGAGAAGGAAGCTCTTTTTCCATCAGGCACCGAGCCTGATATTCCTCATTCGGAATCAAAGCGCCGCGTGGAGGCTTGGATCGCAGGTCGTTCACCCTTGATAGCGTAGTCCAAGTTCCGGGTTCTGTGCAGCAGATCACTGGTTCGCCTAATACACGGCCGATGTGCTCAACGATTAATACCACGCGCCCTGTAACCGCGAGCAAATAACGAACACCGGCGGGACAGCGCCCCCCTCTGGCCTGCCGGCCATCTCCCCCTCAGGTGGGGAGATCGGCTAGTCGCAAGCGCCGGCGTTGCCCCTTATCCGCCCTTCGGGCACCTTCTCCCCGTGAACGGGGAGAAGGAAGGTGGCGCTTACGCAAACGCCCCGTGGCAGTGCTTGTACTTCTTCCCGGAACCACAGGGGCAGGCCTCGTTGCGGCCGACCTTGCCCCAGGTGGCCGGGTTCTTCGGGTCGCGGTCTTCGGGGGCGACGATGGCATTGGTCTCCTGGCGGACCAGCACGGCCGTCTCGCCGCCTTCGAAATCGTCCTCGCCGGTGAAGCCGTCGATGTGGCTGCCGAACATGTCGGGCGCCTCGGGCGGCGGCGCATCGGCCGCCTGGCGGACCAGCTCGACGCGCATCAATTGCGCGGTGACGGCCTGGCGCAGATTGCCCAGCATCGCCTGGAACAGCTCGAACGCCTCGCCCTTGTACTCCTGCAGCGGATCGCGCTGGGCATAGCCGCGGAAGCCGACGACCGAGCGCAGATGGTCGAGATTGACGATGTGCTCGCGCCACAAATGGTCGAGCGTCTGCAGCACCACGGAACGTTCGACATAGGTCATCACGTCGGGGCCGAAACGCTCGGCGCGCTCCTTGGCGGCGGCGTCGGCGGCCTGGCTGACGCGCTCGCGGATGTCGTCCTCGGCGATGCCTTCTTCCTTGACCCAGTCCTCGACCGGCAGATCGAGATTGAGGAATTCGGCGATCTCGGCCTTGAGCCCGGCGACGTTCCACTGCTCGGCATAGGCGTTTTCGGGAATGTTCTTGGCGACGATCTCCTCGATGACGCCTTCGCGCATCTCTGTGATGGTCTCGGACAGGCCCTCGCCGTCCATCAGCTCGATGCGCTGTTCGAACACCACCTTGCGCTGGTCGTTCGAGACATCGTCATATTTCAGCAGGTTCTTGCGGATGTCGAAGTTGCGCGCCTCGACCTTCTTCTGCGCCTTTTCCAGCGCCTTGTTGATCCACGGATGGATGATCGCCTCGTCTTCCTTGAGGCCGAGCTTCTGCAGCATGCCGTCCATGCGCTCGGAACCGAAGATGCGCATCAGGTCGTCCTGCAGCGACAGGAAGAATTTCGACCGGCCGGGATCGCCCTGGCGGCCCGAGCGGCCGCGCAACTGGTTGTCGATGCGGCGCGATTCATGGCGTTCGGTGGCCAGCACGTAGAGGCCGCCGGCGGCGAGCGCCTTTTCCTTCAGCCGGGCGATGTCGTCGCGGATTTCCTTTTCCCTGGCCTCGCGCTCGGGGCCGGCCGGCATGTCGCCAAGCTCCTCGGCGATGCGCATGTCGGCATTGCCGCCGAGCTGGATGTCGGTGCCGCGGCCGGCCATGTTGGTGGCGATGGTGATGGCGCCGGGTTTGCCGGCCTGGGCGACGATCGCCGCCTCGCGCTCGTGGTGACGGGCGTTCAGCACCTCGAAATCCTTGAAACCTTCCTTGCGCAGGCGTTCGGCCAGCTGCTCGGACTTCTCGATGGAAGTCGTGCCGACCAGCGTCGGCTGGCTCTTGGCGCGGGCTTCCTTGATTTCCTTGACGATCGCCTTGTATTTCTCCTCGACCGTCCGGTAGACCTCGTCGTCTTCGTCAATTCGGATGACCGGCAGGTTGGTCGGGATCTCGGTGACGTCGAGATTGTAGATGTTGGCGAATTCCTCGGCCTCGGTCAGCGCCGTGCCAGTCATGCCGGCGAGCTTCTTGTAGAGGCGGAAATAGTTCTGGAAGGTGACCGAGGCGAGCGTCTGGTTCTCCGGCTGGATCGCCACATGCTCCTTGGCTTCGAGCGCCTGGTGCAAGCCCTCCGAATAACGGCGGCCGGGCATCATGCGGCCGGTGAACTCGTCGATGATGACGATCTCGCCGTTGCGCACGATGTAGTCCTTGTCCCGCTGGAACAGCCGGTGCGCCTTCAGCGCGTTGTTGACGTGGTGGACGATGGCGACGTTCTCGACGTCGTAGAGCGACTCGCCCTTGAGCAGGCCGGCATCGCGCAGCATGTTCTCCAGCTTCTCGGTGCCTTCCTCGGTGAAGATCGAGGTCTTCTGCTTTTCGTCGATCTCGTAGTCCTGCGGCTGCAGCTGGATGATGAAGGTGTCGATGGTGTTGTACATTTCCGAACGGTCCTCGAGCGGACCGGAAATGATCAGCGGCGTGCGCGCTTCGTCGACCAGGATGGAATCGACCTCGTCGACGATGGCGTAGCTATGGCCGCGCTGCACCATCTGGGCGCGCTCGTATTTCATGTTGTCGCGCAGATAGTCGAAGCCGAGCTCGTTGTTGGTGGCGTAGGTGACGTCGGCGGCGTAGGCGACGCGGCGCTCCTCGTCGGACAGGCCATGGACGATGACGCCGACCTTGAGGCCGAGGAATTTGTAGACGCGGCCCATCCATTCGGAGTCGCGCGTGGCCAGATAGTCGTTGACGGTGACGACATGGACGCCATTGCCGGCGAGCGCGTTGAGGTAGACCGGCAACGTCGCCACCAGCGTCTTGCCTTCGCCGGTGCGCATCTCGGCAATGCCGCCATTGTGCAGCACCATGCCGCCGATCAGCTGCACGTCGAACGGCCGCATGCCGAGCACGCGGCGGGCGGCCTCACGCACGGTGGCGAAGGCCGGCACCAGGAGGTCGTCGAGACTGGCGCCGTTGGCAATGTCCTGGCGGAATTTGTCCGTGCGGGCCTGAAGCTCGGCGTCGGAAAGCGCCCGCATCTCGTTTTCCATGGCATTGATCGCCTCGACGCGCGGCCGGGTCGATTTGACCCGACGATCGTTGGAGGAGCCGAAAACCTTACGGGCGAGACCGCCGAGACTGACCATCCAATGGCCCTTTCGATAGCATTCCAAGTCATTGCGACGGGCGCCGGCTGGCCCCATCAACTCCACGTGAACGCGGACAAACGCAAAAAGCGCCCGGAAAACGGTTCTGGACGCAAAGTCGTTGGACAGATAAGAGGGGGCTCATTCGATGTCAACGCCGCGCTCGCCCTGTCGACCGCGCCAAATTCCGCCACAATCTTGCTGGTCTGGAAGCCATTCCGCTCTAGCTACCCCGCTTTGGAGATAATCGTAATGTCAGTATTGTTCCGCCGCGCGTCGCTCGCCAGCCTTGGTCTGGCATTCGGGCTGTCGGCCCTCTCGCTATCGCCGCTGATGGCACAGGAAGCCGCCCCTGCCCAGCCGGCAGCACCCGCTCCGGCGGCCAAGCCGGTCGATCCGAACGCCGTGGTCGCCACCATCAACGGCCAGACGCTGACCGAGGCAGACCTTGGGCTTGCCGAGGGCGAGCTGTCGCAGCAGTTCGCGCAGCTTCCGCCCGAGCAGCGCCGCGCCGCGGCGCTGTCGGCGGCGATCGAAATCCGCGTAATGGCGGCTCAGGCGGTGACCACCGGCCTCGACAAGGATCCCGACTTCCAGCGCCGCATGGCCTTCCTGCAGCAGCGCGCGCTGCATGGCGAAATGGTCGAGAAGGGCGTCGTCGACAAGGTTACCGATGCCGAGGTCCGCGCCCGCTACGACCAGGAAATCGCCAACACGCCGCCCACCAATGAGGTGCACGCCCGTCACATCCTCGTGAAGACGAAGGAAGAGGCAGACGCCATCATCAAGCAGCTCGACGGCGGCGCCGACTTCCAGAAGCTTGCCAACGAGCACACCAGCGATCCGAGCGGCAAGACCAGCGGCGGCGATCTCGGCTGGTTCGGACCTGGCCAGATGGTGCCGGAATTCGACAAGGCGGTGTTTGCGCTGGCGGTCGGCAAATATACCGACCAGCCGGTGCAGTCACAGTTCGGCTGGCATGTCATCAAGGTTGAGGACAAGCGCACCAAGCAGCCGCCGGCGTTCGACCAGGTCAAGGACCAGGCGCGCCAGGCGGTCATCCGCGACAAGTATTTCGCGCTGGTCAAGTCGCTGCGCGCCAACGCCAAGGTCGACATCCCCGATGCGAACCTGAAGAAGACGGTCGACGCGCTGGAAAGCGCCAAATAGGCCAGATTGGGCTACAACAGGGCGCGCTGCCGCCCTGTCGCTTCTATTTGGTAGGGCGAGCGATGATGCGTCGACGCCGCCGCCGGACCGCCGTGGCGTCGCCGGCATCGTCAGCGACGATGCCTTTCAAGACATAGCCGACCGCCCTGCGCAGCGTCGCTTCGTCCTCGTCCAGGCGGTTCGTCAGAAGATGCGTCCAGGCGAATGAGGCGATCAGGTCGGCGACGACAGTGGCATCGACGTCGGCAGCTATCTCTCCCCTTGCCTTGGCGCGTTCGACCATCTGGCCGGTGTGGATGCGACGCCCTCTTGCGTATTCGGCGAGGGCGGCGGCGGCTTTTTCGTCCGACTGCGCCTCGGCAATCAGCGATCGGAACACGCTGCCCGACGATGTGTCGCGCCAATGCGCGAACAAGCTCTTCAGGAAGCCGACGAGATCCTCCGCAAGGTTCCCGGTATCGGGATTGTCGACGCGCTTTTGCCGCTGGTAAACGTCGAGCAGCAAGGCGGCCTTGCTTGGCCACCAGCGATAGATCGTCGGTTTTCCGGCGCGTGCGCGGCGCGCCACCGCCTCGATCGAGAAGCCGGAATAGCCGGCTTCGACCAGTACCGCCTCGGCGGCATCGAGAATGGCATCGGCGCTTTCCGGGCTACGCCGTGCGCCAGCCGACTTGCGCCCGGGATCGGTGATTTCGCCCATCTCTTCTTCCTTACCCGCGATTTCAGCAGCCATCATATACAACTCTTGACGAAACGGAACGATCCGTTTTATATGTAACGAAACGTTCCGTAACGATAAGGAGAGTTTGATGAACTCGACCGCCGTGACCCGCTTTTCGCGCCTGCGCTTCGCCCTGCTGGTGCTGCTCGGCGTGTATCCGCTGATCACTGCCATTCTGTATGTGGTTTTTCCGCTGACGCAGGAATGGCAAATCTGGCAGCGCACGCTGGTCATCGCGCCGCTGATGGTCTCGATCATGATCTGGGGGCTGATTCCGGGCGTGCAGCGGGCGTTTCGCGGGTTCATCAACCCAGCGGTCCGCTGATGTTCATTCCAGCGCTTGCGACGTTTCCGAGGCAATGCGCCACGCGCCATCGGCCAGCACGAGTTCCAGCGTCACCCGCGCCTTGCCGGTCAGCCGCTGCGCCGATTTGTCTTTCGGCACATAGTCGTAGCGCATGGCGAAAACCACGTCGGCACGGTCCTGGCCGTGCGGCGTCACCTCAAGGCTGCCGGGTTCGAGACCGAACGACCACGATGCCCATTGCGCGAACCAGTCGGTCTTGACCTTGACGATCGCCTCGCTGTCGTAGCGCGTGCCGTAGATGGTGGCCGACGAACCGTAAAGCCGCTTGACGGTTTCGCGCATTCTCCTGACATCAGGCGCCAGATAGTTTTCGCGCAAGAATTTTTCGATGGCACCCTCGTCGCCGACGGAGCGTTCGAGCGCAGCCACCTGCGACGCGGGAGCCGGGCTGACAGCCGGTTTCGGTTGCTGGGCAATGTCTGCGCCCGGAACGAATTCGAAACGCTCGAGCAGCGACCCCTGCTCCCAGGGACGCTGCGCCTCGCGCGTTGCGGAAACGACGTCGCGGCGCACTGCGATCATCATGTCGTTGATGCTTTGTCCGGGCTCGGCCATATGCCGCAAAAGTGCCGCCGCAAAGGGCGAGTTGCGTCCCGTCCCGTCCATTGCCACGGCGCCGGGTGCCGTCGAGAAGGCGATGAACGAGCCGCGCGTCGACTCGAACTGGGCAAGGCCGGCGAGAGCCGTCGCCGAGCGCGTCGTGGCGCTGCGGCTGAGACTTCGGGCAAACGGGTTGTTGCGGCAGGCATCGAGGAAGACCAGGCTGACCTTGGTCTGCTGCTCCATGATGTCGAGAACCTCGTCGATCGGCACCGCCTCGAGCCGCAGCTTGACCGGCATGTCCAGCCTGGCGTCGACCGGCACGATGAAGTTGCGCCCGTCGACCTGCAGGCCGTGGCCGGCATAGTAGAACAGCCCGGCACCGGCGCCTTGCAGCGCATCGGAGAATTCGCCGATCTTGCGTTCGAGCTCGCGCTTGCCGAGATCGTTGCCTTCGATCACCTCGAAACCGATGGCGCGCAGCTTGTCGGCGATGTCGAGCGCATCGTTGACGGGATTGGCCAGCGTGCCGGCTTCGGCGTAGCTGCCGTTGCCGACCACAAGCGCCACGCGCCGCGCCGTCTGCGCATCGGCCCGCAGCAGCAGAAAGCCCAGAAACGCCAGTGCCAAGACCACAAGCCTGCCCATGGGGCAGGATCATAGCGCTATGGGTCGCAGCGACGCCAACAAATTTGCAACAGCCTGCTTGCGGCCGCGGCAGGTGTCAGGCGTCCGGCACCCGTAACGGCTGTGAAAACGCCTTGCGCCGGCGCGTGCTATCGGGCAAACCGGCGTTCCTTTCGCGATTTTTCCCGCCCGGGGTCTTCCATGTCCACACAGGTTTCGCCGCTCGCGCCGAAGAAATATGCCAAGATGCCGGCCATCGAGGGCGTGCGCATCGCCACCGCCGAGGCCGGCATAAAATACAAGAACCGCACCGACCTGCTGGCCATGGTGTTCGACGCCGGCACCACGGTCGCCGGCGTGTTCACCAGGTCGAAATGCCCGTCGGCGCCGGTCGACTTCTGCCGGCAGAACCTCACGGCGGGCAAGGCGCGCGTGCTGGTCGTCAATTCCGGCAACGCCAATGCCTTTACCGGCCAGAAGGGCCGCGCCTCGACCGCACTCACGGGCGAGGTGGCGGCGAAAGCGGCCGACTGCACAGCGGGCGAGGTGTTCCTGGCCTCGACCGGCGTGATCGGCGAGCCGCTCGACGCCGGCAAGTTCAGCCATCTGCTGGCCGCGCTGGTCAAGGACGGCAAGCCGGAATTGTGGACCGACGCCGCCAAGGCGATCATGACTACCGACACCTATCCCAAACTGGCGACCGCGACGGTCAAGCTCGGCGATGCCGACGTCACCATCAACGGTATCGCCAAGGGCGCCGGGATGATCGCGCCCGACATGGCGACGATGCTTTCCTTCATCGCCACCGATGCGCCGATCGCAGCACCCGTGCTGCAGGACCTCCTGTCGCGCGGTACGGCCAAGACCTTCAACGCGGTTACCGTCGATAGTGACACCTCGACCAGCGACACGCTGCTGATGTTCGCCACGGGTGCTGCCGCCAGGCGCGGCGCGCCGGCAATTTCCGACCCCAAGGATGCGCGCCTCGGCGCCTTCCGCCGTGCCCTCGGCAAGGTGCTGAAATCGCTGGCACTGCAGGTGGTGCGCGACGGCGAGGGCGCCCGCAAGCAGGTCGAGGTCACCGTCACCGGGGCCAAATCGGCCCGCTCGGCCAAGCGCATCGCGCTGTCGATCGCCAATTCGCCGCTGGTCAAGACGGCAGTCGCCGGCGAGGACGCCAATTGGGGCCGCGTCGTCATGGCCGTCGGCAAGGCCGGCGAACCGGCCGACCGCGACCTTCTGTCGATCTGGTTCGGCGACAACCGCCTGGCCTATCAGGGCGAGCGCGACGCCGCCTATTCCGAGGAGGCGACTTCGGCGTATATGAAGCGCGACGAGATCCGCATCCGCGCCGATATCGGCATCGGCCGCGGCAAGGCGACGGTGTGGACCTGCGATCTCACCAAGGAATATGTCGCCATAAACGGCGATTATCGGAGCTGATGGCGTTGGCTTCCAGACATCCGGCAAGCGTGTTGGCGATCGTGCGCCGCTATGAGGCGGCCGGATTTCGCGCCTGGCCGGCGGCCGCCGTCCATTATGACGGCACCTGGGTGGTGCGGCTGACGGCCGGCCATCCGGCCAAGCGGCTGAATTCGGTCAATCCGCTCGATCCGGGCGACATCCAGCACATTGCCGAGCGCATCGGTCGCGCCAGCCGTCGGTTCGACGCCTATGGCAGGCCGCTGACCTTTCGCATCTCGCCGCTGTCGGGGCCGGATCTTTCGAAGTACCTCGACGGCGAGGGCTGGAGCATATTCGCGGAGTCGCTGGTCATGCGGCTGCCGCTGGCGGACGCCACGCTCGACGACGCCATGGACCAGATTCCGTTGAAGGACATCAGCCGTTTCATCGGCGCGGCGCTCAAGGTGAGCGGCTCGGATGTGTCGCTGCGGCCGGGCCTGTCGGAGATCATCGGCGCCATCCAGCCGGAGGCCGGGCTGTTTGCGCTGGAGGCCGGCAGCGAACCGCTGGCAACGTTGATCTGCGTGCATGACGGCGACCTTGCCGGCCTGTTCGAGATTGCCACCGACAGGTCGGTGCGCAACCAGGGCCATGGCCGCCATCTCATCCGGTCGGCGCTGAAATGGGCGCGGCTGCGCGGGGCGCGGGAAGCCTGGCTGCAGGTCGAGGCTGACAACGCGCCGGCGCTGGCGCTCTACCGTTCGCTCGGATTCGACGAAGTCTATCGCTATCGCTATCGCCGGCCACCCGGCGCATGAGCGGCTTGGATACGATCGGCAAACGCCTGCTCCTGGTCGCGGCCTGCGCGCTGGTCGATGCCGACGGGCGCGTGCTTTTGGCGCAGCGGCCCGAAGGCAAGCAACTCGCCGGCCTGTGGGAGTTTCCGGGCGGCAAGGTCGAGCCCGGTGAGACGCCGGAACAATGCCTGATCCGCGAATTGTACGAGGAGATCGGCATCGAAACCGACATCCCTTGCCTGGCGCCACTCACCTTCGCCAGCCATTCCTACGATGATTTTCACCTGCTGATGCCGCTGTTCGTCTGCCGTCGATTCCGCGGCATTGCCCAGCCGAAGGAAGGCCAGGTGCTGAAATGGGTGCGGCCGCGCCAGATGCGCGATTTTCCAATGCCGCCGGCCGATGCCCCGCTGATCCAGTTCCTCATCGATCTGCTGTAACGGCCGACCTGCCGTAAATCGGGCAGCGCCGCAACGCGCTGGCAGCAGCGTTAATGAAAGATTTATCTGACCGTGAAAAATTGACGCTAGGCGGTTACGCCGATTCCACCGCTGGGGAGCGATTTGCATGAGCCTTGAAAAGGACTGGGACTCGCCTTGGCCCGACCGCCTTCCTGGCGCCGCCAATGCCGGCATGGGAATATTGCGCATCGCCCTCTTGTTCGGCTCGGCCGCGGTGGCTCTGGCCTTGATCGCGACGCCCTACCTCGACAGCCGGACCCGCTCGCAGTTTGCCCGCGACGGGCTTGATACGATGAGCACCGGCTCGATCGGCCAGCGCGACAGCTATACGCTACGCAAGAGCGTGCTGCAGCCGCTGCCCAGTTCGGTCTGCGTTATACGGGCCGATGGCAGAAGCAGCGGCGACTGCTGACTCCTCAACAGATCTCCAGGATTCGGCTGTTTCCTAGGGCCAAAACCCAATCAGCCCCTTGAAGGGAGGGCGCTTTCCTGATTCACCAGCGGGTGTGGATCAGGAAGAGCAGTATGGCTTTGTTTTGGCTATCGGACGAAGCATGGGCAACGATCGAGCCGCACTTGCCCAAGAACCAGCGTGGTGCGCGTCGCGTGGACGATCGTCGGGTGATTTCGGGTATCCTGCACGTGCTGAAGGTGGGTTGCCGCTGGTGTGATTGTCCTGCCGATTATGGTCCCTCGACCACGGTTTACAATCGCTTCAACCGCTGGTCGCGACGAGGCTTCTGGCTGAAGATGCTTGATGCGCTGGTTCAGGCCGGCGCAGTGACGAAAAGCACCGCGATCGACAGCACCTACGTCAAAGCCCAGCGGGCGGCATTCGGCGCAAAAGGGGGCGCCAAGCGCAGGCCATCGGCCGTTCGCGCGGCGGTTGGACAACTAAGGTCCATGCACTCACAGACGTCGTCGGCCGCCCCTACGCGTTGATGTTGACGGCAGGAAACGTCAGCGACGTGAAGGCAGCGCCAGCCCTACTCGAACGCGCTGGCCCGATGCGCTACCTATTGGGCGACAAGGGCCACGATGCGGATCGACTGCGCCGTTCACTGCGCGAGGGAAAGACTACGCCGGCAATCCCGGGACGGCGCAATCGAAAGAGAGCAATCCGTTACGACCAAGAGCGATACCGTGGACGACACTTGATCGAGAACGCCTTCTGCCGCCTCAAGGATTTCCGCCGCATCGCCACCCGCTACGACAAACTCGCCACCAACTTCCTGTCTGGGGTGGCATTGGCTACCATGATCTCGTTCTGGCTTTGAGAGGCGACGAAATGCTCAATCCGGCGATGAACAACACAAAATGGGATGAGCTTCGGCTAGAAATGTACGCGCTCACGCCGCCACCATCTTGGAGCACGCTTTCCACAAACGGCTACCACTCACAGCCCGACCGCGAGTGGTTCTACCACTTCAGGGAGGGCGGATACGAATCCATCCTTCACTTAGACATTCAGGTCGAAACGCCCGCCCAGCGAGAACTTGTCCGCTCGGCTCTCAAGAAGGTGCATGTGCCCGGCGAGGAAATGCCTGACGGCTTTCGCGTGTTCGGTTATCTTCAGGATGGTCAGGCCGCCGAGTTTATATGAGGTCTTCGTTGCTGACCTGATCGAGTCTGGACCCTAGAATGCAGCTGGTTCCTAGAATGCAGCTGGTTCACCGCGCGTTAAGCCTGTCGCATTAACCTTTCTTAACGGGTCGGCGCTAGGTTCAGGCAAGAGGGATGGCGCCCATGAAAATCTTGCTGCAACGATTTTTAGAAGACGAGAGGGGTGCGACGGCTATCGAATATGGTTTGATCGTCGCCGTGCTGTCGCTTGCCATTGTCGCGGGTATTGGCCAGGCTGCCGGCGCCATTCAGTGGTTGTTCAGCGACAACAGCAGCAAGCTTGCCAACGCTTTTGCACAGTGACCGGCTTAGCTTTTGCGTGGGATACGCTTGGCTTTTGCGCAAGGATCCGCTCAGGGGCCGCCGGGGTTTTCCAGGATTGTCTTCAGCGATATTTTTGCGGAGCCCGGCTTCAGCGGCTTTTGCTGAGAGGCATCGGGCGCCCAGCCTGACATCCAGACCACCGAGAAACTCGCCCTGACGCGGCCATCGGCATCCGAAAACCGCTCCGCATAGATTTCGGCGGCGCGCGCGAACAGCGCTCGCGTGCCCGGCCGCCTGCTGCGGTCGACAAGCGCGCTGGTCTCGCCCATAGCGCGCAGGTCGGCGACCAGGCCAAATAGCGAATCGTAGCGCACCGTGATCGTCTCGACGTCGGCAACCGGCAGTGCCAGGCCGGCGCGCTGCAGCAGTGCGCCGGCGTCGCGGACGTCGGTGAACGGGATCACACGCGGGCTGGCGCCGCCATAGAGCTCGGTCTCGGCGGCAAGCAGGCTTTCGCGCAGTTCGGAGAGCGTGCCTGTGCCGGCGAAGGCGCCAAGGAAAAGCCCGTCCGGCTTCAGCGCCCGGCGGACCTGCACCAGCATGCCGGGAATGTCGTTCATCGCCTGCAGCGACAGCAGCGACACTGCGAGGTCGAGGCTTTCCGGCTCGAATGGCACGGTTTCCAACGGCGCCAACAGTCCTGGCTGGCCACCCAGGAAAGCGGCGTCGGCCTCGACGCGCACGTTTTCCGTCACCTTGCCGCTTTCGGCGAGCACCTCTGCTGCAGCCGGCGTCTGGCAAAACAACGAGGCCGCCTTGCCGAACCTGCGTTCGACGGCGCCGAGCCGGTCGGCAAGATCCTCGGCCGCCCGCCGCATGAGGAAATCCGCGCCGGCGATGGGGCGGGCCAGTGCCCGGCGCTTGCGCGCCAGCCAGAGCGAGGTGTCAATTACAGGCTGCAATGGGCAGGTCCTTGTGCTTCGCTCTCTGATATAGTGATGCGGAGGACCAACCACGTGGCCGATCCCATGCCAGAGATCAAGCGTAGTGCGATCAAGAGCATTGCCCGCAAGGCATTGGGCTGGCCAGCGCGCCTCTTGTTCCCGCCGGTCTGTGCCGGCTGCCGCCGCCATGTCTCGCAGCCCGGCGTGTTGTGCGGCGCCTGCTGGCCGAAACTCAGGCTGCTGGAACGGCCGTGGTGCCCGGTGATGGGCACGCCGTTCACCCACAATATGGGTGAGGGTTTCCTGTCGGCGGAGGCGATAGCCGACCCGCCGCCGTTCGAGCGCGCGCGGGCGGCGGTCGCCTATTCCGGCGTTGCCCGCCAGATGGTGCAAGGGCTGAAATACCAGGACCGCACCGATCTGGCGCCGTGGATGGCGCGCTGGATGCTTCGCGCCGGTGCCGAGCTCATCGCCGAGGCCGACGTGGTCGTGCCGGTGCCGCTGCACTGGCGGCGTTTCTTCCGACGGCAGTTCAACCAGTCGGCGGAACTGGCGCGGGCGGTGGCGCAGCTCGGGGAGCGGCCTTTCGCGCCATCAGCCATCAGGCGCGTCAAACTCACGCGCCAGCAGGTCGGGCTTGAGCGGCGGGAACGCGAGGAAAATGTTCGCGCCGCATTCAAAGTGCCTGATGAGGCGGAGATCGAAATCGCCGGCCGCCGGGTGCTGCTGATCGACGATGTCTACACCACCGGCGCCACCGTCCGCGCGGTCGCCAAGGCGTTGAAGAAGGGCGGTGCCGGCGCGGTCGACGTACTGACCTTTGCGCGTGTGCTGCCGGGGGACTTTCGGGCCGACGAATCGGCGCCTATATAGCCTAGGAACGAGGCAGGATTGCTGACCGATGGTCGATGTGACGATCTACACGCGGATGATGTGCGGCTATTGCACCGCGGCCAAGCGGCTGCTCGACAGGAAGGGTGTGACCTACACCGAGCACGACGCCTCGTTCTCGCCGGAGCTGCGCCAGGAGATGATCTCCCGCGCTCACGGCCGTTCCACCTTTCCGCAGATATTCATCGGCGACACGCATGTCGGCGGCTCTGACGATCTCCACGAATTGGAGGCGGAAGGACGGCTGGACAAATTGCTCGCCAACGGCTCGGCCAGATAAGGACATGACGATGGGTGGTTTCAAGGCGGCGGCGATCCAGATGCGTTCGGGAACCAGCCCGGAGCGCAATGCGGTCGATCTGGAACGGCTGGTGCGCGAGGCGGCAGGCCTTGGCGCGACCTATATCCAGACGCCGGAAATGACCGGCGCGCTGATCCGCGACAGCCAGGCACGGGCCGCTTCCTTCACCTCCGAGGACAAGGACATCGTCGTCTCGACGTCGCGGCGGCTGGCCAAGGAGCTCGGCATCTTCCTGCATATCGGCTCGACCGCCATTCTGCGCGTCGACGGCAAGCTCGCCAACCGCGCGCTTTTGTTCGGGCCGGACGGCGCAATCCTTGCCGTCTATGACAAGATCCACATGTTCGACGTCGATCTCGACAATGGCGAGAGCTGGCGCGAATCCGCCGCTTATAAGCCGGGCACCGAGGCTGTCGTCACCGAAATCGAGGGCGCGAAGCTAGGCTTTGCCGTCTGCTACGATCTACGCTTTCCGCAGCTGTTCCGTGCCGAGGCGCTGGCCGGCGCCGATCTGCTCTCGGTGCCCGCAGCCTTCACCCGCCAGACCGGCGAAGCGCACTGGCACGTGCTGCTCAGGGCGCGTGCCATCGAGAACGGCGCCTATGTGGTTGCCGCCGCGCAAGGCGGCGTGCACGAGGACGGCCGCGAAACCTATGGCCATTCGCTGATCGTCGATCCCTGGGGCCGCATCGTCGCCGAAGCCGCCCATGACGAGCCGGCGGTGATCGTCGCCGAGATCGACCCGGCGCAGTCAGTCGCTGCGCGCAAGAAGATACCGAATCTCAAAAACGCACGCGATTTTGCCGTAAACGCCGGTTCGGCGGAGGCGCCGCGTCTCAGGGGTGCCGCCTCTTGATCCGCTTTTCCCTGCTCTGCGAGCACGAGCACGAATTCGAAGCCTGGTTCCGCAGCAACGACGATTTCGACACCCAGAAGAGGCGCGGTTTCGTCGATTGCCCGGCCTGCGGCTCGCACAAGGTCGAGAAGGCGCTGATGGCGCCTGCCGTCTCCACCGGGCGCAAGCGCGAAAGCATCGCGCTGGCCATGGGCGAGGCGCAGAAGCAGGCGCTGGCGCAGCTCAAGGCCATGGCCGACAAGGTGCGCGAGAATGCCGACTATGTCGGCGACAAATTCGCCGAGGAAGCGCGCAAGATCCATTTCGGTGAAAGCGATCCGCGCGGCATCTATGGCGAGGCGACGCTGGACGAGGCCAAGAGCCTGGCCGAAGACGGCGTCGAGTTCTTGCCGATTCCAAGCTTCCCCGACGACCGCAACTGATCCGTCAACCTGCTCCAGACATAGCGAGGCATCTCTTCGCCAGGCAGCGCCGTGAAGGTCGGGGCGGCGCCGAAGGGCGGCGATGCCGCCACCCCCGCACAGGCGTCTACAGTTTCAGGCCGAGCAGCAAGGATGGGGCTCGCGGGCAATCGTTTCGCTGCTTCTTTCATGCCCACTGCCTGACGGGCTTGCTTCACTTGACGGGCTTGCTTCCGCATAGGCTGCAAACTGGCGTTCAAGCGCCTTGACTGCACTGCTGCGCCAGCCCTCCGCCAGGGATTCCGACATGGGATCGGGGAAGATTTCCTCTTCGCCGTTCTCCACGCCGTTCAGGATTGCCCGCGCGACAGACTCCGCAGAGGCCTTCGCAATGTCCAGGCCCCGTGTCATGTCCGTGTCGACCGGGCCGGGAAGGACCCTGTGGACGCTGACACCCCGTCCGGCCAAAAGGGTGCGCAACGACTGCGACAGCGAGAACGAGGCCGCCTTCGAGATCGAGTAAGCCGGACTGAACGGCACGGCGGCAATCGAGGCCAGCGACAGAATGTTGACGATGGCTCCCCGCGACCGGGCCAGCAACGGCAGCAGAGCCTGGGTAACGTCGTACGAGCCGAAGAGGTTTACGGCGAGCTGTTGTTCGAGCACACGACGGTCGCTGAGGTCATCGAAGGGCGATACGCCGGCGTTGTTGATGAGGATATCGAGGGCATCGATCTTCTCGACCGCCTCCCGGATCTGCGCAGCGTTGGTCACATCCATGGTCAGGGACGTCACACGCCGGTCCGGGTGGGCCATGGCTTGGCGGGTTGCGGCATAGACGCGCTTTACGCCTCTGCTCAGGGCTTCCTCGACCAGTGCCCGACCGATGCCCCGATTGGCTCCAGTCACCAGGATGGTTGAACCTTCGATCTTCATTGCGTCTCTCCTAGTGCTTATCGTTGCGTTCGAGCTAGTGCACAATCTAGCCGCGACTCAAGGTTGGCGCGCCGCAACTCAGGTTGGCTACAGTCACCGTTGTCGATACGACTGGTTAGTGAGATGGACTTAGCGCCGGATGTCGAAGCCGTGGGAGTGACAAGTGTGACGGGATTCCGATGGACTCGCTGATCACGGCGGCGGCGCATGCGCTCGCGGCGGGCGATCCGCTCGGCGCCTTGAAGCGGGTTGCGCTGCGCGACGATGCGCCGGCACTGGCGTTGCGCGGTATCGCGATGGCGCAGCTTGGCGACCTGGTTCGGGCGAAGGTTCTCCTCAAGAGGGCGGCGCGCGCATTCAGCCCGAGGGAGGCCGTGGCCCGCGCGCGGTGTATCGTCGCCGAGGCCGAGATCGCGCTCGTCTCGCGCGACCTTACCTGGCCGGCCAAGGCACTCGACGCCGCACGGGCGACGCTTGAAAAGCATGGCGACCGCGTCAACGCCGCGCATGCGCGCAACCTCGACGTTCGGCGCCTGCTGCTGATCGGCCATCTCGACGAAGCCGAGCGCAGGCTGGACGGCTTCGATCCCTCGCCGCTGCCGCCGGCATCGCGGGCCGCCCACGAGCTGGCTGTCGCCGGCATCGCCATCCGCCGCTTGCGGACCGGCCCTGCGCGCGCCGCGCTTGGCCTGGCGGCGCGGGCGGCGCGCGCGTCCGGCATCCCCGCGCTGATCGCGGAGGTGGAGAGCGCATCGCTGGTGCTGGACACGCCGGCCGCACGCCTTGTCGCGCGTGGCGGGGAACGGCCCCTCCTGCTCGACGAAGTCGAAGCGCTCCTGGCGTCGGGGGCGCTCGTGGTGGATGCATGCCGCAATGTCGTGCGGGTCGCAGACACGGTCGTCTCGCTGGCGACCCGCCCGGTGCTGTTCGCGCTGGCCCGCGCGCTGGCCGAAGCCTGGCCGGGGGACGTGGCAAGATCGACGCTCATTGCGCGCGCTTTCCGCGGAAAGGACGCGGACGAATCACATCGCGCACGGTTACGGGTCGAAGTCGGGCGGCTTCGCGCGGAGCTTCGGAGCTTGGCGGATGTGAGCGCGACGAAGCGGGGCTTTGCGCTGGCCCCGCGCCGCGCAGGTGAGGTCGTCGTGCTGGCGCCACCCGTCGAAGAAGAGCATGCCGCCGTGCTCGCCTTCCTCGCCGACGGCGAGTCTTGGTCGAGTTCGGCCCTGTCGATTGCGCTTGGAGCCAGTTCGCGTACCGTGCAGCGAGCGCTCGAGCAGCTCGCCCAGGCCGGCAAGGTGCAGTCGTTCGGCCGCGGACGGGCGCGTCGCTGGATGACCCCGCCGCTGACGGGTTTCCCGACAATCTTGTTACTCCCCGGCCCACTGCCGGGCTACTAGGATGGAATCATGGAACGATCCGCAGCCGAAATCCTTCGAGAATATGGACCCTTTCCGGGTGTCGACCACGTGGACGGCGTTACCTTCGACGGTGAGCATGTCTGGTTTGCCTCAGGCGACAGATTGAACGCCTTCGATCCGGCGAGCGGCAAAGTGGTGCGCTCGATCGACGTCGCGGCACACGCCGGAACGGCCTTCGACGGCCATCACCTCTATCAGATCGCCGAGGATCGCATCCAGAAGATCGATCCGAGGAATGGCCGGGTGCTGGCGTCGATCCCGGCGCCTGGCAATGGCGGTGATTCCGGGCTCGCCTGGGCCGAAGGAACGCTCTGGGTCGGGCAGCATCGGGGCCGAAAGATTCATCAGGTCGATCCCGAGACAGGGGCAATCCTTCGCACCATCGTTTCCAACCGCGTCGTAACCGGGGTCAGCTGGGTCGACGGCGAGCTGTGGCATGGCACCTGGGAGGGCGAGGAGAGCGATGTCAGACGGATCGATCCTGAAACGGGAAAGGTCCTTGAGAAGCTCGATATGCCGCCGGGAACAGGCGTGTCGGGGCTCGAATCCGATGGCGGTGACCAGTTTTTCTGTGGCGGCGGAAACAGCGGCAAGATCAGAGCTGTTCGCCGGCCCAAGCGAGGCTCGGCGACCAGGATTTGACCTTTTCCATCCCCTCGGCGCGGCCCTTGGCCGGTTCGGTTAACTCAGGCTCGCTATCAGTTTTTCGAGCAGGCGTGCGAGCATGATCTGCTCCGGGCGTATCAGGCCGGAAAGTATCTGGTGCTCGTTGGCGACGTGAGCGGTAACCGCCTCGTCGATCAACGCCAGACCCTTTTTAGTCAGCTGCACGACAATGCCGCGGCGATCGTCGGGGTGCGGCCCGCGCTTGATCAGGCCGGATTTCTCGAGCCGATCGAGGCGGTTGGTCATCGCGCCCGACGTCACCATCGTCGCCTCGTAGAGAGCCGTCGGCGTCAGCGCGTATGGCGGCCCGGAACGACGCAGCGTTGCCAGCACATCGAATTCTCCGGATTGCAGCCCGTAACTTGCAAACAGCGGCGCCAGCCGCTCTCGTGCGATCAGCGAGGCGGCCTCGTTCAACCGTCCGAGCACGGCCATCGGCGAGACATCGAGATCCGGCCGTTCCTTTTTCCATTGCCCGATCGCTTTTGCTGCGCGATCCATGTCTCTCACCGTTATGTATCTTGACGTGAAGAATCTTTAGCTTATCTTACCTCAGCTTGCGATATTGGCCAAGTGCCGCGAACGGGCGACGGGACGGTGCGATGAAATTTCTCTGGGACTCGGCGCTTGGCCTTCTGGTTGTCACCGGTGGACTGCTCGGCCTGACGCTGCCGTTCGGCAAGATCGCGACGGCGGCCGGCGTGGCCGCCATGGTCTGGGCCTTCGTCATCTCGCTTGGTGCCGGCGGCGTGCTTTTGTGCGCATTGCTGCTCAACGGGAAGCGCATGCGGCTTACGCCGCACAGGCTGCGCTATTTCTTCGTCACCGCGGCCGTCTCATATGCAATCCCCAATCTGCTGATGTTTTCAGCCATTCCGCATCTGGGCGCCGGCTACAGCGGCATCATGTTCACGCTGTCGCCGGTCGTCACGCTGGTGTTCTCGATGCTGCTCGGCGTCAGGCCCCCGACCATGCTGGGCATCGTCGGCATAGTCGTCGGTTTCGTCGGCGCAGTCATGGTGGCGGTGACGCGCGGCGAAGCGGGCCAGCCGGCCGAATTTTTCTGGGTTGCGATGGGCCTGCTCATCCCGGTCAGCCTCGCCGCCGGCAACATTTACCGCACCGTCGACTGGCCCGAAGGCACCGGCCCGATCGAGCTCGCCGTCGGCAGCCATCTGGCAGCAGCCTTGATGCTGTTTGCCGGCATTCCGGTCCTGCTTGGCGGCAATGCATTCGGCTCGCTCGGCGGCGTGCCGCTGGTCGCTGCGGCACAGGTGGCATCAGCCTCGGCGATGTTCGCCTTCTTCTTCCGCCTGCAAGCGGTCGGCGGCCCGGTCTATCTCAGCCAGATCGGCTACGTCGCGGCGGCGGTCGGGCTGTTTGCCGGGACCCTCTTCCTCGGCGAGCGCTATCAACTGCTGACCTGGGCCGGTGCCGTCATCATCACCGCCGGCGTGTTCATCACCACCAAGGCGCAAAGCCAGAGGCCATAGGGGCCAGAAGGCGCAAGCTTCAGACGGATGCCTTCTCCGCCAGCACCATGTAGTTGACGTCCATGTCCTTCGAGCGCTGCCAGCGGTCGGCGAGCGGGTTGTAGGTGACGCCGGTGCGGTCGATGACGGTCAGGCCGGCGCCGGCAAGCGCCTTTTCCAGTTCCTCGGGGCGCACCAGCTTGCCGAACTGGTGGGTGCCGCGTGGCAGCCAACGCAGCACATATTCGGCGCCGATGATGGCCAGGCCCAGGGCCTTCAGCGTGCGGTTGATGGTGGCGACGAACATGATGCCGCCAGGCTTGACCATCTCGCCGCATTTGGCCAGGAACAGATCGACATTGGCGACATGCTCGACCACTTCCATGTTGAGGATGACGTCGAATTTTTCGCCGGCATCGGCAAGGTCTTCCGCGGTCGTGGCGCGATAATCCACGCTCACGCCGACTTCCGCCGCATGCAGCTTGGCCACTTCGATGTTGGTGGCGGAGGCATCGGCGCCGACCACTTCGGCGCCAAGCCGCGCCATCGGCTCGCACAAAAGCCCGCCGCCGCAGCCGATGTCAAGGAAGCGCAGGCCTTCGAACGGCCGTGCCGCACGCGGGTCGCGGCCGAAGCGGGCCGCCACCTGGTCGCGGATATAGGCAAGCCGGATCGGGTTGAACTTGTGCAACGGGCGGAACTTGCCGTTCGGGTTCCACCATTCGGCGGCAAGGGCGGAAAAGCGTTCCACCTCTCCGGCATCGATCGTCGATCGTCGGGGCTCTGGCATGGCGTGGTCTCCTCGGACGCTAGGAAGTCGGGCGCGAGGCTGCGAATGTCAAGGCGTGAAATTCACCGCCGCGGTGCAATGGGCGCGATGCCTTCCGGCGCCGCCTTTTGCCGGCTGCATTTGTGTCAGCACGTGTCAGTTGATGGTGTGCCGGAAGGAAACGCCTAGGCTTTGGCGGACGAAGCAGAGACATCGGGTTCGGAGGAGTGCGCAATGATGCGAGCGGTTGCTTCCATTCTTTGGCGCCGGCTTGACCAGGAAGGCCACGACGCTTGCCTTCTGTCGGAAGCGAGTTCCGGGTGGAACCTCACGGGACACGCGCTTTTCGTCCAGGACGGCGAGCCGTGCAGCATCGCCTACGAGGCGGACTGCGACGCCGATTGGCATACACGATCGGCGCGCGCCGACGGCTTTCTCGGCACGCAAGAGCTGCATTACAGGATCGACCGGCTGACCGAGCGCCAATGGACGCTGAACGGCGAGCATCAAGCGGAAGTCGACGGTCTCATCGATGTCGATCTCGGCTTCACGCCCGCCACAAACCTTTTGGCGCTTCGCCGTTTTGCCCTCGATGTCGGTATGGCGACGCCCGCGCCGGCAGCCTATCTAGCATTTCCCGAACTCAGGCTCGTTCGCCTCGAGCAAACCTATCAGCGCGTCGATGCTGCACATTACGCCTATGCCGCCCCGATGTTCGGCTACCACGAGACACTGGAGGTCTCGCCGCTCGGTTTCGTCCTCGACTATCCGCGCCTGTGGAGAGCCACGGCACAGCTGGGCTGAAGCGAGCACCATTTTGGCAAGAAGCAGTGCAGGCGCGATGCTGCGCTGGTGTGTCGCCCGGCCGGCAGCGGCGGCACGCCTTGCGAAACGACTGTCATTTGGCTAAGGAGGCCGCGCATTGAGCGCCCGGCCACAGCTTGGCGCAGTTTTCCACTTTTCGGCCTTCGGTCCGGCATCCAGTCAAAGGCATTTCGCTTCTATGGCGCGCATCGTGATGAAATTCGGCGGAACCTCCGTCGCCGACATCGCCCGCATCCGCAATGTGGCGCGTCATGTCAAACGCGAGGTCGACGCCGGCCATGAGGTCGCCGTCGTGGTCTCGGCGATGGCCGGCAAGACCAACGAGCTCGTGCAATGGACACGCGAGGCCTCGCCGATGCACGATGCGCGCGAATATGATGCCGTGGTCGCGTCCGGCGAGCAGGTCACTGCCGGCTTGCTGGCGATCGCGCTGCAGAATATCGGCGTGCATGCCCGCTCCTGGCAAGGCTGGCAGATCCCGATCAAGACCGACAACGCGCATGGCGCGGCGCGCATTCTCGATATCGACGGCGGATTCCTGATCAAGCGCTTCGGCGAAGGCCAGGTGGCGGTGGTCGCCGGTTTCCAAGGCATCGGGCCGGACAACCGGATCGCAACGCTCGGCCGCGGCGGTTCCGATACCAGCGCTGTCGCCGTCGCGGCAGCGGTCAAGGCCGACCGCTGCGATATCTACACCGATGTCGACGGGGTCTATACGACCGATCCGCGCATCGAGCCGAAGGCGCGGCGGCTGGCCAAGATTTCGTTCGAGGAAATGCTCGAAATGGCCTCGCTAGGCGCCAAGGTCCTGCAGGTGCGCTCGGTCGAGCTTGCCATGGTGCACAGGGTGCGTACTTTCGTGCGGTCGTCCTTCGACGATCCCGACGCACCAGGAATGGGGGATTTGCTTAATCCGCCGGGAACGCTTATTTGCGATGAGGAAGAGATCGTGGAACAGCAGGTCGTCACCGGAATTGCCTACGCCAAGGACGAGGCGCAGATTTCGTTGCGCCGCGTCGGCGATCGGCCGGGCGTCGCCGCCGGCATTTTCGGGCCGCTGGCCGAGGCCAACATCAATGTCGACATGATCGTCCAGAATATCTCCGAGGACGGCAAGTTCACTGACATGACCTTCACCGTGCCATCCGGCGACGTCGACAAGGCGCTCGCCGTGCTCGAGCGGCTGAAGGCGACGATCGGCTACGACGTGGTGCAGTCGGAAGCCGGCATGTCGAAGGTCTCGGTCATCGGCATCGGCATGCGCAGCCATGCCGGCGTCGCCGCTACCGCCTTCAAGGCGCTTGCCGACCGCGCGATCAACATCCGCGCCATCACGACGTCCGAAATCAAGATTTCGATCCTGATCGACGGTCCCTATACGGAACTAGCAGTTCGCACTTTGCATTCCGTGTACGGTCTGGATAAGCAGTAGCGGACTGCATCGGCCCGAAAATCGGAATCGATTTTCGGAAGGCAGGATGCAGCGGATCGAAAATCTTGGAGCGGTCTTTATGCGTCCAATTGGACGATGGCGCTCTAATTGAGTTGTTGCGTTTGTGCCGCTGTGCAGGGCAACCTGCACCGGTTGAAACGCTATTGGAGAAGAAGCCGCGATGCGTGATTCGGCCAGTGGCCCGCGCGTTTTGCTGAAACGGCTCCGCGAGCTCATGCAAGAGCCGCTGGAGCCGCAGGAGCGGCTTGACCGAATCGTGCGCGACATCGCCTCCAACATGGTTGCCGAGGTCTGCTCGCTCTATGTGCTGCGCGCCGATTCGGTGCTCGAACTCTACGCCACCGAAGGCCTGAACCCGAACGCCGTCCACCTGGCGCAGCTCAGGCTGGGCCAAGGCTTGGTCGGCACGATCGCGGCCTCGGCGCGGCCGCTCAACCTCTCCAATGCACAGGAGCATCCTGCCTTCGCCTACCTGCCGGAGACAGGGGAAGAAATCTATAATTCCTTCCTCGGCGTGCCGGTGCTGCGGGCAGGGCGGACACTCGGCGTCCTGGTCGTGCAGAACAAGACCATGCGCCATTATCGCGACGACGAGGTCGAGGCGCTGGAAACAACGGCGATGGTGATCGCCGAGATGATCGCCACCGGCGATCTGGAGCGGCTGACAAGGCCCGGCCTCGAGCTCGATCTGCGCCGCCCGGTAAGCTTTACCGGCCTGTCCTTCAACGAAGGCGTCGGTCTCGGCCATGTGGTGCTGCACGAGCCGCGCATCGTCGTCACCAATCTTTTCAACGAGGACAGCGAGGAAGAGGTCAGGCGGCTCGACGCGTCGCTCGGCTCGCTCAGGCTCTCCATCGACGACATGCTGGAGCGCCGCGACGTCGCCTTCGAGGGCGAGCATCGCCAGGTGCTCGAAGCCTATCGCATGTTCGCCAACGACCGCGGCTGGGTGCGCCGGCTCGAGGAGGCGATCCGCAACGGCCTGACGGCCGAAGCGGCGGTCGAAAAGGTGCAGAGCGACATGCGTGCCCGCATGCTGCACATGACCGATCCGTATCTGCGCGAACGGATGAGCGATTTCGACGATCTCGCCAATCGGCTGCTGCGGCAGCTGATGGGGCGCGGACCGGAGGACGTCGCGGCCTCGCTGCCCAAGGACGCCATCATCGTCGCCCGCTCGATGGGGGCTGCCGAGCTGCTCGACTATCCCAGAGACAAGCTGCGCGGGCTGGTGCTGGAGGACGGCGCGGCGACCAGCCATGTCGTCATCGTGGCGCGGGCGATGGGCATACCTGTCGCCGGCCAAATGAAAGGCGCCGTTTCCATGGCGGAAAACGGCGATGCCATCATCGTCGACGGCGAGGAGGGTGCAATCCATCTGCGCCCGCAGCCCGACCTCGAGGCGGCCTATGCCGAGAAAGTGCGTTTCCGGGCGCGGCGGCAGGAGGTCTACCGCGAGCTGCGCAAGAAGCCGTCGGTGACCAAGGACGGTGTCCAGGTCGACCTTCTGATGAATGCCGGGCTGGCGGTCGACCTGCCGCAACTGGCCGAAGCGGGCGCGGCCGGCATCGGCCTGTTCCGCACCGAGCTGCAATTCATGGTCGCCTCGACCTTTCCGCGCGCGGAAGCCCAGGAACGGCTCTATCGTGACGTGCTGGAAGCGGCGCGCGACAAGCCGGTGACGTTCCGCACCATCGATATTGGCGGCGACAAGGTGCTGCCCTATTTCAAGGGCTCGATCCAGGAGGAAAATCCGGCGCTCGGCTGGCGGGCCATCCGCCTGACGCTCGACCGGCCTGGATTGCTGCGCACCCAGATCCGCGCGCTGCTCAAGGCGTGCGGCGGACGCGAACTGAAGCTGATGCTGCCAATGGTGACGGAACTCGGCGAGATCGCGCAGGCGCGCGAGATCATCGATCGCGAGGTGCGGCATCTGTCGCGCTTTGCCCATCATTTGCCGACCAGCCTGAAGCTCGGGGCGATGCTGGAGGTGCCGTCGCTGCTGTTCCAGCTCGACGAACTGATGAAGGCGGTCGATTTCGTCTCGGTCGGCTCGAACGACCTGTTCCAGTTCGTCATGGCGGTGGATCGCGGCAACACCCAATTGTCCGACCGCTTCGACCCGCTGTCGACGCCGTTCCTGCGTGTTTTGAAGCAAATTGCCGATGCCGGGGCGCGCAACCAGACGCCGGTGACCTTGTGCGGCGAACTGGCCGGCAAGCCGATTTCGGCGATGGCGCTGATCGGCCTTGGCTATCGCTCGATCTCGATGTCGCCGGCATCGATCGGCCCGGTCAAGGCGATGCTGACGGAACTGCCGCTCAGCGAGTTGGAAGCGTTCTTCGACGACAATCTGATGGCGCCGGCGCATGGCCTGCCGATGCGGGCGCTGCTGCAAGCCTTTGCCGACGACCGCTCTATACCGCTATAGACTTCGCCATGATCAACCTGCCCCGCGACCGTATGGATCAAGTCGTCAAGCGTTTCGACATGCTCGAAGCGCAGATGTCGGCCGGGCCGGCGGCGGACGCCTATGTCAGGATGGCCTCCGAATATGCCGACATCCAGGAGATGGTGGCAAAGATCAGGGCGCTGCGCGCCGCCGAGCGCGAACAGGCCGATCTGGAGGCGATGCTCGCCGACAAGGGCACCGACGCCGAGATGCGGGCCTTGGCCGAGGCCGACCTGCCGGAGGTCAAGCATCACATCGAGGCGCTGCAGAAGGACATCCAGATCCTGCTGTTGCCCAAGGATGCCGCCGACGACAAGAACGCCATCCTCGAGATCCGCGCCGGCACCGGCGGCGACGAGGCGGCGCTTTTCGCCGGCGACCTGTTTCGCATGTACGAGCGCTATGCCGCGGCGCATGGCTGGCGTTTCGAGACGGTGTCGGCCAGCGAGGGTGAGGTCGGCGGCTACAAGGAAATCATCGCCACCGTTTCGGGCAAGGGCGTCTTTGCCCATCTGAAGTTCGAATCCGGCGTGCACCGGGTGCAGCGCGTGCCGACGACCGAGGCGGGCGGACGCATTCATACCTCGGCGGCGACGGTCGCGGTGCTGCCGGAAGCCGAAGAGGTCGACATCGAGATCAGGGCCGATGACATCCGCATCGACACGATGCGCGCCTCGGGTTCCGGCGGCCAGCACGTCAACACCACCGATTCGGCCGTGCGCATCACCCATCTTCCGACCGGCATCATGGTGGTGCAGGCGGAAAAGTCGCAGCACCAGAACCGGGCGAAGGCCATGCAGATCCTGCGCGCCAGGCTCTACGACCTCGAGCGCAGCAAGGCGGACGAGGAACGTTCCGAATCGCGCAAGTCGCAGGTCGGCTCGGGCGACCGCTCGGAACGCATCCGCACCTATAATTTTCCGCAGGGTCGCGTCACCGATCATCGTATCAACCTGACGCTCTATAAGCTCGACCGGGTGATGATGGGCGAACTCGACGAGATCATCGACGCGCTGATCGCCGATCACCAGTCGAAGCTGCTCGCCGATATCGGCATCGATGGCTGACAGCCTGCCCGCCACGCTGGCGCCGCTGCTGCGGGAGGCGCGAAACCGGCTCGCCGCAGCCGGGATCGCGGATCCGGCGCTCGATGCCAGGCTGATCGTCGAGCATTTTTCCGGCACCAGTCGCACGCAGGCCATCGCCGATCCCGGGCGCGCTGTCGATGCGGACGTAACGGCGGTAATCGAAGCCGCCTTGCGGCGGCGCATCGCCGGCGAGCCGGTACACCGGATCCTTGGCTACCGCGAATTCTACGGCTTGCGCCTTTCGCTTTCGCCGCAAACGCTGGAGCCGCGGCCGGATACCGAAACGCTGGTCGAGGCTATACTGCCCTTCGTCAAGGCAATGGCGGCACGCGAGGGCGGCTGCCGCATCCTCGATCTAGGGACCGGTACCGGTGCCATCGCGCTGGCGCTGCTCAGCGCCGTTCCGGCCGCGACCGCCACCGGCGTTGACATTTCGCAGGAGGCGCTGGCCACAGCCATGCGTAATGCCGGGGAATTGGGGCTCGCCGGCCGGTTCACGCCTCTCAAATCCGACTGGTTTGAAAAAGTTTCTGGCCGGTACCATGTAATTGTCGCAAACCCTCCCTATATACCCTCAGACGACATTGGAAATCTGCAGGACGAGGTCCGCGGTTTCGATCCACGCCAGGCCCTCGATGGCGGTGTGGACGGTCTGAGCCCCTACAGGAAGATCGCCGCGGGAGCGGCAGCGTATTTGGAACTCCAAGGCAGGATTGCGGTCGAGATCGGCCATACGCAGCACCAACAGGTTACGGAGATATTCTCCGCGGCCGGGTACCGTTCGGTCGGGGTGTTTCGTGATCTCGGCGGAAACGACAGAGTTCTTGTGTTCGAACGGTGGAAGCCGTGATGCAGTGCGAAAAAAGCGCTTGGCAATACCGGGGAATGCGGCTAGGGTCGCGTTAACCGGATGAGACGAAGCAGGCAGTGCTCTTAGCGATTCGGTTTTCCTTGGAAATAGCTGCCTTCTTGCGCAAACGACGCCCAAGCTTCGTGCGGGAATCGTCCGGCAAGTGAAGTAACCGGAACAGGATGGCACGTGGCGCCAACGCAATTGATGCGGGCGAACGCCGGTGAAGGAACGAAACGGCTGGCCGCATGAGCGCCTCCGTTCGTGAAGAGTTTTTCGAAAATTTCAAAGTGAAGAGAGTCTAATGAGGCCACAACAGCAAAACAGGCGCATGCGCGGTCGCAACAACAGTGGCGGCGGCGGCAACAACAATAACAACAACAATCGTAAGGGGCCGAATCCCCTGACGCGTAACTATGAGAGCAACGGCCCGGACGTGAAGATCCGCGGATCGGCTCAGCAGATTGCCGAGAAGTACGCAACCCTTGCCCGTGACGCGCAAAGCTCCGGCGACCGGGTGATGGCGGAAAACTATCTCCAGCATGCAGAGCACTATAACCGCATCATCGCAGCCGCTCAGGCGCAGATGCCGATCCAGAACGCCCAGCAGAATCGCGACGATTTCGACGATGACGGCGACGAGGATCGCGACGAGTTCGACAACGCCGGCAACAACAATGCCAACGAGGCATCGGCTTCGGCCAATCACGGGGCCGGCCCGCAGCCGGTCATCGATGGCACGCCGGCCGAGCTGGCGCTGAACCAGGAAAACAGCCGCGACAATCGGGGCGGCCGCGACAACCGTGACGGCCGCGACAACAATGGCGGACGCCACCGCGACCGTCGCCCCAATGGCGGTTACGGCCAGAACGGCCAGCGCGGCGAGTATGGCGCGCGCGGCGAGCAGCAGGGTGGCCAACGCGTCGAACAGCCACGGCGCGACGAGACGCCGGCGCAGGCGGAGCCCGTGCCGGCCGCTGAGCCGGTCTTTGTGAGCGAGCCCGCACCGCAATTCGAAAACCTTTCGCCAGCGGGTCTCGCCGCCCAGGCCGAGCTCAACGAAGCCGCGGCCGAAAACAGCCCGGCACGCCGCCCCAGGCGTCCGCGCCGTCCGCGGCTCGATGTCGAACAGGCAAATGGCGGCAACGACAACGCCGGCCCTGACAGTGCCGAGACAAGCAGTGCCGAGACAAGCAATGCCGAGACTGGCAATACCGACGCTGGCAATGTCGATGCAGCGCCGGCTGAAGGCCCCGGCGGTCAAGCTGTGATCGCAGACGTCGAGAATTGATCGGAAAAACGTTCAGCCGATCTTAGCGCATCCTTTACCCTGGACGGCGGAGAGAAATCTCCGCCGTTTTTGTTTTGCGCGCTCGGAATATTATGCGTTCGCCAGTGTCGAGGCGTCTTGAGGGTCCGTGGTTTGCGTCCCATATCTTGCGTGAACAGGATCCGGCTCGAACGGGCGGGTCCGTCACCGCAATCTGATCCGGTGCCGCGAAGCGGGCCGGTGACGGAAGGAGACAGGCATGAATCTTGAAAAATATTCCGAGCGCGTGCGCGGCTTTATCCAGTCCGCGCAAACCATGGCGCTTTCCCGCAATCACCAGCAATTCACCCCCGAGCATATCCTCAAGGTCCTTGTCGATGACGACGAGGGCCTGGCTGCGTCGCTGATCGAGCGCGCCGGCGGCAATGTCCGTGACGTCAAGCTCGGCGTCGAAACGGCACTGGAGGCAATGCCCAAGGTCGAGGGCGGCAATGGCCAGCTCTATCTGGCGCAGCCGCTGGCAAAGGTGTTTTCGACCGCCGAGGAACTGGCCAAGAAGGCCAGTGACAGCTTCGTTACCGTCGAACGGCTATTGCAGGCGCTGGCCATGGAAAAATCGGCCAAGACCGCCGACATCCTGTCCAAGGCGGGTGTCACGCCGCAGGCGCTGAACCAGGTCATCAACGACGTACGCAAAGGTCGCACTGCCGATTCGGCGAGCGCCGAGCAGGGCTACGACGCGCTGAAGAAATACGCGCGCGACCTGACGGCGGACGCCCGCGCGGGCAAGCTCGATCCGGTCATCGGCCGCGACGACGAAATCCGCCGCACCATCCAGGTGCTGTCGCGCCGCACCAAGAACAACCCAGTGCTGATCGGCGAACCCGGCGTCGGCAAGACGGCGATCGCCGAAGGGCTGGCGCTGCGCATCGTCAATGGCGATGTCCCTGAATCGCTCAAGGACAAGCAGCTGATGGCGCTCGACATGGGGTCGCTGATCGCCGGCGCCAAATACCGCGGCGAGTTCGAGGAGCGGCTGAAGGCGGTGCTTTCCGAAGTCACGTCTGCCGCCGGCGGCATCATTCTGTTCATCGACGAGATGCACACGCTTGTCGGTGCCGGCAAGGCGGATGGCGCCATGGACGCGTCGAACCTGCTGAAGCCGGCGCTCGCCCGCGGCGAGCTGCATTGTGTCGGCGCAACCACGCTCGACGAATACCGCAAGCATGTCGAGAAGGATGCGGCCCTTGCCCGCCGCTTCCAGCCGGTCTTCGTCAATGAGCCGACGGTCGAAGACACTGTCTCGATCCTGCGCGGCCTGAAAGAGAAATACGAGCAGCACCACAAGGTGCGCATCTCGGATTCGGCACTGGTCGCGGCCGCAACCCTGTCCAACCGCTACATCGCTGACCGCTTCCTGCCGGACAAGGCGATCGACCTGGTCGACGAGGCCGCGTCGCGGCTCCGCATGCAGGTCGATTCGAAGCCCGAGGCGCTGGACGAGATCGACCGCCGCATCATGCAGCTCAAGATCGAGCGCGAGGCGCTGAAGGTCGAGAAGGACGATGCCTCGAAGGACCGGCTCGCGCGGCTCGAGAAGGAACTCTCGAACCTCGAGGAGGAATCGACCGAGCTGACTTCGAAATGGCAGGCCGAGAAGCAGAAGCTCGGGCTTGCCGCCGACCTCAAGAAGCAGCTCGACGAGGCGCGCAACGAACTTGCCATTGCCCAGCGCAAGGGCGAATTCCAGCGCGCCGGCGAACTTGCCTATGGCAAGATCCCGGAACTCGAAAAGCAGCTGAAGCAGGCTGAAGCCAGGGATGGCAAGGCCGGCATGGTCGAGGAAGTGGTCGGTCCCGATCACGTCGCCCATATCGTCTCGCGCTGGACGGGGATCCCGGTCGACAAGATGCTGGAAGGCGAGCGCGACAAGCTGTTGCGCATGGAAGACGAGGTCGGCAAGCGCGTCGTCGGCCAGGGCGAGGCGGTGCAGGCAGTGTCGAAAGCCGTGCGCCGTGCGCGCGCCGGCCTTCAGGACCCGAACCGGCCGCTCGGCTCGTTCATGTTCCTCGGACCGACGGGCGTCGGCAAGACCGAATTGACCAAGGCGCTGGCCAGCTTCCTGTTCGACGACGAGAGCGCCATGGTGCGCATCGACATGTCGGAGTTCATGGAGAAGCACTCGGTCGCCCGGCTGATCGGCGCGCCTCCCGGCTATGTCGGCTATGAGGAAGGCGGCGCGCTGACCGAAGCGGTGCGGCGCCGGCCCTATCAGGTCGTGCTGTTCGACGAGATCGAGAAGGCGCATCCTGATGTCTTCAACGTGCTGCTGCAGGTGCTCGACGACGGCCGGCTGACCGATGGGCAGGGCCGCACGGTCGATTTCCGCAACACGCTGATCATCATGACATCGAACCTCGGCGGCGAATATCTGGTCAATCTCGGCGAGGACCAGGATGTCGACGTCGTGCGCGACGAGGTGATGAATGTCGTCAGGGCTTCGTTCCGGCCGGAATTCCTCAACCGCATCGACGAGGTAATCCTGTTCCACCGGCTGCGCCGCCAGGATATGGGTCGTATCGTCGAGATCCAGCTCAAGCGCCTGGAAAACCTGCTTGTCGACCGCAAGATCGCGCTTTCGCTCGATCAGGAGGCGATCGACTGGCTGGCGGCCAAGGGTTACGACCCGGCCTATGGCGCGCGGCCGCTGAAGCGGGTGATGCAGAAGGAATTGCAGGACCCCCTGGCGGAAAAGATCCTGCTCGGCGAGATCCTCGACGGCTCAACCGTCAAGGTCACCGCCGGCTCCGACCGCTTGAACTTCCGCTCGAAGCCCGCGGTCGTGGCAACCGAGGCAGCCGCCTGAGCTCAAGCCAAGAGCCTGTTCCATCCCGATCGAATCGGGATGGAATTCCTGTCTTCAATCTCGACCATGATCCTTTCCGAAAAACCGGCATACCCTTTTGTTACGCCGGCCTTCGGTTCATGGTCCAACATCACTGGCGGGGCGCAGATGACGCTGGACGACTATAACAGCTTCTGCGCCTCGCTGCCTTCGGCGACCCATGTCGTGCAGTGGGGCGGCGCCCATGTCTGGAAGGTCGGCGGCAAGGTCTTCGCGATCGGCGGCTGGAGTGAGGGCAAGGAGCCGTTCGTTACCTTCAAATGCTCCGACATCGCCTATGACGTGCTGAGGGAGCAGCCGGGCCTTCGGCCCGCGCCCTATCTTGCCTCACGCGGCATGAAATGGATCCAGCGCCAGACCGGCGAAAGCATGGATGATGGCGCGCTGAAGGATTACCTGCGCGAAAGCCACCGTCTTGTCGTGCTGAAGCTGACGAAGCAGGCGCGCAAGGAATTGGGACTCGCTGCCGGTTAATCGGTCAGAAATCCGCCATCTTCATGCCCGGTTCATATTGGAACCTTATCGTTGGCAACTGATTTGCTGGCGAAGGGGTTCGCCTACCACATCGGCCCGAAATCGAGTTTTGATTTTCGCAAAGCACGATGCGGAGATTTAAAGCGTTAGAGCGTCCTTTGCGCGTCGAAAAAGACGCGCGGCGCTTTGAAGAGACAATGCCGGCGGCGGCAATTACGGACCGGAGAATTTGGCCATCATGTTGCGCACCATCTTCACCCTTTCAGCGCTTGCTGCCGGGCTGCTGGCGTCGAATGCGATGGCCTCGCCAATAGTGGATACCGCGCCACGGGTGGTTCGTGCCGCCAATGGCGGCGGCATTCTTGTCGCCCAGAACGGCAATCTCGATATCTACTACGATGCCAGGGGAAACCGCGTCATCGTCGATGCGGAGACCGGCAAGGTCATCGCCATCCAGCCGCCGCAGACCAGGCTCGACCGCCGCGCCTTGCGCCGCGAGCGCTTGCGCAATCTCGGACCGGTCGAGGACGACCGCTATTATCTCGACGACCCGCAGGACATGGCGCGCTACCGCCGCAGGCAGTTGGAAGACGAGGGCAGGATCATCGTGCCGCCGGCCGACGACTACGATCTTAATGGCGACAATTCGGTGGAAGCCTTCCCCGAAGCGCCACGGGATGACGGCTACGGCAACGGTTATCCGGAGGCAGCGCAGCCGGTGAGGCCGCGCACCATCGAGCGCCAGCCGCTCAACGAGGCCTCGATCGAGCCGGTCGAGCCGACGGTGCCGAACGAGCAGGCGGCCTTACCGCCAGACACAGCCCCGCCGCCAAGCACTGGCGGCAAGACGGCGGTCGACCCGTCGCTTGCGCTCGGCGCCCGCGAGGACGTGGCGGTACTGCAGGTGCTGCTTGACCGTGCCGGTGCATCGCCCGGCGTCATCGACGGACGCTTCGGCTCGAATGTCGACAAGGCGCTCGCCGCCTATAATGAGATCACCGGCAGCAATCTGAAATCGACCGACGCAATCGGCATCCAGGCGGCCCTGGCGCAATCCGGCGGCGATGCCTTCGCCTCCTATACGATCACGCCCGAGGATGCGGCCGGTCCCTATGTCGCCTCGATACCGGAGGACTACAGCCAAAAGGCCCAGCTCGATCGGATGGGCTACACGTCGGTACCCGAAGCGCTGGCCGAGCGCTTCCATATGGATGAAACCTATCTGAACAAGCTCAATCCGGACGCCAATTTCAATCGTCCGGGCACCATCATCAAGGTCGCCAATTTCGGCAGGCTGGTGGCGACGCCGGTGGCGCGCATCATCGCCGACAAGTCCAATAAGCAGGTCCGCGCCTATGATGCGGCGGGCAAGCTGGTCGCAGCCTATCCGGCGACTATCGGCTCGTCCGACACGCCGTCGCCGTCCGGCACGCATGCGGTGTCGCGTGTCGCATTGGACCCGAACTACACCTACAACCCGAACATCAATTTCAAGCAGGGCGAAAACGACAGGATCCTGACCATCCCGCCGGGGCCGAACGGCCCGGTCGGCTCGGTCTGGATTGCGCTGGACAAGCCGACCTACGGCATTCACGGCACGCCGGATCCGTCCAAGATCGGCAAGACCGAAAGCCATGGCTGCGTGCGGCTGACCAATTGGGACGCGCGCGAGCTTGCCAAGATCGTGACGCCCGGCGTTATCGTGGAGTTCGTCGACTAAAGCGCAACGCCTTCGCCCGAATCACCCGATGACCTTGCGCAGCAGTGGCGCGCGCAGCGCTGCGGCATAGATCAGCTGCACCACCAGGATGAAGCCGACGCTGAGCAACGGGCTGATCAGGCAGAGTGCAGCGCCGACGGCCCACAGGATCTGTGCCTTGACGATGCGCAGATAGACCGTTCGGGTGGTCTCCGCGTCGACACCTTCGGCCAGAAATCCGTTTTTGTCCGCGTAGCGCCAACTGGCGAGCAGCGTCAGTCCGAGCATCAAAAGATTGAACCAGTAGACGAGCACCGCAGTCCTGAATTCGAGGAAGTCGGCGAGAAGGTCGGTCGAGAACGGCAGCAAGGCGATGAAGCCGAGGAAACAGAGGTTCAGCGTGGCAAGCCGCCGGTCGGATTTTGCAATCAGCCCGTGTTGCGCCTGCTGGCCGAACCAGAAGATGGTCAGCGTCAGGAAGCTGAGCGCATAGGTCAGGAAGCGCGGCGCCAGTGCTGTGATCGCTGTGATCAACTCGCGTTCGGAATGCACCGTTTCATGCGCCGGCACCCTGATCTCGAGAACGATCAGGGTGAGCGCGATGGCGAACACGCCGTCGGTGATGCCGACGACGCGCCCGCGTCCTTCCGCCGAGGGTTCGAGCGGTCGTTTCATGCGGCATTTCCCCCTTGTCTGTAGCGCTGCGAGAAGCTTAGCACGGCACTTGCCGTTTGCACCCTGAGCGGCGTGATCCTGCCTGTGTGGCCAGGTTGGGCCTGGTTTCAACGAGAACAGCGTGCTGGCCGGTTGTCGCCGGCGCGCCGGCGATCTAGGTAAGGCGGCATGCACACGCCAACCAAAGTCGGTACCGGCGCCGTTCCCCTGACCGGCTCACTTCCCGCCGATACGTTCTGTCCGCAGGCGCAGCGGCGGTTCGTGCTGATCGCCGCGATCCTGGCTTCTGCCCTCGGCTTTATCGACGGGTCGGTCCTGGCCATTGCGACGCCGGCGATCCGCGTCGACCTCGGCGCCAGCCTCGCCGAGGCACAATGGATTTCCAATGCCTACGCATTGACACTCTCGGCCCTCATTCTCGTCGGCGGCGCCGCCGGCGATCGCTTCGGCCTGCGCCACTCCTTCGTCGCCGGCATCGTCCTGTTCATTGCCGCCTCGCTTGCCTGCGCGCTGGCGCCTAACCCGGCGGTGCTTATTGCGTTTCGGGCTATCCAGGGTGTCGGAGCGGCCATCATGGTGCCGGGCAGCCTGGCCATTATCGCCAAAGCCTATCCGAAAAAGGAACGCGGCCGGGCGATCGGCATCTGGGCCGCAGCATCGGCCCTGACGACCGCGCTCGGCCCGGTGCTGGGCGGCTTCGTGCTGTCGGCGTTCGGCGACGGCATCTGGCGGGCGATCTTCGCCATCAATCTGCCGCTCGGCCTTATCTCGGTCTATCTTCTGCTGGCCAAGGTCCCTGCCGACGCGCCGGCGGAAAAGCGCAGCCTCGATCTCGGCGGCGCTGCACTCGCCATATTGGCGTTCGGAGCTCTCGCTTACGGTCTGACCTCGATGAGCGGCGACGGGGAGGGGCTGATGTCCGGCCCGAGTATTGCCGCCGGTGCGGTTTTGCTCGTCGTGTTCATCGTCTTCGAGCGCCGGCGGCGCGAGCCGATGATCGATCTGTCGTTGTTTCGGATCGGCGCGTTCGCGGGCGCCAATGTGGCGACCTTCTTCCTTTATTTCGCGCTGTCGGCCAATCTGTTCTATCTGCCGATGCTCATGATCGCCGGATGGGGGCTGAGCGCGGCCGAGGTCGGTTTCATCTTCCTGCCGCTGTCGGCATTGATCGCAGTGTTGTCCGGACCGGTCGGCCAGTGGTCCGACCGCATCGGGCCTCGCTTTCCGATCGCCAGCGGCAGTCTGGTTGTGGCTCTTGCCTTTGCCGGACTTGCCTTGCTGGCCTATTGGGGCATCCACAATTTCTGGATCGGGGTATTCCCGCTGATGGCTCTGATGGGGTTCGGCATGGCGCTGGTGGTATCGCCGCTGTCGACCGGCCGCCGGGCGGGCGGGGGGGGGACAGCATAGGGGGGGGGGGCGGGGGCGCACAACACCCCCACCGCCCCCCC